>JAGHJI010000029.1 GCA_017886765.1 Eubacterium sp.
CATAAAGACCACCAATGTTGAAAAAACATATAAAAAATTAAAACTTCTGGGGCTGGCTGAGGGTATTGACAGAGCTCTTGTTGAAAAATTTAAAAATAAAAAACTTATTGAATTTGTCAACGAAATTTTGTTGAGCGTTTTTGACGGCAGCATAACAAAATACAGCAGAGAGGACGATTACTATAAGCTTGTCCTGTCCGTGGTTTCCATACCCTGCAAAATCATGAAAAACAATACCGATATGAAAAAGCTGATCTTCGCCGCGGACGCCATACTCACCGGCGGCAGATTTGATAATCAGAAGGATACGATTTGAATACAGATATAAATTATAAAATTATATAAAACAGAAATAATATACTTGACATTTTAATAACAGTGTGTTACTCTTTTGTTACCGTTTGGGGACACTACATTTTGTAAATCGAAAATTATAAAACTAATAAACACAATATATTGTGTAGTTTTTGCTTAAAATTTCGTGCTTCCACACTAATTAAAGTGGTTACATTTTGGATAAAATATTATACATACGATTTATTTTATATACAGCTTTTGCTATAATACGGTATGCATATTTGATATAATATTTACAAACATTATTACCGGACGCGATTGTATAACCTGTTGAAAGAGGTGAACGGTACTTGGAAAATTTTGTCATAAAGGGCGGACACGAGCTTTTCGGCGAAGTCAATATCAGCGGCGCTAAAAATGCCGCTGTTGCTATTATTCCCGCTGCTCTTCTTTGTGATGATATAGTACGTATTGAAAATATTCCCAACATCAGTGATGTTAGTTTAATCATACAGATTCTTGACCGTATGGGGGCAGGAATCAAGATGATCAATAAAAATACAATTGAAATAGATTCCCGTTCCGTAACCTGCCAGCCCGTGCCCTACGAGCTTGCCTCCCATTTCAGAGCAAGCTATTATCTGATTGGCATTATGCTCGGCAGGTTTAAAAAGGCGGAGGTGGCAATGCCGGGCGGATGCGATTTCGGCGTAAGGCCTATCGACCTGCATATCAAAGGCTTTCAAATGCTGGGCGCGAAAGTGGAAACCGTCAACGGTATGGTATGCGCCAACGCGGATAAGCTTATCGGCGCTTCCATATATATGGATAATGTTTCCGTAGGCGCTACCATGAACGTTATGCTGGCCGCCGTGCTGGCAAGAGGCCTTACCATTATTGAAAACGCCGCCAAGGAACCCCATATTGTCGACCTGGCAAACTTTTTGAATTCCATGGGAGCGGATGTCCGCGGCGCGGGTACCGACGTTATCAAAATCCGCGGCGTTGAAAAGCTCCACGGCTGTACCTATTCCATTATTCCGGACCAGATTGAAGCGGGAACATATATGGTTGCTGCCGCCACCTGCGGCGGTGACGTACTTGTAAAAAATGTTATACCTAAGCACCTTGAATCCATCAGCGCAAAGCTTGAGGAAGCGGGCGCGGAGATCATTGAATACGACGACGCTGTGCGTGTGACCCGTTTCAAGCCCCTTTTAAGATGCAACGTAAAGACGATGCCCCATCCCGGTTTCCCTACCGATATGCAGCCTCAGATGGCAGTCCTGCTTTCCGTCGCTAACGGTACAAGCATCCTGTCAGAAAGCGTATGGGACAACCGTTTTCAGTACGTGGGACAACTCCTGAGAATGGGCGCGGATATCCAGGTTGACGGCAAAATCGCCGTAATCGAGGGCGTAAAAGAATTAACGGGTGTTAATGTCAAAGCCACTGATCTGCGCGCCGGAGCGGCAATGATTATAGCCGGTTTGGTTGCGAAGGGCGAAACCACGGTTGAGGATATCCAGTATATCGACCGCGGATATGAAGATGTTGTTGAAAAATTCAGTATGCTGGGCGCGGATATTAGGCGCGTGGAAATCAAAGAAGCGGACATCGTGTCCGACGCAGGTTAAATAATAGAATAAAGGTAAATAAAAGCGTATCGTTAAGATACGCTTTTTTGTGGGAATACAGAAAATCGGAGTCACATTATGTCAAAGGTTTGTCAGCTGTTTTCAGGCAGCAGCGGTAATTCAATATTGATTTCATCAAAGGGTCATAATATTCTGGTGGATATCGGTGTATCCGCTAAAAGATGCGAAAACGCCCTAAACGATATCGGCGTGGACCCTGACAGTATCGACGCTGTTTTCGTAACCCATGAGCATACTGACCACAGCGGCGGCGTGAGAGTGTTTTCGTCCAGGCATAAGGTACCGGTCTTCGCTTCGGACGCGTGCATCGAGGAAATGATGCTTTCCGGCGTGCTGGATGAAAAGGTCCTTTGCAACACATTGGATTATCATACGGAGCTTAACGGTATAGAGGTTATGACTTTCAGACAGAGCCACGACAGCGTAGACTGCCTGGGTTACAGGTTCAATCTGCCGGACGGCAGGAGCGTGTCCGTATGTACGGACACAGGGTACATAACGGACAACGCAAAAGAAATCCTGCCGGGGACGGATCTGATTTTCATCGAGTCGAACCACGAAACTTCCATGGTGGAGACCGGTCCGTATCCCTACCCGCTAAAAAAAAGGATTCTCGGTCCTGACGGTCATCTTTCGAACTTTGCCTGTTCCGAGTACATAAAAGAGCTTGCGGAAAACGGCACCACCCGTTTTGTTCTGTCCCATCTGAGCAGGGAAAACAATATGCCTCATATCGCCAGACAGACTGCGCTGTCCGCGCTGAACGCAATCGGACTCATGCAGGACAGAGACTTTAGACTATACGTTTCTCCGCCGGAAAATGACGCCGGAGGTATTGTCCTGTGATGAACATTACCGTAATTGCCGTAGGAAAACTGAAAGAAAGTTATCTGCGTGACGGCTGCGCCGAATATATAAAGAGACTCAGCGCGTTCACGAAGGTGGATATAACGGAAATCAGTGAGGAACGATGCTCTGACAATCCGTCTGATAACGAGATAAGAAACGTCATAAAAAAAGAGGGAGAGCGTATTATAAAGAAGATTCCCAAAGGCGCCGCCGTATTCCCCCTTTGCATAGAAGGGAAAGAATACGACAGCCGTGAATTTTCCGGACTGATTGAAAAAACGGCCCTTGCCCATTCACATATCTGCTTTATCATCGGGGGCTCCTTCGGTCTGGATGATAATGTCAAAGCTCTGGGTAAAGCCAAACTGTCTTTCGGCAGAATGACGCTGCCGCACCAGCTGGCAAGACTTGTTTTGCTGGAGCAGGTTTATCGGGCGTTCACCATAATCAACCATTCAAAATATCATAAATAAAAAATGAAAAAGACACGCTTAATAACAAAGCGTGCCTTTTTCATAAGGGGTAAAAATTTATGTGAAAACGTAGCTGGTATATATAAAAAGGTTGAGAAATAATTTCAGCAACCTTGTTGACTATTTTGAAAAACCGTAAGGCGCCGGGGCATGATTTCTTTCAGCCCTTGCAACATATTCAGGTCTCGCGTTTTTGTTAAACGCGCCCTTCAGCATAAAGAACGCTATGTCCTTACTGATTTTTTCATAGTCCACATTAAATATCTTTGCCGAAACGCTCTTGTTAAACGCGTTTACCAACGGTCCCATACAGAACGCGGTGATAACCGTGCCTATTCCGATGTTTTTAACTCCGGCAAAATTCCCGTTCAACGCTGCTGTCAGGCCACCGCTTACGATCAGTCCGATAAGAACGACCGTAACGTCCGTACAAACTCTTGCCCATTTGTATTTCAGCTTCGTGCCGCGGCTGAGCATAAATCCCAGCGCGTCGTACGGTCCGATGCCCACGTTGGCGGTAAAGAACAGTGAACAGGCAAAGCACAGGGTTACTATGCCGGCTGCAAGAAGGGGGATTCTTACGGCAAGGGTATAGTGATTTTCAACCGCCGGCTGAATGATGCTCTGGAAAAACTCACAGGCATAACCGCTGCCGACCATATTGACAACCGTGCCTATACCGATTAACCCTCTGTGCGCAACGATCAGCACATAAAGCAGTATAATCATATTGACAATCAACTGATATGTACCGAAACCGATGCCCAGCGTGCTTGCGACGTTCATATTCATGGAAGTGAAGGGATCAACTCCGAATCCGGAAACAGAGAAAAGGGAAATTCCAAAGCCCATGATGATAATGCTGATAAAGGAGAGAACCGCTCTTTTGACCATATGGTGCTGAGCAAACATATCTTTAACATATCCGTAAGCTTCTGATTTGATTTTACTCATAGATCTGACCTCTGTCCGTCTCTTGTTTTCCTCTCTTTGACTACATTATATGCTTACGTTTAAAAAAATCAAGTTTTTTGTGCAAGTTTCTACCTATGTAACACTTTGCACAAATATTTGTATAATTTTTTGTGCAAAGTGAATAAATTATTACTCCATTTGCTTGCCAAGGAAAGCGGCGGCCACCTGTACCAGTTTTATATCCGTTTCACTGGGCAGGGTGTTGTTGTGCTCCTCAATCAGAGCCACGGCTCCGCTGACATCCCCTCCGTATATAATAGGATAAACCACATTCGCCTTTCTGTTAAAGCCTTCAATGGCGTTCATACTCGGAACCGTGTCGGTTGAGATATGAATCGCTCTGTTTTCCATAAGCTCTTCAAGATTTTTGGTCACCCTACGCTCAAGTATCTCACGCTTGCTGATACCCGACGCGGCGATAACATGGTCATTATCCATAATGGCAATGGGCAGTCCGCCGTTTTTATGGAGCACCTCCGCGTATTGATTGGCAAAATTGGAAAGCTCGCCTATGGGCGAATACTTTTTAAAAATGACCTCACCCTCCGCATCTGTAAAAATCTCCAGCGGATCGCCCTCCTTTATCCTGAACGAGCGTCTTATTTCCTTCGGTATTACAATTCTTCCAAGGTCGTCAATTCTTCTGACAATGCCTGTTGCTTTCATATAATCTACTCCTCAAATAATGTAAATATATCTGTAATATTTTGCACATATTCGGAATTTATATACTTAATATAAACTGTGATTTTTTGGAAATTGTAAAAACTTCTTTTCCTATAACCTCCGATGCCAAAATATCATTCGCATATTTAATTATATGGGTATTACCCATAAATGTCAATATGGATTTCGCCCATAACATATAATATCAACGGGTGATATGCAATGAGGTTTGAGCGAATACGGAATTTGCGAGAGGACCGCGACTTAAAGCAAAAAGATTTAGCAGCTTATTTAAAAATTGATCAAAGCACTTATTCCGATTACGAAAGCGGTAAAATTAATGTTCCGATAGATATGCTCATAAAAATTGCTGATTTCTATAATGTTTCACTTGATTATTTAGTAGGAAGATAAAAGAATTAACTGTTTAATTTATAAAAAAATGACTTGCCGGTAAAAGCAAGTCATTTTTATTTTAATAATTTTCAGCTTTAATCTGAAAGTACGCTTTCGGTTTTTTGCAGACGGGACACTGATTCGGTACCTCTTTGCCGATAACGATGTTTCCGCAGTTTGAGCAGATCCATATCTTTTCCTCATCCCTGCTGAACACAAGCCCGTTTTCTACATTTTCCAGCAATTTACGGAAACGCTGCTCATGCTCCTTTTCAATTTTCGCCACGGAATCAAAAAGAAACGCGATGTGGTCAAATCCCTCTTCCTTCGCCTCCTTGGCAAAGGTCGCGTACATATCCGTCCACTCATAGTTTTCACCCTCTGCGGCGTCTTTCAAATTGGTCGCCGTGTCGGGAAGTTCCTCGCTGCCGTTCAGCAGTTTGAACCAGATTTCAGCGTGCTCGCGCTCGTTTTCCGCCGTTTCTCTGAAGAGCTGAGCGATCTGCACATATCCGTCCTTTTCCGCCTTGGCGGCATAATACGTGTATTTGTTCCTCGCCTGACTTTCACCGGCAAAAGCCGCCATAAGATTCGCCGTTGTTTTTGTTTGATCCAAGCTTTTCAAAAAGACCTCTCCTTTAAAATTTATAGTCCGAGTCTTTTTATTTTAGCCACGATTTCCACAAATATGCACCAAAGCGCCTGAAAAATTACAATATTTACCGCGCCGAGCTGTCCTATACCGCTGACCACCGCCAGCAGAATGACCACGCCGAATCCGAGAGCGCTGCCGAAAGAAACCAGAACACTGAGCATTTTCCGGGTCTCCTCCAGATTTTCCGCCGCGTTCATTGCGGACACAAAGCCCAGCGCGCTGCCGTTATGTACAACATAGGCCGGTGATTTTTCGGCAGACATATCCGAATACTTTTCAAACGCCCTGCCATTTGACGCGCTCATAACGCGCACAAAACCGTCCGGGAGGGAGAAAAGCTCAGCAATGCTTTCATCATTTATAAACGGATCGGAGCTTTTGACCAGAATCGTCATACCGCTCTTTTCCAGCTTTCTGAGCGCTCTTTTGAGCGACGGGTCCGCATTGTACGAAACCACGAACATCGCCATTACCTTGCCCGTTACGGCAAGATAAAGGATCTTCCGGCCCTTGCGGGTATATTTTGCCTCAAATTCCTCCTTAGGCACCTGCACGCCGTGGTGAATAAGCAGTTCTCTGGTGCCCACAAGTATCTTTTTCCTGTATATCCATGCCGATGTGCCCAGCCTGTCCTCGTACACCACGCCGTCAACATCCGGCAGAATGGTCTGCTTTCCTATAACCACATCGTCAAAAACATAGGAGAGCGGACTTTTTGTTTTCATAATGACCGCCGCCGTCTTGAGAATGACGTCGTCAGCCTTTGCGCCGTTAAAAGTCTTGATGCCGTGGATCTCACAGCTGTTGGGAGCAAAGAGGTCCTGCGCCTCAATTACGATGGCGTTGGCGTTGTCAAGGACCTTGGCGCCTTCAAAGCCGTTGATCATGGCACCGCTTTTTTTCAGCGCCTTTGACACGCCCAGCAACGCGCTGTTCGTGTTGAACAGCGACATGCACGGAACGGAAATGCACAAACCGCAGACCGCAATATTAAGCCCGATATGCCAGTTGTTATGAATAAATGTAAATACGGCAAACAAGATCACATTAAGCCCCAGCATGATCATGCCTGTTATCTTCGCTATACCGTCCGCCGGCTCGTCGCTGCAGCTGATATCCAGAAACTTAGTGGGGAAATCTGTTTTTATACTTGTTTTCAGTTTCGGGTCACCGGTCAGAAGTCCGCGGCTGATAATTGTTGCGTCCACGGTATTCAGTATGTCCTCAATGGTATACTTATCATCAAGGGAAGTCAGAAATTCAAAATTTTCAATAATCCGTGTAATCAGACACCGCTTGCCCATTGCGCTCAGCAGAAAAGCGAAACTCGCCGCAAGGACATACACATTCCCCATATCTATATAAACATTGCTGTCCACCGTCATCAGTATAGTATGCACCAGAACAATAAGGCTTAATATGGAAATGGGCAGATCGCTGTTTATGCCGTTTTTCAGGTTGAAGCCGTGCAGAACCGTTTTTATATTGACAACAATAACCACTGCGTATATTACCGTTACCGCAATAAAATACGACGTGTAGTCCAGCAAAAATGAGGGCATATAAGCGCTGTCTTTGAATACCGTCAGAAGACCCAGGATAACAGATAATACGAAGGTTATGACAGCGGACATCGTGACCGAGGTTTTGGACGCGAACAGCTTTTCCATAAACTCCGTTTTTTCATCGCCGCGTTCATATTCCTTCTGTACCGTTTTCTGCCCCGTGTTTTCGGACTCAAGCTCGTCCGGACCGAAAAGCCGGAACTTATTGACCTTATCCTTGCGCCTTTCCCTGAGCTGTTTTTCGGCGACTTCCTCGTCAATTTTGGCAACCTCTTCCGTGCTGTCCTCAAACCCGTCAAGCACGATCTGCTCGCCCTCGTCGCTCTTATAGCCCTCGTCGGATTTCATATAATCCAGCGGTGACAGTTTTGTATGCTCAAGCTCGTCAACCGCCACAATCGTCGGGAGCTCCTGCAAATCGGACGTGTTGTCAAATTTTGATTTGCTTTTTATCGTGGCGGGACGCTCTATGATTTCCGGCGGAAGTTTTGAATAGAGCGGTTCCTCCGAATGACTGCTGAAAAAGCTTTTTTTCTCTTTTACATCACTGACCTTTTCAACCACGCTTGTCTTGTCATCCACTTTGACCGCCTTTGTTTTCTGGTCAATAACCTTCGTCTTACCATCGTCGCCGGCGATATTCGACTTAACCGCCTCATGGTCCACGACGGCGGTTTTCTGCTCCTGAACAAATTTCTTCTTTTCCGTATGTTTCGGCGGCTCAATGACAACATCTTCCGGATTGACCGTCGGCACCTCAATATCCCGCTGTGTAATCTCACGGGCGGAGGTGTCAATATCCTCCATAGCCGAACGGGCTTTTTTTATTGTCTTTTTTCTGATTTCCTCAGCCTGCTTGATGATTTCATCAATGGATAAATTCTCGCTCATATTGCATCACTCACAATCCAAGTCTTTGTTTTGCCACTTCATACATAATAATTCCCGCCGCCACGGAGGCGTTCAGGGAATTGATTTTTCCGCGCATAGGCAGGCTGACCGTTACATCGCATTTCTCTTTAACAAGTCTGCCCACTCCCCTGCCTTCATTACCGATGACAAGCGCGCATCCGCCTGAAAAATCCGTTTTGCACCAGGGCTGCCCGTCCATATCGGCGCAGTAAACCCAGATGTTTTTCTTTTTAAGCTCCTCAATGGTTGAGGCAAGATTGCCGACCCTCGCCACTTTCATATATTCCAGCGCGCCGCAGGAGGTTTTCGCAACGATATAATTAAGTCCTGTGCTGCGTCTTTTGGGAATAATAATACCGTGAACGCCGCAGGCCTCGGCACTGCGGATAATCGCGCCCAGATTATGGCTGTCCTCTATTTCATCACAGATCACAATAAAGGGCGGCTCATCCTTGCTTTTCGCGTATTCCAGAATTTCCTCCACCGTTGCATAACTGTGTGCCGGCACATTGGCGGCGACGCCCTGATGATTGGCGTTACCGCACATGAAGTCGAGTTTTCTTCTGTCCACGCTCTTGATCACAATCCCCTTTTCCCTGCACATTGCGGTAATTTTGGTGATTGAGCCTTCACGCTCGCCCTTGGCTATCAGCACGTTTTCAACCTCTCGGCCGCTTTTGAGCAGTTCTATCACGGAATTTCTGCCTATGATTAAATTGTCATTTCTTATACTCTCTTCTTTTGGCATATTTAGTATCTCCGCATATTTTCTCATATTGATTATAACATTATGTAGTAATTTAATCAACAGTTAGAAATATGTTCCAAAAAAATAAAAAGCCTTCCGCTGAACAGAAGGCTGAAAATCTGATATTTAAGTTATTTTAAATTTATTTTGTATACGGTTTCATCAGTTTGACCATAATCTGTTTCACCAACTGAAAAGAAAGAACAATCCGTATCATCACAATTTTTCGGAGGGTTTGACATATCCAAGAGTGAAAGCGGAACATATATTTCCTGATCCGTCGAACTGCGTACAATATACATAACATATTCATCATAAGTATACCTTTCAAATGCAAGATCGGACAAGTCGCATGTACCCTTATTTTTCCTATTGTGCACTTTCCCGTTTTTTCCTAAAACAATACTGGTAACAAAGCCATCTTCAATCTTTATTCCAGTGCAAGTCTGATCGATAAGCACATATGGCTCGTCACATTTAAAATCACATTTTACAATCCTGAATAGTTCGCTGCTGTCAACATTCATGTTGTTGCCGTGTACCATTGCATTACGGCAATTCACAATATGTTCGATATTTACACTGTTTTTTATACAGTTATATTGAAAAAGCGCAAAACTTGTTCCTGCTATAAACAAAATCACAATCACTGCAAGAAAAAAATTCTTTTTTCGAATCATAAATTGTTCCCCTTTTTCAAATTGCAATGATTTCATTGCATTTTTATCGTAGCATATGGGTAAAATATTGTCAACAATATTTTGGTGCAAAGGTTTAAAACAAGTATGATTACGGATTTTGAAAAGGATTTCGCCAAAAATTTAAGACGCATCAGAAAAGAAAAGGGATTAACACAGGAACAGCTTGCGGCAAGACTGCAGCTTAAAAACTGCGATTTATCAAGGAGCATAATTGCAAATATAGAATCCGGGCAAAGACATATTTATCCTCAGGAAATCAAATTGATGAAAGAAATCTTGGCTACAACATATGAAGAACTGTTCCATATTGACAAAAAATAAAGCAGGCGATGCGCCTGCTTTTCTTATATCCTTACCGGAATATTTTTTTCTTTCAGATACTTTTTCAGCTCGGGAACGGGCAGTTCATTGAAATGGAACAGACTGGCCGCCAACACTGCGTCCGCCTTGCCGGCAGCAAAGGCGTCATAAAAATGCTCCGCCTTGCCTGCTCCGCCGGAAGCGATAACGGGTATGCCCACATTCTCGCTGACGGTACGGGTCAGCTCTATATCATATCCGGTCTTTTGTCCGTCCTGGTCCATCGAGGTCAGGAGTATTTCGCCTGCGCCCCTCTGTTCAGCCTCCGTTGCCCATTTGACCGCGTCTATACCCGTGGGTATCCGTCCGCCGTTGAGATAGACCTCCCAGCCGCCGTCCTTTCTGCGTTTCGCGTCTATGGCGCAGACAACGCACTGCGCGCCGAATTTGTATGACGCTTCATTAATCAAATCGGGGTTTCTCACGGCTGCCGAATTTACGGAGATTTTGTCAGCCCCTGCCCGCAGCAGTTCTTTAAAATCCTCCACCGTTCTGATTCCTCCGCCAACGGTAAAGGGGATAAACACGGTTTCCGCCACCCTTGTGACAATATCCACCATTGTGCTCCTGCCCTCATGGGTGGCAGTTATATCCAGCAGCACCAGCTCGTCCGCGCCCTGCCTGTCATAAGCCGCGGCGCATTCCACCGGGTCGCCGGCGTCCCTTAAATCAACAAAGGACACGCCCTTGACAACTCTGCCGTTTTTTACGTCAAGGCATGGAATAATTCTCTTTGCGTACATCAATCAGCCCTCCGTATTCAGAAAGTTCTCAAGCAGTTTTAAACCGGTCTTGCCGCTTTTTTCCGGATGGAACTGTGTCGCACAGAGATTGCCTTTCTGCACGGCGCACTCAATTGTAACTCCATACTCGGTAGTGGCCGCCACGGTATCCTCGTCAGCGTCTTTGAGATAAAAGGAATGAACAAAATAAAAATAGCTCTCCTCCTGAATATCCCTGAATATTCCGCTTTTCTGCATCAGCTTAACGGAATTCCAGCCCATATGAGGGACCTTCAGACCGTTATTCCTGGGGATTTCCGTAATCGTACCGTTCAGCAGCCCCAGCCCCTTAACGCCTGGGCTTTCCTCACTTCTTTCAAATAAAAGCTGTAGTCCGAGGCATATGCCAAGAAAAGGTTTCCCGCTGAGAGCCGCCTCTTTCACCGTATCCACCAGACCCCGCTCCTCCATGGATTTCATCGCGTCGCCAAACGAGCCGACCCCGGGAAGAATGACGTGGGAGGCGGAAATAATTTTTCCCCTGTCCTGTGTAATTTCACTTTCCGCGCCGAGATAATCAAGCGCCTTTTTCACGCTTGAAAGATTGCCGGCGCCGTAATCAATAATCGCAACCATAATTTTCTCCGTAATTTGTAATAAAAATATTTTACCACAAAAGATACTTTCTTTCAACACATTGACAAACGCATTATAAAATGATAAAATCAACAGGCAATCTCAAAACAAACAATATACACGGAGACGTATCGAAGTGGTCATAA
>JAGHJI010000030.1 GCA_017886765.1 Eubacterium sp.
CACTGTATTTGTGCAGAGAAGAAACACAATGACCACTGACAGTATCAGCAGTCTTTTCAGCATGTTTTTACCCGTATTCTTTTTCATACAGCTTCCTCCCCGCAATTGTTATCTTATTTAATAAAAACTATATTGAGAGTCAGTTTTCCAACTCTCAATATTTTACGCAAAATATATTTATATTATTACTTAATTATTGGCTTTTTCCGCCACATATTCTATAGCGGTTTTACGTTCCTCCTTAAACTGAGAAACGTCAATATATCTGATCTGATGGGACTGTATCTTCGTCATTCCCAGTTCCTCCACAGCGTACTTATCGATCATGCTCATGGACACAAGTGAATTAAGCTCGCTGTTTATCCGCGTGTTTTCACTCTGGGAAACGGCAAGCTGCTCTTCCAAATTCGATATCTCATGATTCAGTTCATTCTTCTGAGCATAGGTGCTGAGCACGCCGAAGAACATTGCCAGCGTTAAAACGCAGACAACAACTATGGTTATGACCCTGCCGAAACCTAACCGCTGTTCCTGCAAAAGCTGCTTTTTGCTTTTGCGCTTTTCATTTTCCCTGACCTTCAGATTTCTTCTCGGGTCAGGAACATAAGCAGGCGCAGCGGATGACCTGCTAACGTCAAAGGAGTTGATAAGGTACGATGTATCACCCGAATATGAATAACGTCTGAAATCGCCTGTATTTGTCATCCTACTCACCTCTTTCAAATAAATAGTTAATATTTTTCAAACACACGCAAATGGGAGGAACGCGCCCTCGGATTGGCGGACAGCTCCGCTTCTGAGGGCGAAATCGCTTTGAAAACCTTCCCTTTCGGTTTATTCCCGCAAACGCAGACAGGAAATTCTTTCGGGCAGGTGCATCCCCTGCCCCAGTCATTGAATTTTTCCTTTACGATTCTGTCTTCCAGCGAATGAAAGGTTATAACCGCAATTCTTCCGCCGCTGTTCAGGCAGTCAAAGGCATCGTCAAGCGTTGTTCTGAGCGCGTCCAGCTCACCGTTTACTTCAATGCGTATCGCCTGAAAGGTACGTCTTGCGGGATGGGAGTCCCGCATTGCCCTCTGGGGCATAGACGCTTTTATAATATCCACCAGTTCAAAGGTGGTTTGAATCGGCTTGTCCTCTCGCGCTTTAACAATATTCGCTGCTATACGGCGGGAAAATTTTTCTTCGCCGTATTTATAAATAATGTCGGCAAGCTCCTGCTCGCTGTACGTATTTACAACATCCGCCGCGCTGAGTCCGGTTTTGCTCATACGCATATCCAGGGGGGCGTTCTTATGAAAAGAAAATCCCCGGTCCGCCGTGTCAAGCTGAAAAGAACTTACGCCAAGATCAAGAAGCAGTCCGTCGATAGCATCAATGTCAAGTTTTTTTAAAATGTTTTTAATATCTGAAAAATTACCGTGCACAACCGTAACATTGCTCAGACCGCCGAGTCTTTCATTCAAAACCGCTATGGCATCAGGGTCACGGTCAACGGCGATAAGGCGTTTTGCCGTTTTCGCAATTTCTTTGGAATGGCCTCCGCCGCCGGCAGTACCGTCCATGATAATTTTTTCACCGTTTAAAGCCAGCGCTTTAACGGATTCGTCAAACAGCACACTCTTATGATTAAATTCCGTATTCATCAAGAATGTCCTCTACCTCTTCCTCATCAATGCTGTTAAGCTGCTCGTTGAACAGATCACAATTCCATATCTCTATTCTCTTGTTGTTACCGAAAACCTCGGCCTCTTTCTGACCAAGAAGACCAACCTGACGGCGCAGATTTTCATTAAGGAGAATCCTGCCCTGACCGTCAAGGCTCATTTTTTCCGCGTTGGCGGCAAAATAAAACTCAAGTTTTTTCCTTTTTTTCTGGTTGATCTCGCTTATTTTTTCCATAAAACGATTCCACTCATCCATCGGATAGAGAGCAAGGCACTTACCGAAACCTCTGGACGCAATAAATTCCTGACCCAGATTCGCACGCATATCGGCAGGGATTGAAATTCTGCCCTTGGCGTCGATCTTATGGGTCTTGTGATTTACAAACAGCTCGTCCATATCTGCTCTCCTCCTTTCACGAATTTATGGGAATCCATTTTTTATCTGCAAAATATTTGGGATAAATATGGGATTTCTATGAATTTTTATGGGATTTCATACCACTTACCTATATTATAGAGGTCAGAATCTGTATTGTCAAGGATTTTATTTTTTGTAATTGTTTTGTAATTTATATAAATTTGCCATAGTTATTACATTATGATATAATTGTTATATTATCTGGCACGGAGGGAAATATATGAGCGAATACAAAACAACCTGGCGCGAAAAAATCGGTTACGGCGTCGGCGCCATAGGTCTTGACCTTAGCTACGGAATGTTTTATTCCTTTTTAAGTTACTATCTTTCCAGCGTTCTGGGACTGAAAGAAAGCTTTCTGCTGATCCTTACGCCGCTGGCAAGGATCTGGGATGGTATCAACGATCCAATGATGGGCACAATCGTTGACAATACCCGAACAAAAATGGGAAAATACCGTCCCTGGATCATTATAGGCGCGGTGTGTAACGCAACCGTTCTGTTCCTGCTGTTCACAAATTTCGGAATGAGCGGAACAAAGCTGTATATTTACATAGGATTTATGTATGTGCTGTGGGGCATGACCAACACCATGGCGGACATTCCGTACTGGAGCATGGTTCCGTCTTTCACCAGCGACCCGAGCGACAGAAATATGGTCTCCACTGTTGCAAGAACCTTCAGCGGTCTCGGTCAGGGAATCATAACCATCGCAACGCCCATCGTTCTCCCCCTGCTTTCCAGCGGAATCACAACGGATAAAGGCTACAGCGCCAGCGGTTTCTCCCGCTGGGCGGGGATCTGTTCCTGTCTGCTTGTTCTGTTCGCGGTAATATGCGTTTTATCCACCAAGGAAAAGCACGTTGTGTACGATAAAAAATCTAAATTCTCATTTAAAAAGATTTTCACCGTTATTGCAAAAAACGACCAGCTTGTAGTATTTATGATTGTAGCCATGCTGTCAAACGCGGGCTGGTATCTGACCTCCGGCACCGCGGTATATTATTTCACCGATGTTCTCGGAGAACCTACAGGGCAGTCCCTGTTCCAGACGATAGGAGCGGTGGGTTCCGTTCTCGGACTGCTTGTTATCCCCATTCTTTCCAAATGGATGAGTAAGAAGAAAATTTACCAGGTATCTCTTATCGCAACCATACTGGGTTATGTGCTTATGTACATATTCGGTCCCGTACTTAAAATTACAATCGCCCTTGATATAGCGTATATCATTTCGTCAACGGGTATTGCTTCCATGTTCGTGGCACAGACGATTTTCCTTGCTGACATAGTGGATTACGGCGAATACAAAAACGGAGAGAGAAACGAGTCGATTACCTTTTCCATGAAGGGCTTCCTGCAGAAAATGGCATATACAATCCAGACAATCATTCTTTTCTGCGGACTGGGACTTGTAAATTATAACGAGCAGATCACAAGCGCAACAAAAGCGTTAAACGACACCACAAAGAATGCAATAGGATTTATTTGTTTC
>JAGHJI010000031.1 GCA_017886765.1 Eubacterium sp.
CCCATAAAATAGATGGCGTTTTTATCGTCAATAAACTGGCTGATCAGCGCAGTTTTGCCCACACGAAGGCGGCCATAGATTACTACAAATTCAAACTTAGCCGAATCTTACCACTTATTCAGCGTCGCAAGTTCACGCTCTCTGCCGATAAACATGAATTACATCCTCCCATCTCAGCGCCACGCATTACTTATAGTATAACTAAATACAGTATAACACAAAATTAAAATTAGTCAAGTATGATTTGGCAAATTGTGATTGACTAATTTCTTCTTTTAAGATTAGAAAACAAAACAGGTGCAAGAATCCAAACTCCTGCACCCGCTTGTCAATTTAATGGTTTCTATGTGAAAATCATTTCTGCATTTACAACTTCGTTGACACGTTCTCGAATGTTATTCATCCTGCACACCCACTCCATTTGATTCTTCGCCTTAAGCTGTTCGGTAACACCTTCCTTTTTAGCGTACTCTTTTACCAGCCGAAAAAAGAGTTCCTGTGCTTCATCCTCTACATCGGCGAGATGTGAGCGGAGTTTGTCGGAAGTGAGCAGGTTATAGTAGAGAATTTTACGGTGCTGTTGCAAATACCGCCTACGTCGTTGCCCCCACACGCCGATAGGACGTTCTTCTTCGGGTGGTAAGGTAAGATCAGGCAGGCGATAATCGCCCTGCATGGTGTATGTGCCGCCCGTTTGTTCAAATATTGTTTTAGCCATAATGAAAACCTCCTTTGATATGCTCATTGTACCAAAGGAGGCTTCGTTTTACGAATGTACGATTTTTAATCTTTCAGAAAGCTTTCAAACGGTGCATCATCGCTGCAAAAGGTGTCAAAAATCATTTTTGCGCCGAGACGGAAGCCAACGAGAAAAGAATCAAGGCCGCTTTCGCCCATCAGTTCTCCGTAAGCATTGCAGAAATCGAGGAACATCGCCTTGTCCGCACCGCTTAAACGCTCAGTCAGCTTTTCTTCCAGCTCGTTGATGTTTTTTGAAACCTTAAGATTATGACTGCCCTTTCGGTATCCCCTCGCCTGCGGATCAACATTGCCGTAGTACAGCTCTTCCAAGAAATTTGCCATTACTTCTCACCCCCCTGTACCTGTTTCTGTTTTCTCCAAGATGGGAAGCGTTTCAGCGTCCGAACGTGCCAGTCGGATTTCCGTGTGACAGAGCGGCAATAGGGAGAGCAGAGAAATTCAATGAGATATATTTTCGGGATATGGTTGACGCCGTGGCGCTTAAATGCTTTCAGTTGTCCGCCGGCGCACCAGTTGTTGATGGCAGTCTTACTGTAGCCTGTGAGCTTGCAAACTTCCAAAGCGGTCAAAACATCTTTGTACTGGGAGAATAGGTCGGCATAATACTCGTGCAGTTCCTCCAAGACTTCCGGCGGGAGATGGATTTCCAGTTTGATCTCATAATAGCCCTTATACCACCCCTTCGGTGCAGCATAGGCTTCCGGGAATACTTTGCGATCCTCTAAATAGGCGATCACATCTTCCTTTTTGATTTTATAGCAGCGTGTCTGCTTGCCTGTATAATAGCAGGGTATCTTTCCGCTTTGCAGAAGATACCGGGCGGTGGACTTGCTGATATGGCAAATCCGATAAAGTTGATCCTTTGTCATGATATCGGGAATCTCGTCCCAGTTGATAGCTGTGTCATTCATAGCAATACACCTTTCAAAGTCTATTTGCCGGTGTGACTGTCCGTGTGTATTACCTGATTGCTCTCAATTCTTTCCGTTCTTTCCGTAGTTCTTTCCAAAAATGCGGATTTTGGCGCATTTTCCGACTTATTCGAACTTGCCCGAAATACCGGGCTTTTCGGGGTTTTGGCGTGAAAAAGCCAGTGTTTATGCGGTTTTGCGGCGAGGACGAAGCTGTCTGAAGCTGACACAAAACTGACCGTTCCGTGCAAGCACTTCATAAAACTCGAAATCAGTTAGGGAGCAATCCCCCGCGAGTTCGAATCTCGCCGTCTCCGCCATAAAAAAGCAGGTGCACTCTTGTGTGCCTGTTTTTTTATAATGCGAGATTCGAAAAGGGCAATGCGCAGCGTAGAAACAGTCCGGGGGACTGTTTCGGTGCCTGTTCTTTATTTAAAAATTGTGGTCACCTTTGATTCCGCGATGAAACTATGATACAATTAGGACATGCTTGTAACCACGGAAAGGACATATATCTATGACAGAAAAAGAAAAAATGCTTGCGGGCAAGATTTACAATCCAAGTGACAAGGAACTGGCGTCGCTCAGGCTGCAGGCGCACAAGCTTTCAAAAATGTACAACGATACTTTCGAAGATGAAGAGGAAAAGCGCGAACAAATCCTGAAAGAGCTTGTACCCAACCGAAAAAAAGGTGTATTTCTGCAGGGACCTGTTCAGTTTGACTACGGCGTTTTCACATCTATCGGCAAAAACTTTTATGCGAACTTCAATTTCACCGTGCTTGACTGCTGCCCCGTAAGAATCGGCGATAATGTTATGATCGGTCCCAACGTGTCCATTATGACGCCCGTTCATCCGCTGAGATACCAAGACAGGAATCTGAAGGAAAAAGCCGACGGAACGCTTTATGACGATGAATATGCCAAGCCTATTACCATCGGCGATAACTGCTGGATAGCCAGCTGCGTAACCGTAACAGGCGGAGTAACCATCGGCGACGGCTGCGTTATCGGCGCAGGCAGTGTTGTCACAAGGGATATACCCGCCAACTCTTTTGCCGCCGGCAATCCCTGCAGAGTGATCAGGGAAATAACCGAAGCCGACGCAATCGCGTTAAAGAAGGAATTGTTTTAAAAAAATCATACAAAAATTTTGGTTAACATAATTTAAAAGCCGTGGGATAACCCACGGCTTTTTTTATCAGTATCCCAGATTTTCATTAACAAGAATAACCTTGATTCTGTCCTTATGGCGCTGTCTGGCAGACACAACATAGTTGCAGCATACGCGCTGGGGGCTCGCGCAGCCATCACACATCAGGGGATCTTCTTTATTAAGGCTGATGCATTTACCTGTCGCTTCACAAGGCGTTTTGCAGGAAAGACGTTTGGTATTCAGGGGCGCCGCCTTTTCTTTTACCCGTTTTACTGCCTCGTTGATATCCTTAACGATTTTATTCACACCAACTACCATAATAACCTGGCGCGGTCCGTAAACGATGCAGGCGACACGGTTTGAATTACCGTCCACATTATACAGCTCTCCGTTTTCCGTAACGGCGTTTGAGGAGCAGAAAAAGGTATCGCAGCCAAAGGCGCGGATATACGCCTGTCTGAGTTCTTCCCCTTCCAGCCCGGTACGGTCAATAAAATCATAGTAGCCACTGTTTAAAAGGTCCATCACACCGGTTTCCTGCAGGGTCACCGAGCCGCCGTTTGAGACGCTTTCCCCTTTGTTTACAAGAGTTTTTATAAGCGGAACAACCTCTTCTTTCGTTTCCACAAAATAGGACTTGATACCGTTTTTCTCAAGATTGTCCATGGTTTTTTTAATATCCATAAATGTTTTCCTCCCCAACCTGTTTTAAATCTGTTCGTTATTCCAATACTTTCTGTCAAGGGAGCGATACTGCAGTGCCTCGGCAATATGATCCAGTTCAATAAGCTCGCTCTCATCCAAATCGGCAATCGTCCTTGACATACGCAGAATTTTATCATACGCTCTTGCAGAGAGACCCATCTTCTCAAAACTCATTTTAAGCAGGGCATCCGCGTCATCCGTCAGCACGCAAAATTCTTTTGTCATTGCAGGCGTCATCCTGGCATTACAACTTACTGACGTACCCTCAAATCTTTTCTGCTGAATCGCCCTGGCTCTGTTGACCCGTTTCTTTATCTGCGCCGAGGTCTCCTCCTGCGCTCTGCGGGAAAGCTGTTCGTATTCAACGGGAGCTACCTCGATATGTATATCAATTCTGTCAAGGATAGGACCGGACACCTTGTCCATATACCGTTTTCTTGCCGCCGGCGTGCATTTGCATTCTTTTACAGGGTGGCCGTAAAATCCGCAGGGGCAGGGATTCATAGCGGCAATCAGCATAAAGTTCGCCGGATAGGAAACAGTGCCGGAGGCTCTTGAAATATTTACCGTTGAATCCTCCATCGGCTGGCGCATAGCCTCCTTGCATCGGCGGTCAAATTCGGGAAATTCGTCCATAAAAATAACGCCGTTGTGCGCAAGGCTGATTTCTCCCGGCCGTATGGTCGTACCTCCGCCGGTGAGCGCCTGCGCCGATACGGTATGATGCGGCGAACGGAAGGGTCGGTTATCAATAATCGCTTTCCCTGGCGGAATCAATCCTGCTATGGAATAAATCTTTGTGGTTTCCAGTTTTTCCTCAAACGTCATATCCGGCAGAATGGTGGGGATTCTTTTTGCCAGCATGGATTTTCCCGATCCCGGCGGGCCCACCATAATACAGTTATGGCCGCCTGCCGCCGCGATCTCCAGCGCTCTTTTCGCCTCCGCCTGACCCTTTACGTCAGAAAAATCAACGGAATAGCTTATCTCCGTTTCGGTCAGATTTTTATTGTAGCAGGGCGCAATTTTTTCCTCACCGGAAATATGCTTCATCACCTCAAATATATTTTTTACGGGAAAGACATCTATTCCCTCAAGAACACTGCCCTCAAGTCTGTTGTCATAGGGGATGAAAACCGCCGGTATTTGCTCTTCCTTTGCTTTCAGCAGCATGGGTAAAACACCGTTTACCTGCCTTACCTCACCGTCAAGGGACAGTTCTCCGATAAAAGCAAAGCCGTCCGTATCCCCTTTCAGTTGTTTGCTTGCCCTGAGCATAGCAATCAGCACAGGCAGGTCATAAAGAGAGCCTTCCTTCTTGATATCGGCAGGGGCAATATTAACGGTAATACGTGAAACAGGGAAATCCAGGTGACAATTCTTAACGGATGCGCGGACACGCTCGCGGCTCTCCTTAACCACGGCGTCGGGAAGCCCCACCAAATCAAAGCGCGGCAGTCCCTGACTGATATCGCATTCAACCGTAACGCCGAATGCCTCCAGTCCGAATATACCAAGACTCTTTACCTTTGCGTACATAAATCATCACCGATTTTAATTATATCATTTCACAACATTATTGACAATATATTTTAATAGGTTTAAGATATACCTATAATTATAAAGGATGTGTTTTTATGGATATCAATACATTGTATAACGAATGGCTGGAAAAGGCTGTCGCCGACCCGGACCTCAAAGCTGAGCTGGAAAGCATCAAAGGCAAGGATGATGAGATACTGGACAGATTTTACCGCTGCCTTGAATTTGGAACAGCAGGTCTGCGCGGTGTAATCGGCGCCGGCACAAACAGAATGAATTATTACACCGTCTGTCAGGCGACACAAGGCCTTTCGGATTTTCTCAACGCGCATTTTGAACATCCGTCCATCGCAATCGGATATGATTCCCGTATCAAATCGGATTATTTTTCGAAGGAAGCCGCAAAGGTCCTGGCTGCCAACGGCATTAAGGTCTATCTTTTCAAGGAACTGCAGCCCACGCCCTGCCTTTCCTTTGCAATCAGGTATTTCAAGACCTCCAGCGGTATCATTCTTACCGCTTCCCACAACCCTGCCAAATATAACGGTTACAAATGCTACAATGCAAACGGCTATCAGATGACCGACGAGGAAGCCAACGAAACCTATGAATACATCAAAAAGGTTGACTATTTTACCGGAATCAAGTCCATGGATTTTGATGAGGCTGTTGCAAACGGTCTGATCGAGTATATGGGCGATGAGGTAATTGACGCCTTTCTTGATGAGGTCATCAAGCAGTGTGTAAATCCGGATATAACAAAAAACGCCGGTCTTAAGGTAATATACACGCCGCTTAACGGCACGGGAAATAAGCCTGTAAGAAAGATTCTGGACAGAATCGGCGTAAAAGAGGTCTACGTTGTTCCCGAGCAGGAAATGCCCGACGGAAATTTCCCCACCTGTCCTTTCCCCAATCCGGAGATCAAGCAGGCGTTTGAATGCGCCCTTAAAATGGCGGAGGATATTCAGCCCGATTTGCTGCTGGCAACGGACCCGGACTGTGACCGTGTGGGAATCGCCGTAAAAGACGGCAACGGCGGCTACAAGCTGATGAGCGGTAACGAAGTGGGTGCGATGATGCTCAACTACCTCCTTTCTCAGAAAAAGGAAAAAGGGCTTCTGTCTGAAAACAGCATTGCGGTCAAGTCCTTTGTTTCTACCGACCTTGCAGAGGTAATTGCCAGGAAATATAACTGCACTTTTAAAAATCTCCTCACCGGCTTTAAGTATATAGGAGAGCTGATCACGCAGCTGGAGGCGCAGGGCAGAGCGGATGATTTCGTTATGGGATTTGAGGAATCCTACGGTTATCTCGCCGGTACCCACGCCAGGGACAAGGACGCTGTTGTGGCTTCCATGCTTATCTGCGAAATGGCGGCGTACTACAAAACCAAAGGCAAGAGCCTTGCAGAGGTTATGGACAGCATATATGATGAATTCGGTTACTATTTCAACACCGTTTCAAGTTATACCTTTGAGGGCGCGTCCGGTATGGAAAAAATGGCAGCCATTATGGACGGTCTGAGAGCCGACACTCCCAAGAGCTTCGGAGGAATGGAAGTTACAGTCATTGACGACTATAAAACCTCTGTTTCAACGAACATTGCGGATTCGGGCACCAAGGCCATTGACCTGCCAAAATCCAACGTGCTTGCCTATACTCTCACCGACGGCAATAAAATCATCGTCCGTCCGTCAGGAACGGAACCGAAAATCAAGGCGTATATCACCGCCATAGGAAAGACCAGAGCAGAGGCTCAGGCAATCGCCGACAAACTGCTGGCGGACGCTGACGCGCTGATGAAATAGAAGGAGAGAAAATGAACAGAAAATTCGTTAAAATCACAGCGATTGTGCTCGCCGCCCTCATGGCTGTAAGCGGACTGGGCGTAGGATTGGTAGGATTGCTGAACTAAATCAATACGATTACCAAAAGATTACCAAAAAGGGGCTGTTTTTACAGCCCCTTTTTTGCGTGTTTCAGGCATATTCCACGCCGCGTGGAATTCTTCTTTTATGCGTACATTGTGTTTTTCTTTGTATTCTGTTACAATCAAGATAACAAGGGAGGAGAAATTATGGACGCAAAAGCCACCGGAAAAATAATCAACTCCAAAAGAAAGGAAAAGGGGCTGACCCAGATACAGCTTGCCGAGCTGCTGAATGTCAGCAACCGCACCGTTTCAAAATGGGAGAACGGGGACGGCTTCCCCGATATAACGCTGCTGCCGGATATTGCAGATACGCTGGGAATAACCATTGACGAACTTCTGACAGGAAAGAAGCCGGAACCTGTCATAAAAGTGATTGAAACAGAAAAACCTGCGGATAAAACCGAGCATAAAAAAGCACGTTCAAAATTTGTTGTCGCGGAGATCATCGCTTTTTGCCTTAGCATAGGCGCAAACGCCATAGGCGGAACGACCGAGCTGATGTTTTTAAACTTAAAGCCGTTTTATGCTTTTATTGAAATCTACCTGCTGCTTGCCACGGTCATTCTGTTTATCACCGCAATGATCGTATTTCTGACTGGATTTGTGAAATACCGGACGGAAACAGACAAAATCAGCGCAGGTATTCTGACTGAGCTTTATGCTTTTATTGTCCTCACCTCCATCACGCCGGCATTTATTGTTTTCAGAATGCTGACATGGTTCACGGACGACGGATTTTTGTTAAGATATCTTTTTTTAGCAATATACATCCTTGCGTTAATCGTATTCACCGTAATTTTGTCAAAGAAAATAAAGAGTATTAAAAATGAAAAAAATTAAATCTGTAATCCTAATTATCATTCAGCTTGCGCTCATCGCATTGGGCTGTTACTATATGTACATGTTTGTAGCGCCGATATTTGGTATCATATTTAATATCGGCAGCGTCCTCGGCGCTTTTCTGTCCCTCATTGCAATCCTTACAGGCATATTTCTGAAACCGATCATCCGATTCTGTAAAAAGCATTATAAAAGCAGGAAAGGGAAAATCTTGCTGAACACGCTGTTTTCCGTTTTGGGTATAGGCACCGTATGCTTTTGTCTGACCCTGGGCAGTATTGTAACCGGCGCAAAGACCGATGCCCAAAATCAAAGCACGGTAATCGTCCTGGGCTGTGCCGTTCAGGGAGAAAAACCAAGCTATACACTGAAAACCAGAATCAACGCTGCCTGCGATTATCTTGAGAAAAACCCGGACAGCGTAGCAGTTCTCTCAGGCGGTCAGGGTAACGGTGAAAACATCTCCGAAGCGCAGTGCATGTATAATATTCTTACCGAAAACGGCATTGACCCCCAGTGCCTTTACTTGGAGGAAAGAAGCACGAACACAAAGGAAAATATCGCTTTTTCAAAGAAAATCATTGAGGAAAACGATCTGAGTTCGGATATCGCCGTCGTGTCCTCCGACTATCATCTGAAAAGAGCGACCATGATCTGCGAAAAAAACGGTTTTGAAAACGTCCGCAGAATCAGCGCCGAATCCGTATATTTTGACAAGCCGACTTTTTATTTAAGAGAAGTGCTGGGCGTTGTCAAGGAGTTCATTATCCCGTAAATCTGCTGTTGCGCTTGAAAAAGGCATCCGTGTCTTATATAATAAACATATAAGACATAAGGAGTTGCAAAAATGAGAAAAGGTGACTATAAATATAAAATCGCTTCAAGCTTCAAGGATCTTATTTTTCCGATTATTTTATTTGCTGTTTTTGCGGGGATAAGCATATGGCTTTATAGAAAAAACAGCGGAGCCTTTATCGGCACCGCCATTTTCAGTTTGCTGTTGCTGGCTTTGATCATCGTATCCGTATACAGAATCATATTTGTAAAAGTCCTTATCGGTGAAAACAGCTTTTATCACCAGACAGCGCCGGGAAACGGCAAGAGCTATGAATACGCCGAGATCGCTGAGGCATGGGAAAGTTCAGGAAAAAGCGCCAACGGCACCAACTATCATTACTTCAATTACAAGACCCGGGACGGTGTGGTACACAAATTCCACTTTTATCCCTATCAGTATGATGAAGTGGAATATTTGCTGAATAAAATCAACCCAGAAGAGGTAACCTCAGATGAATGACAGATGGGATTATAAAGTCACCGGCAAAAACGGCGGATTAATCAGAATCATCCTTTTCTTTGCCGTGTCCGCATTCTTTATTATTCTGGCGGCAGATCAGTTGAAAGGCGGTCAGAATAAGTCCATAATACTCGGTATTTTCTTCTGCGCGATCGCGCTTTCGACCCTGTATCTTTTTGTTAAACTTGCCATACGGTACTTTTTCTTTAAAGTATATATCGGTGAAAAGGGGTTTTACTTCCGGTCCAATCCCTTTAACGGGAAATACTATGAATATGAAACAATACGGGGATGTAACGAAGAACTGAGAACCTCAAAGGGAGCGAACACTGCCACGGCAATGAATGCTTATTTCTTTACCTTTATAGAAAAAGACGGCAAAGCTGTAACATTCCAGTTTGAAAAAGCATTATACGAACGTGAGTTTGATACGCTCAAACAGCGTATTGAAAATGCTGCGCAAAAAAGATAAATTCGGTGCGCTTGCACAAAAGATTTATGCAATAAGAAAATCAGGGAATGAATGTATTATTCCCTGATTTCATGTGTAATATAGAGAGCGATTTAAATCACTGATTTATATTGTTGTCTGGATTTTGCGGTTCGCTGTACGGCTGCTGGGGCGGAACATACTGCGGATCCGTATTTTGCGGTGATACCTGCTGAGAGGCAATCACCATCGCATCGTTTCCGATATTCTTGGGTAATTGTGACTGCTTTACACATCCGACTATCGCGGTGATAAACGGAATAAGGCATATAAACCATCCTACTGCAAGCCCAATGATTTTGCCGGTCCAATCCCCGTCTGAAAAATTGATGGACAAGGTGCCGTTTGCCAGCATACAGGTGGCTTTTATACCCTGACCGAGACCAAGGAGCATATTGATCCCGCCGGTATTTTTGTCAAACGTTAAGACTACAGAATTATTAAAATTCGCAACAGTAACGTTAAATCCCTCCATCTTATACTTTTCAGCAAGCTGATTTGCAAACATATACAAATCAAAATTCGGTGTAACATTGATAAAAACAGTGTCTGCCATAGAGTTCTCCTCCTTAAAAATTAAAATATTTTATACAGCCAAAAGGCGAGCATAAGCAAAGCGTTTATAAAAATCCCTGCCACAATCACTTTTTGATTTAACTTTTTATTGAGTACAAACTGATAATAGAGTAAATATACCAGCTGAATGAATGTAGCCGGAGCCATGGGATGATATTTAACCGCGGCTGAAAAATCACAAACAAAAATACAGCCGAATGCCCGGGTAAGTCCGCAACCGGGGCAGTCCATGCCCGTTATCATTTTAAATGGGCATTCGTAAAACAGCAGTAAAACAAGCGCAAAGAGCGCTATGCCCGCAAAAAATTTTATTATTGCCTTTTTATGCGCCATTGCATAATCTGGATTTGGATTGACTTGATTTCGCATTTTGTTCAGCTTTTCATTATTATTTATTTTATAGTATCATACCGGCGCTGTTATTGTCAATATAAATAAAAAAATATGTTAATTCTTTTCTATTTTGTCATATTTTGCCGAATTTTATATTCGCAAAAAGAAATGATACAATTTTCCTATACAAAAACCAGAGTTGTTATATCGCAACCCTGGTTTTTTATATACTATATGATTATTTTTTATCATTTTTGCTGTTATACAGAGGAAATTTTTTATTCTGTCAAACAGCCAGACCAACCAAATGGAAACCGGCGAAAATATACATAACAACACTTCATATAAAGGCGATAATTCTGAAAACGGATACACAAACAGATTGCCGACCGGGGAACAGATCATAAGATGTAAAGATAATTACATCTTCTTCCTTACCGTTAAGAATCTTGTCAAGGCAGGACACAAGAATGAAATTCATCATTTCCGTTACCGCTACAGATAGAAAAAACAGCAGCGAGTATTTCAGCTCTTTTTTCATTATTATTACCCCAACGGTGTGATGTTTTTACTAATCATGTTATTATCGTAACAATACATCATCACTTTGACAGTATCTTGTGAAAGTTATCTGTAATAAAGCTTATGGTTCATGCATCATTTCAAAAATCCGTTTACGATCTGTTCCTCAGCCTGTTCAGCCGTTAAGCCTAAGGTCATCAGCTTGATGATTTGCTCGCCGGCAATTTTGCCTATAGCCGCCTCATGAATCAGCGCCGCGTCAAGATCGTTGGCGGTGATTTCAGGTATGGCGCTGATCACTGCGTCGCCCATAATGATTGCGTCGCACTCCGAATGGCCGGAACACTTATTGTTGCCGTTAATTTTTGAGAGGAAGGTCTGTTTTGAACGGTCCTTTGCCACAGAACGTGAAATAACATTGGCACTGGAATTCTCACCGTTCATATCCACCTCAAAAGAGGTTTCCGCAATCTGGTTGCCGTGCGTCATCAGTTTTTCCGTAATCACGATTTTCGCGTCCTTATCAAGTGTTGCCTTGGTAAAGCGCTTTGTGGAGTCGATTCCCTTAATCTGCACCGTTTCCATTTCCAGATAACCGCCCTCGGCAATCTCAGCTATGGTCTGGGGATTCATAATCCTTTCTCCGCTGCCGTCGCCGCTGCCGTAATGCTTTTCCACATACTTTACCTTGGCATTTTTTCCAACATGGAAAGTATGGATACCGTCATGCTCCGAGCGGCTGTCGCCGGCGTTGTGGATACCGCAGCCCGCTACGATGACCACGTCGGCGTCATCACCGATATAAAAGTCATTGTACACGCACTCCTCCAGTCCGCTTTCGCTGATGATGACCGGAATATGCACGCTTTCCTTTTTTGTGCCGGGCTTGATGATGATATCAATCCCCTGCTTGTCCGTTTTTGTAACGATATCAATATTGGCAGTTGTGTTTCTTGCGGCGCTGGCGCCGTTAGCGCGGATATTATACGCGCCGCTGGGCACTTCGTGAAGGTCCGCAATCTGCTCCAATAAATTTTTCTGTATCTGATCCATCCTTTTAAAATTCACCCTCTTTACTGTCTTTTACTGATAAAACCGGCATCCCTCGGTGGTGCCGAGCACCTTGGAGATCATTTCCTCCTGGGAACCGCTGGACTGCAGCTTGCCGTTTGCAAGTATAGCAATCTCATCGGCAATCTTCAGGATACGCTCCTGATGGGAAATGATAATAATCGTGTTGTCCTTTTTTGCCTGTATTTTTTCAAAAACCTTGATCAGATTATGGAAACTCCACAAATCTATCCCCGCCTCCGGCTCGTCAAAAACGGAAAGAGGCGTTTTTCTGGCAATAATGCCGGCAATTTCAATCCTCTTAAGCTCTCCGCCGGAAAGACTTGCGTCTACATCGCGATTGATATAATCCCTTGCGCAGAGTCCCACCTCGGACAGATATTCACACGCTCCGGCCGCTGAAAGATTTTCACCTGCCGCAAGGCGTATCAAATCAATTACCTTAATACCCTTAAACCTGACAGGCTGCTGAAACGCGTAACTGATGCCCAGGTGAGCCCTTTCGGTTATGCTCATATCGGTGATGTCCTGTGCGTTATAAATAATTTTGCCTGCGGTGGGCTTTTCAATCCCTGCGATAAGCTTGGCAAGCGTGGATTTTCCTCCGCCGTTAGGACCTGTAATGACGGTGAATTTGTTGTCCTCCACCGTGTAATTGAGGTTATCTATAATGACCTTTTCCCTGCCGTTTTCCTCAACGCTGAAGGTAAGGTCTTTTAATTCAAGCATGATTTTCGCTCCTTTTATTCATGTTTTATCATTTCATTATACAAAAACGAATTTTAAAAATCAATATAAATATTATAATATGTATAACTTTATCATTGCCGGCAGTATTAGCAGAAATGGACTGATGCTTTTGCATGTCGTTTTAGTATGCACAATTGACAACCGTATATTTCAATGATAGTATAATTTTAGATTGATTAAGCAAGCGGGAACAAGTAAATGATCATTTATTTAATAAGGCACGGTCAGGACGATACCTCCGTGAGAGGCGGCTGGAGCAGCTGTCCGCTGACAGATAAAGGCATTGCGCAGTCAAAAGGGCTTGCCGAAGAACTGCTGAACAGCAAGGAAAAATATAATATTCAAAAAGTCTATTCCAGCGACCTGAAAAGAGCAAAACAAACGGCAAACATTATTGCAGAAAAACTAAATCTTTCTGTTGAATTAATGCCTGAATTTAGAGAAGTAAATAATGGAGTACTTGCAGGATTGGATAATTACATTGCTAAAAAGAATTATCCCAATATGTATTGGCGAAATCTTGAATGGAATGAGCATTATCCAAATGGAGAAAGTCCAAAAGAGTTTTATCATCGCGTCAAAAACGGCTGGGAAGAATTTAAACTTTTATGTAAAAAGCAAAACTGCAACATAGCTCTTGTCACGCACGGCGGCGTAATCCATATCATTTACTGCCTTGAAAACGACATGGAATATTCAAATAAAAATAAATATCCGCCCGTAAAATGCGGTAATATTATACCGGTTTTTATTGAATGATTAAGCTGACACAACGCATTCAAATCTATAGAGGAAGTGAAATGTTTTGGCAAAGGTGAAATAGACATTTGGTATATCAACAAATAAAACGTTTTATAAAGTGGACAGCCGGAGCATATTCTCCGGCTGTTTCTATCTTCATTCTATCTTTTTTAACACAAAAGTCTTTTCAAAACTGTTTTATTCCTCAGGCGAATATGTTTTCAGAATTTCAGATATACTCTTCTGATATATATTACCGTTGAGCACATCGCCGTTAGGGAAAAAGCTTACTGCGTGCATATCCTTTGGATTCTCCTGATAAGGGCTGATATATTCCTCGTTATCGTCAAAATAGCCGCTCAGGTATTTTTTCGCGTTTCCGCTGGGAAAAATGATGTTTCCGTCTGAAACACCTATACCAAGCGCTTTAAATTCTTTTAAAAGCTCTCTTGTTTTAAGATTATATGCATTATCGTCCTCCGCGCTGACAAGCCACGCCGGATGAACTTCAACAAAAATTCGCTCACTTAAAACCGCCTTGGCAAATTCCTTTACGTAAATAAGCGGAATCGTTTCCTGGTGAAAGGCGTCCACAGACAGCATGATTCCGTTCACTCCACTTTCCGCCAGCATATGCGCGACCTCTTTTATTCTGTCAGAGCTTTTGGTGAAATATCCGTTTGTGATAATCTCACGCTTGGGGATACCTGCGTTTTTCGCCGCATTATGTATCTTACAAACGGTTTGAGGATACAAAAGCGGTTCTCCGCCGAAGGTCATCAGAGAGTCAATATTGTAATTTTCGCAGATTTCACAAACTGCCTCTGCTGCAGCGTCACCGTCAATATGCTCTCCGTCAGAAATGTGTTCACCCTCGGAACAATGCTTACAGCGCCCCGTGCACGCCATTGTTACAACAAATTCAATCCGGTTCAGATTTTTTAGATATTGGTTCATTTTGTTTCACCTGTTTAGAAGCTACGCCGCTTTGCTTTGATATATATCCGGCTTTATTTGCAGAACATCCAAATTTCTCCGTTAGGCATTACTGCGGCATAGCCGTCTTTTCTTTCTGTTATTTCCGTTGTTTCATAATCTCTGATAATTATTTCTTCACGGTAATCAGGGTCTTCAATCCATTTAGATGATACCAGCATGTTTCCGGATAATGAAATTAATCCCTCGTTTTCTTCTAGGTGGATACATTTCTCATCCGGATAAATAATATTTGCAGTGTCTTCTGTATTTTCATATTTGACCAATATATAGGAATTTTGCAATATTTTAATATTTATTAAATCTCCGCCCTTTGACAAAGGCACTTCACCAATAACGCTGCAGTTATCTGAATTAATTTCATATTTTACAATTTGAATAGTCTTTTTAACAAAATCATATCTTATAATTACAAACGCATTATCATCTCTGTTGTAAACAGGGCTGCTCAGAAAAACATTCTTTTTCTGCCTAATCGGTTCAAAAATCTTTCCTGAAATGTGAATAAGGTATAGTCTGTTTCCTTCATAATCTTTGTCAGAATATAACAGTTCATCAGCATCAATTTCCCACGGTGCCCGACAGTAAAACCATTCGCTGGTATTTTCAAATTTTTCAGGATATATATTCTCATATCCTTTTAATTCTTTTATTTTCATAATATTCTCCTTAAATTAGCGTGTAATTATTAACGCGCACCATGGTAATCTAATTTATCCTGCTGAATAAATTTAAGCAAATTATTCATATGTCTTTAATTATTATACAAAAATACTTCTGCTTTTACAATGTTTAAAATTTTGCGCGCACTTATAAATAACTAATAAATATTGTTAAAATTTTTCAATTGTAAAAACGAATACATTTCACAAACTATACTTGCAAGGCTGAGAAATGATGTTTGCATATCAAATCTCATTTTTCATTTTTGCAATATTAAAAGAAAACGAGGTGTATTTAAAATGGCAACAGTTCCAGAGGCAAAGGACGCTCTTAACAGATTTAAGATGGAAGCTGCTTCAGAGGTTGGTGTTAACCTTAAGCAGGGTTACAATGGTGACCTTACTTCTAAGCAGGCTGGTTCAGTAGGCGGTCAGATGGTTAAGAAAATGATCAAGGCTTACGAAGAAAGCATGAAATAAGTAACGTTTACTTCTTAGTTTTCGATTTCTTATTTTTCAGGGTTATACCCGGTTTTAATTGCGTGAATGGCAATTAAAGGGCTCCGATACTTCATTGTATCGGAGCTTTCACTTTTCTTATTCATTTATAGCAAAGGCGGATATATTACCCACGTCATCAAGCACATACAAAGTGTCCCCTATATAAGTGCAGCGTGATACATATATTCCGGTATATGCCTCTTCTGACGCATCTGTATTGACGGTAAATTTATCCGTCACATTGATTTTGCCGTTTGAAACCTCAAATACAAGCGCGCCGTTCTCCGCATACTCCGTGTCATACGCATAAGAGTTGAACGGTATTGCATAATATCCGTCTGCTTCGTTGACCGTCAGGGCACGGTGATTATACTGCGCGTCCGAACTTGTGTCCTTCATCGTATAACTGTCAAGTACTGCAGGATTTTCCGGATCAGAAATATCAAACAGCGCCAGCTTCATTCCATTAGCCGATTGTGTATTGCCGTTTCCTTCGGTGGAATAGCCTATACCAAGCAGGGTGCTTTCATCAACAGGCACCAGCAGGCTGGAAAATCCCGTAATTTTCACCTCGCCTTTGATTTGCGGGTTAGCGGGAACCGAAACATCAATAACAATCAAAGGGTCGATTTCCTCATACGTAATGACATACGCCATATCCCCGATAAACCTAACGGCCCGGATACTCTCTGTTTTGGCGAAACCGGTTACCTCTCCTATTTTTCTCAGATTCCCATCAAGTACAAAAAGATTATTGATCTGCTCGCCGTCCGCATCATAGGAGGTTGTGGCAACGCGGAGATTTTCGTCTTTCTCGTCCATTGAAAACTGGTCGTTTATACTGCCGGCAACTTCTGAGGCGGCGGTAAATTCAATGTCATTTTCCTTCAGCTCAATCTTTACAATCCGAACGGCTGTATCCACAAGCTGCGTATTCTCTCCATAGGCCTTCCACTCCACCTCATTCATTGCGGCGTACATATTATTTTCATTACAATATATATTTGAACTTGCGCCAAAAAGCGCTTTTGTATCAGAGGATTTCACCCCCGTTTCCGTATCAATAGCGCTGACGATCAAATAACTTGACGAATCCGAATCACCGGTATAACAGATATTCTCCATCTCCACCGGCTGACGTTCTGCGTCGTTGCCGCTGCATTCATACGGAAGATAGTCGCTGTCCGACTTACACAAGCTGCTGTCAATATACTGATTTGAAACGACATAGAGCCGACCGTCTATCCTGCGTGAGGAGGCATAATAGCCGCTTTGAGAGAAACAGTTGATTTGCTTTGGGCTTTCTATATCCGAAATATCGTAAATATATGTTACCGTCATATCTCTGTAAACTTCATTTTCATATACGCCCCTGACGGTATTGATGATCAACTTATTGCCGCTGACATATATATCGCATACATATTCACCGGCATTATCATTAACCTCAAATTCATCAAAGGTGAACACCAGCTTTGTATTCTGCCCGGTGGCGCTGTACACTTTTACCGCATTGGAACTGCTGTCAACATAAAAAATATATTTACCGTTATTTTTAAGAATATCGCCCTCGTCTACATTTTCCACTTGCTTGTAGGTGTCGGCATAAGAAATGTCTCCGGCAGCAGTATCTGAAACGGTCTCTGCTACCGCCGCGTCTTTTATTTCATTACTATTATAATTGTATACAGAAGTATGTTTCTCAATTTCCTTTACGGCTTTTTTTATTTCGTCCACATCGGAAAAGGTCTTCAGCCCGGTTTGAGCTGTCTCCGTTTCGGGTGTATTGACCACCTTATTGTTTAATGAAAAAGGTCTTGTCACGGCCAGTGCGGTAACAACCACCGCTGCACAGGCAACGGCAGCCACTGCTCTGCGAAATACCTTTTTATTGTAAAATCTGATTTTTTTGAGCGGTTTGCTTTCAAGCAGATGCACAATCGCATTTTCATCAAGATCTTCAGGTGCTGTTAAATGGTCACTGTCGAATTTTTCTTTAATGTAATCAAAATCCTTGCTGTTTTTCATCCGTATCACTCCAGATAAGTTCTCATTTTTGAAAGGCTGCGGGACAACTTTGACCTGACACTGCCGGCAGTCAGCCCCGTGAGTTTTGATATCTCCTTGCTAGTAAAGCCGGCGACTACGGATAATAAGACGATGTCCCTCTCCTCAGCGCTAAGGAGATTAAGAGCGCGGCAAAGCTCCGTTGCGCTCTCATTCATCGTGACATAAAGATTTGCACTGGGGCGCGCGGTATCTAACGTCTCATTTTCCCGCTGCCTTATCTGCTGCTTTACATAAATTGAGCAGGAGCCATGAAGAATTTTAAAAATCCATCGGGGAAAAGCCTCCGCCCTGCGCAGCTTACTGATCTGCTCAAAGGCGGACATAATGCAGTCCTGCACAGCGTCCTGCGCGTCAACATCGTTCCCCAGCCTGTAATAAGCGTAACGGTAAAGCCGATCTTTATATATGGAATAAAGCTGACAGAAGGCCTCCCTGTCGCCGTTCCCCGCTTTTTTCACAAGCTCGCTTTCTTCCATGCCGCTCCCTCCTCTTCTGCCGGTCAACCGTTCATAAGTTAAGTATACAAAAACGGACCAAGTGTTGCAATACATTCCAAATTTAATAAAAAACATGCATTTTTGCCCGTAACATTACGGAATCTTAAGGTTATCTATAGAAAAAAGAAAGGTTTTAATGGTACAATACAGTTGAACAAAAGATAAGGAGGGAGTTCAATGAGCATTATTGAATGTACCAATCTAACAAAGGAATATATAAGCGGAGAAAATATCGTCAAGGCTGTTGACAATGTGACAGTCGCATTTAAGCAGGGAGAATTCTGTGCCATAACCGGTCCCAGCGGTTCCGGAAAGTCCACATTCCTGCATATGCTCAGCAGTCTGGAATATCCCACAAGCGGGTATGTAACCTACGCGGATAAAAAGCTTTCCGACTACAATGACAATCAGCTTTCGATTCTGAGGCGCAGGCGTTTCGGTTTTGTTTTTCAGTCATATAATCTGGTGCAGGAACTGACCGGATATGAAAATATCCTTCTGCCCATCATGCTGGACAAGAAAAAACCGGATGAGGAGTACTTGGAAAAAATCATAAAAATGCTTGGAATAGAAAACAGGCTCGACCATCTGCCCTCTGCCCTTTCCGGAGGTCAGCAGCAGAGAATCTCCATCGCCCGCGCACTTGCAAACAAGCCGTCCATACTCTTTGCTGACGAGCCCACCGGTAATCTGGACGGAAAAAGCGGACGCGAAGTGCTCTCCCTGCTGAAATACGTGGGCAGCGAGTTGGGTGTATCCCTTATTCTTGTCACACACGATCTGCACGTGGCGGAACAGGCGGACAGAGTACTAACCATTGAAGACGGTAAAATCGTTAACGACAGCGCGCCGCCGGAGGTATAAAAATGAAAAACAAACTGACTGTAAACAAGCTTGCACAAAGCAATCTGCGGGCAAGAAAGAAGCAGTATACATTTATGATAATCGGGATCATTCTGGCCATGGTGTTTTCCTCCGGCGTGCTGTTTTTCGCTTCATGTCTGAATTCATCTATGGACGAAATGATGAAAAGCGCTTTCGGAATCCAGGATGCCATTATGCTTAACGCCGATGAAGATGTTATCAAAGAAGCAAAAGAAGAAAATCTGATTACCGATTACGGTTTTGCACATATAGTAGGCTTTGCCTACACGGATGA
>JAGHJI010000032.1 GCA_017886765.1 Eubacterium sp.
CCCTTAAAGAGTCCGTATTTGGCTCCGGAAAGAGACGCGTCGCCCTGTGCCGTTCCTTCTTCAATGTCTGTTTTAACTACCTTAACTCTGAATTTCTTGAGGATATTATCAAAATTCACGGTAACGGTCTCGCCGCCACGAACGGTGACCGTCTGTGATTTCTGCGGCACATATTTGTCTATGGATTCTTCCGTGACCGTGTAAGTTCCGGCAGGAATGTTGGATTTAAGGAATACGCCCTTGCTGTCGGTTACTCCAGTATACGTCAAACCGTTGCCTGTAAGGGTGAACTTGATGCCCTCAACTTCGCCGTCCTCGGATGTTTTCACGATCCTTGCGTTGCCTGTTGCCGTCTTTACCTTAAAAGATGCGGTGACAGGGTCTGTCAGTCTGCCGACAAGGGACTGATTTTCGTCCTGATCGGCAGGAACAAAACCGATGTCAGCGCCGACTGTGGTACAAGTTTTGGTCATCGTGACTGTTGCTGCGGAATTGATAACTGCCGTTGAATAGACAGTAAGCGTATTGCCCGATTTGGAAAACTTTAAGTTTGAATTGCCTGAAGTCAGTGCGAAATTCGCAAGCACTCCGTTTGTGTCTGTGATCTTAGCTTCGTACCGATCATTGCTTTCGTTCCACATAAGTTCAACCGTATCATTTCTGAAACTCGGTACTGTTCTGTGGGTCTTAATTCCGTTAAGGATACCCTTGTATGCCGTCATGACATCGTCATACGGCACAACGCCGGACTTGTAGTACTGCTGACGGACATCAAATCCTGCCGCTTCTATGGCGTTCTCGATCTTTGAACTTGTGCCGTTCAGTCCCGCTGTTGGATTGTTGCCGTCTGCTGATGTTCTGTATCCCTGCGAGTATTCCCAAACAACGAACTGCGTGGCGACCTGTGCTGCCTCGTTTGATACGCCGTAATTGAAGTTCGGATAGCCATAAATCGTAGCATAAGTTATTCCACGCTGTTGTGTGGAATTCATATCCTGCCAAGCCGGCACATCTTCAATATCATAGATGGTTTCTTCCTGACCTGTTTCACCCATATCCTTGCCGAATTCAATGCAGTACACGACCTCGCCCTTGTGCGATCCGTCCGCAACTGTGGCAAGGTGGATACCGCTGCGCCTGTCGGGATAAGCCCAATTGTTCATATATTTGTATTTTTCGCTCACGCGGATATTCAGTGTACATTTCTCTACTGCGGCATAGGCGCTCAGCGTCGGCATAAAGGCAGTTAGTGCCATGAGCGCCGCAAGAAACACGCTTAAAAGCCTTTTGGGTTTGAGTTTTAATATCTTTTGCATACTATTCCTCCTGCTTTTTAGGCATAAAAAAAGCACCGATGTTTTGATCGGTGCTTAGGTTGCTTTACGGCTTTTTATCAGCCGTACATTACATACAGAAAATAACTGCCGTTATCTCTGCTTTCGATTTTGCAGTACATATATACCGTGTCATAACCGCTTGCCTTGCAGTCATTGTACTCGCCGTCTATCCATTCCTTGACCTTGTCAAGCAGTTCCTCTTTCGTTCGGTTCACACTTGAAATTCTGCCGGAATAACTGCCGACGCCCGAATCGACTACGATGCCTTTACTGCGCATATATGCGTGCGCCTGTGCCTGCACCCACTGAACATCGCTTTGACTGACGCCGCTTTTCTTTGTTGTAGTCGGCTTCTTGGTTGTTGTTTTCTTGGTGGTGGCAGGCTTTTGCGTTGTAGTCTGTCTCTTTGCAGTCGTCTGCTTTTGTGTGTTAGTTTGGCGTTTTTTTGTTGTTTCTGTGGTGGTATTTGTTCCTTCACGCCGGGCAACGGTTTCATTCGGCATATCGTTCGTACTGCTCCCGCTTGTGTTTTGCTGTATGCCGGCGGAATTTTGTTCTGCCGTATCGGTTGAAAACTCTGCGCTTTCTGTTACAGTTTCATCACTGCTGACTATACCAGCCGAAGAAGAAACGGTTTCGCTTTCATTTACGGCAATATCTTCATCAGCGCTGTTACTGCAAGCTGCAAACAGCATTGCAGCCAAAACACAAATTGCGGTTATCCAAATTGCTTTTTTCATCGTCCTCGCTCCTTTGCCTTGATCGTACGCTTTTTAAGCTGTTCAGGCAATTTTGCGATTATTTCCTAAATCATCTGACATCACTTCTTTCTCTGTTTTGTGCTATATCTAAACTCTTTAAGAGCTTATTCTTTCTCGGTTGGTAAAGGTTAGAAAAGGGTTAGGGTGTGGGAAAGGGAAAGCGAAAATTTGTAATGACGCTACCTCGCGTCCCGCATCTTCTGTCTTTGCAGATATTTGCCGTAATGCTCCAAAGCCCTGAATACATAATCCTGCCGTTTTTCAAGCGGAACGGATTTCGGAATATATTTTTCAACAGCCTTGTTTGGAATGATGAGCTTTTCCCGCTGATTTGGTTTTTCCTCCTGCATGATGGAAGTGATAACATCGGTGCTCAGCTTGCCGTCCTCAAAAAACTTTCTCATCTTGATGGTTTGAGCGTGAGACGGCGTACATTCCTCCAAATCAATAGCGTCCACAAGATCACGCTGTGCATCTTCGTCAAGATAGGATATTTCTACGGCGGGTCTCATTTTTATCCTGCCTTCGTCTACCATTTCAAGAAGTTCGGGAACAAGGTTTGTCAATCGGATATACCGTTGAATTTGTCTTGCGCTATCTTCACTATTTTCGGCAAGTTCATCTATTGAAAACAACTTCTCGCCCAGTGGGCGAGAAGTTAAATCAGTGCGTTTCCCTTGATGTTTCAGTGCGTCAAGTTTCATCTTGTACGCAAATGCTTTTTCACTCGGCAGTATGTTACTTCTCTGAATATTGCTGTCTACCATAATGATGGTGGCGGCGTCATCATCCAGGTCGGAAACGATACAGCGTAATGTTTTCTTATCTGCATATTCGCTTGCCCTTTTTCTTCTGTGACCGGATATGAGTTCATATCTGCCGTTTTCTTTCGGTCTTACGATTGCCGGAACGAGAACACCACGCTCGGTTATGCTTTCCGTGAGTTTGAGCATATCCTCATCATCACGGACTTTGAACGGGTGATTGGGGAAATCATCAAGCAGATTTAACGGTATGTCCTGCAAATGCGGCAGCATACCGTTATCCCGTTCACTCTGCGAAGTAAAGAGTTCATCGAGTTTCGGCAGTACGAAGTCTGTCTGTCTTTCTTTGCTCAATGTCAAGCACCTCCTTTGTTAATTTCCTGTATGCCTCAGCCGCTTTGCTTTTAGGATCATACGCATAAATGCTTTTGCCTTTTGAACTTGTTTCAGCCGCTTTTACCGCAACAGGAATACTCGTATCAAAAATTCTGATAAACTTACCGTAAGTGTTTTTGATTGCGTCTTTTGTGCTTTTGGCAAAATTCGTTCTGCCGTCCACAAGCGTTAAAAGCACGCCGTCGATCTTCAAATGCGGATTGATCTGTCTCTTGACCTTTGAGATCGTCTGAATGAGCTGCGTCATTCCTTTGGCGGAAAGATACTGCGCCTGCACGGGAATGATCACGCTGTCTGCTGCCACAAGAGCGTTTATGGTTATCATACTGAGCGAGGGCATACAGTCTATGATGATGTAATCATACTTATCTTTAAGGCTGTGCAGATACCCTTTCATAGCGACCTCTCTGCTCATTGCGCTGACAAGGCTTAATTCAAGCGCAGACAGTTCCAAGTTTGAGGGTATGAGGTCAACGCCTTCGGAATGATGTAAAATGACATCATCGGGGGCGCTGTTCCTATCCTGAATAAAATCCGATATTTTATTGGCAAGCGTTACGGGCAAATTATCGTTATCCTGCCAGCCGAGACTGATCGTCAGATCGCCCTGCGGGTCGGCGTCCACAAGCAAGACCTTTTTGCCCTGCATAGCAAGTCCAACGCCGAGATTGACTGCGGTAGTCGTTTTGCCAACGCCGCCTTTTTGATTGCATATGGCAATCGTTTTGCATTTTGGCATAGTTTCCTCCTTATATATATTTGGTATAAATAAAAAAACCACTTGCATTTTGTGCAGGTGGTTCCATTATGTAATATAAAATGATATATATGTACTGGGTTTCTTGCAAAAGATGCTTCAATATGATACGATAAGCAATGATTTGGGTTTGTGCCGTGATATGGATCGTTTTCATTTATGAAAAGCAGTGAAATCATACCCCAATTCGTACCCCAATTACAGCTGATTTTACCCCAATTTTCCAAATTTGAGGTTCGTTTGAGAATGTTTGAGCAGGGTAGATTAACACGCGAAAAACCTAGTATTTAAGCCAAATTTTGGAAAAAAGAAAGGCATTGAGAGAAATTTCTCTCAATGCCGATTTTTGGTCGAGGTGACAAGAGTAGGCATTTAATTTTTCCTTTAAAAACGCATATTCTGGTATTTTAAATCTTCAATGACTGCAGTAAGACTGCAATAAATTATGGCCCTTATCTCGTTTGAGATAAGGGCATTGTGTTATTCGGACTTAAATGTTTCCACCAAACCGCTGATGAACTCGTCCTTATTCACACCGCTGTGTTCCAGAAACAATACCAAGGTTTTCATGGAGCAGAGGCTTTTACCTGTTTCAAGGTTTGAATACTGCCTTGCGGAGATTTCAAGTTTGCCTGCCATTTCCTCCTGGCTTATCCCAAGCGCACACCTCTTATCAAACATCTCGTTCATCAGGTATTCTTGCGGTTTCATTTTCAACACCTCACCGAATGGGCTAACCGTACTGCTGTTGCTTCATCCAGTAATGTAGTTGAAAATGCCTGTATAAAGTAACTAAGCCCCGGCTCAATGAGCCGGGGGATTAGTTCGTTTAAAATTCAATTTTAAATAAAAAAATAGGACCAGTGCAGGCACCGATCCACTAAAACCTTGCGGTTTTATGCTATTATTCATAATTTTTAGATATAAAAAATAATTAATGAGGTAACAATTAAGTTTAAAACATATTTCAAATTTAAACTTGACATTTTTTTCTTTATAATGTAATATTTAGCACAATATCAAATTTTGATATGAATACATTTGTTATATTTGAATATAATAATATTGATTTATATCTTGTTTAAGTATCTACAATATTTAATTAATTTGTAATAATTTACCTATTTACTTTGAATTTGAGATATGTTATTATAATTTTGAAAGACATCTGGTTATTTTATCCGTCAACAATATTTTAGGTTTTTAAGTTGAAAAGGAGATGATAACATGGCAACTAGAAGCATTATGCAAAGTATAAACTTGCATTCTAAACAATTAACAAAAGGTTTTGTGTCTGCTTTAGAAAATGCGCAAAACAAAAAAAGCAAAGAAGTCGTGTTACAAAAAAAATGTGTTGACATTAAAAAAAATCAGATAAAGGATTTCTTTAACGAACAAGATAGTGAGTAACGGATATAGTCAAATATTATTATCAGATATTATAGAGGTATTGGGAGAGGATAGAACTCGTGAAATTCTCTCCCAATTTTCATGTCCACTTAATCCAGATGTTGAAAATTTTATTAGAGTTTCAGCTATTCCTTTTTCACGACAAAGTGTCGCTGCAACTCATTTAGTATTTGCACCTTATAAAAATAAAAATGTTTTGGTAGGATATTATACTTGTGCAAATAAATATATACATGTATCAAATAACACTATTTCTAAAAACCTAAAGAAAAAGATTTGTAAATTCGGGAATTACAATGAGGCTTTAAAAGGTTATATTATATCTGCACCTCTATTAGCACAATTTTCAAAAAATTTCACAAACAACTACAATAATCTCATAACTGGAGATGAATTAATGAAAATGGCGCTTGAAAAAGTGGAACAGGCACAAATGATGATTGGTGGAAAAATAGTTTATTTAGAGTGTGAAGACAAACCAAAACTAATTGATTTTTACTCCAATCATGGATTTGTAAAATTTGGCAAACGTGAATTAACAGGAAGCGAAAAAAAGGAAATGGGAGAATATCTAGTTCAGATGCTCAGATACAGAAAATAAAAAACGATTCATATAAAATGAAACTTACATAAATATTCAGTTTAGTGTATAATATAGATGTGGAGTGAGGTGTAGTTTTCGGACTGCACTGTAGGGGATTCGGATAAGTCTGAATCCCCTTATCCATTTTTAACTAAAATAAATTTTGTAATATTAACTAAGCCCCCGACTCACATGAGCCGGGGGCGTTGTTTATCATTTCATCCAGTTTGTATTAGCGTTGTAAGCTGTTATCCATCCGGAGGGGCAACGTATCATCACCTTTTTGGCGGAAGTGTTTTTGAATACCTCAAGCACCGTTACCCTGGTGCCCTTCTTAAAATATGCGTTATTGTTTGCGTTTTTCGATGTAGCGTTCTGCTTTCCGTTGGCGGTAAGCTGTTTGACCTTCTTTCTGGTCTTTGCGTACTTGTCAGCATATACGCCCCTGACACCTGTTATCGTGTAAGTCTTGCCTACTGTATAACTTGGCAGAGTCGCTGACTTAAGATTGCTCTGATTCTTTGGCCTGAGAATACCGTTTATGTATGAGCTTGTGAACGCCTTTTCCCTTAGGGTCATTTTGTCGCCGCTGCCGGTGGCGTTCTGGTCGTAATATTTAAACTTACCGTTTGCCGCCGGACCGTAAACAACAAATATATGTCCGTATGAGCCCGATGTTCTTATGCCGATATCGCCCTTTTTCAGTTCGCCGTTCTTATACTTCGGTGTAACAAAGTCAAAATTCTTCTTAAGCCAAGAGCTGCTGTTTCTGTCCGTCCACCAGTTCTTTGCATTGCCCCAGAAGCCTTTTTTCAGTCCAAGGCACTTCTCTATATAGCAATCAATTAAATCAACGCACTGCACGCCGTAGGCACCGTCATAGTCCGTTCTTTTGCCGAGATATTTATTCACCCAGCTTTCAAAGCTCGTTCCGCCGCCGAGCTGCTCCGGCTTGGCGTTCTTGAACATATTCATGACTGCGGACACGCCTGCCGCAAGAGCCGACATCAGCAGACCCACAAGCGCCTTTTTGGTTATTTCGCCCTCAAGGTAATCCCCTGCGGCAAGGACTGTCACGATATACGCCAAAAATGCCTGGAGGAAAGTTTTTACTGCTCTTTCCACTGTGTCTTTAGTTATGCCTATCTTGTTAAAAAACTCTTTTATTTTTTCTTTCATTTTCTTTTCTCCTTATTTATTATACGATTATCCAATCTTCAGCAAGCATATCTGCCTGTGAAGCTAACCAGCCCATTTGTACGCCACTTGTACCTACAAATGCTATTGCTTTGTTTCCTATTGCGTCGTGTTCACAATTTATGACTTCTCCGCTTGCATCTTTATAAGAAATACAAGTTGCTAATTCAATATATTGATTTTTACCGTTCCAACCTTTGCGCGCAACCTTTTTACCCTGTTTAAGCATTCTTATTGCTTCACCAAAATACATGCTATTGACTTTCTCAGTGATTTCATAATCACTATCAAGTACAACCCATTCGTCGCTTGCGATGTTGGAGAGAGTATAGATTATGTCTTTGCTGTCCTGTAAATCAATAATTTCACCGTTTTTACAGTGCATCATAACCTTTCCGTTTTCTAAACACCAATAACCCTTCCAATGTGTTAATTTGATTTTTTTGCCACTCTTCATGGCTTCAAATGCTTCTGAAAATTTCATTATGTTATACCTCCATTAATTATAAATTTCAATTGCAGTAATGCCATAAGAAATACAGCACTCATTTTCGATTTTGCAACCTCTTGCTTTTTCCCAATCTTTTGCAAAGACCGCTACGTCTGCCTCGGAAAGCTTTTTAATTGATTCACCGAGAAACCATAAAGGGTTTGCATTATGCGGCGCTCCTTTAAAGAAGCTATCAATAACCTCAATGTTTTCACCATAATGCTCTTTTGCACAATCAATCAGCTGGTTGCGTTCTTTAAGAATCTCTTCATCTGTTTTGCCATTCATTGGCTGTGAAATAAAAACCTTTACATTTTCCATTATGTTATACCTCCTGAAATAATAAATGTCATAACAGCGCCGACTATAGCGCTGATTATGCCTGTGATAACACAGCTTACCGCTGTGCGTTTATAATACTTTTGTGTTTCCACCGGCTCCTGTTCAAGACGTGTCAGCCGTTCTCCCTGCCGCGCCTGTTCCTTTGCCATATACTCCATATTGACTGCAAGCGTTTTGACCGAGGTTGTCAGCTCGGTAAGGATTTTTTCCTTGTTCTCCTGGTCGTTCATACGATGCTTAAGGCTTTTGATCTCGTTCTCATGGTCCTGGAGCGCTACCGCTATATCTTCTGAAGTCACATTGATATACCTCCCTCCTGCGATTGATTGAACGCCTCAAACTCCTGTTCGGTTATCTGATACCAGTTGTCTGCGTCCTCGTTCTTTCCGAGAATGAGCGTCTTGCCTCCGGTCTCACCGTTAAAATAGACATAACCCTCTTTTGCTGTCATGATCTCAGCCATTGACCGTACCTCCTACTATGTTCCAGTTCTTTGCTACCGCTCCGTCTGCCTGTGCCTGTGTGATTTGTACGTTAGCGTGTAAAGTCAGCGTATGCGTATCATAATCACTCATATCCGCAAGTCCGGCAAATATGCTTGCTACACTGTCGGAATCGAGTTTGGAACAGTCAGCCATAGACATACTCAACTTTATGCTACCAGGCACAAACTCCACGCTTTCAAGACTTGTACACTGATAAAACTGTCCGCTTAAACTGGAAAGATTGGAAAAATCGAGCGTTTTAACTGTTTTAAGGGAAGAACATTTATAGAACAAATAGTTGCCGACAGTAACACTGCTCATATCTATTTCCACTTCTTCAAGGGAAGTACATCCGTAAAATATTCCGTTGCAGTTTGTGACTTTGCTTATATCTATTCCCTTGAACGAAACAAGTGAGGTACATTCCCTTACCATTCCAAAAGCGTTGGTCAGTTTTGCAGTATTAAAAGCAGGAATACTTTTAAGTGACGTACAGCCATAAAACATATTCAGAAAATTTGTAGCATTTGACGTATCAAAAAGCGGCACGGTTTCAAGCTGTACGCAGTTATAAAACATCCGCGAAAAATTTGTGCCGCTTGAAGTATCAATCACTGGGACAGTCTTTATATTGGAATTTTTAAACAAGCTTTGAAAATCCGTCCTGCCGGCTGTCGCGTTTTTCCATATGCCAAGAATATCAGCCACTTCCAAGTAATTGGCTATGTCGCTGTTTGGTACGGAAACTTCCTGCTCAACCTTTTCGTCCACATAGTCCTTTTCGGCGTATTCAGATAAATCCACCTTCTGCGTCTCCAGCGGACGTATCTGTGTTCCGTCCCACCAATAGTCCGGCACACCGGTCTCCACGATATACAGATTATCGCCTATCTGCAAATCGCTGACGGTTTTGCCGTCCGACCTGGTAAAATCTCCGTCTATCCAGGAGGACAGCTCCTGATAAGTCAGAAACGTCAGCGCCCGGTTTCTGCCCTTGGCTATGGTCAGCGCTTCGTCAGCTGTATCGCTTACATCATCAAGATTCGACTTAACTAAATTGAGTTCAGACTTATCAGCTTTTGATGCGAACACAACACCCCAGTCTTTTATCAAGTTATTTACAGTATTAAACTGTGCATTGACACTTTCTGTATCCGGACAGAGCCGTATCTTTCCTTGCTGCGTTAACAGATACAATCCCGGAGGAAGAGTAAACTGTGTGTCAGGGTCTGTATAGGAAAGGTCCTGCGTTACATACAGAATAAGAAAAGCGTTTTCCGGTATGCCTTCAGGATACCTGCTGCTCAATTCCTCAAAATCTTCAAGGCTGTCCACCTTTGCAAAACCGATAAGCGTTCCGTTACCAAGCACCTTCGCCACCGCGCTGTTTGCTATGGCGTTGTTACTGTCAACGGACAATTCGGTGTCGGTTACAGCGTCTTTGCCAGGTGGTCCCTGCGGTCCTGTAGCGCCGTTGGCGCCATTGAATTTTCCATTGTCAGCATCGGTACGAACCTGCTGCGCAATTTCCATTGTTTGTAAGGATAAAGCTATGATTTGCTCGTATTCGGTCGGTGTTGGATCTGATGGTTCACCACCATATACAGTCGGATGGTTAAAAAAAGAAACTGTGCTCGACGTGATTCTGTAATCTTCCTTTTCTCCTACGACGGAAAAAGAAACGCTTCCCTCATCTTCCAACACTTCATGCGGTATCATGCATTCATTATTTTGAAGAATCTGGGATGCAGTTTTGCCTGTTTTTTCATTACGAAAATAAGCTGTTTTAATGGTTTCATTCCATTCTTCTAAAGTAAAATCAAAAATACACTTAACATAATTGAGCGTTTTCTCAACCATATCTGGATTGCTTTCAGACATGGTCAGAATTTGTCCGTCAACCTTCAAATTCAAAATCATATCATCACACTCCGAATACATACCTTAAAACAAAATCAGTACCATCCCAGTCAATTCCGCTACCGGTACCGCTTTGATTGTTGATACTGTTTCCCACGATATTGTCATCGTTTATATAAAGATATTTTTTTGTTATGCTGGACATCGATCCGCCTGCCATTAAGAAAGAAAAACCCTGTCCGCTATGGAGCCGGACCATTTCTTTTGGCACGAAGAAAGAATTATAATCATAATCGTAAGCCTCATGGGCATCCGAATTATAGGCGGAGAAAACGAGACAGATTCCGCTAAACTGATTACTGACCTTGTCGCTCAGATTGATCCTCTGTCCGTTAAACATGAAATGCTCGCCGCTCCATAGCATTTTTTGTTCACGAGTCAATGAACCGAGCGTACTTATTACAGGTTCAACACTTTCTATTGAAACACCATTAAGTGATACAACAAAAACCGCAGTATCAACGATCGGATCAAGCGCTTGGATGTCTCCGATATTTGTAATCGACGGCACTGTGGCAGTTGAGTCTGATGGCGTACCTTGTATTACCGCCCATTCCATTCCTTCAACCTGTGATTGCGCATCATATGTGTACCGAGCAACAATTAGATCTTTGCGTTTCATACCCTGAGAACCGTTTGCGATTGTTACAGTATCATAACTACCGTAATCTACTACACAAAGACAGCCCTGCGCCATAAGCGCTCCGTCCTTAATATGTATCTCGTTTGCGCTGTATATTTCAGGTTCAAGATTTTGACCGGTATTCAGGATGTACGCATCCTTTCCTGCCAATCCTTGATTCAGTGCCCTGTCCTGCACGCTTGTAATATGCGGTTCACCGGTTTTTCCTGTTACGATTTGCATATCATTCCTCCAAATTATATTGAACTGATTTTACTGTTTCATAGGTTACTATTTTGCTGGCGAGGGCTTTTTTTACACTTATTCCTGTGATATAATCCCTGCCGCCAATAATGTCTCCGATTTCAACATCAATTCCGAGACTTTCCACATCCATAGCAAGTGATTTTCCTTGAATAAGTTCAGAAAAATGCTTGATTCCGTCTGTTCTTAAATCGTCGGAATTTGAGTTATCATAAGTTTCCGCAATTTCTTCAATGCCTGTGTAATACTGCTCGTCGCCGATTGAGCCGTCTTTTTGCAAAAACAGATCAATCACTTCTCTTTCTTTCAACTCGCCTTTGCCCAAGCATATAAGGTGATTTACGCTGCCACGGTTGATCTCAATCGTGAAATTGAGGCGGCTATCCTGCGATAATTCAATTTCATTTGAATAATCCGTAATCGGAACAGCGGAAATTTCAGCAAAACTGCCGCTGTATAATTCGCCCTGTTTATACCGAATCCTAAGTTTATATCCTATCGATTTCAGCATTTTTGTTAATCCGTCCAGGACTGTGCAATATCTGTCAAATTGGTATTTTGTTATGGATTTTCCTGTGTTTTCGATTGATGCCTGCAGCACATTATCGTACATATCCCCTATTACTTGGCTGATAACATTGTTTAACTCACCGCTGACAATCAGATAATTGCTTCCGGTAGGCGGCGTTATTATTCTTTTTGCCAGCAGCCCCCGCCACGTGTAGCCTTTGATTTTAACCGTCTTGTCTTGCGTATTGGTTTCAATGGCGTTTATTACGCCTCCGCATTCTGAATCCGGCTCATAAACACGGCAATTAAAATCAATCTCGCTTTGCCATTCCTCAAGAGCGATTGTAATTTCGAAATCATTTTCCCCTCCGATATCAAAATCCGCTGAAGAGAACACAAGATTTTTTATATCATTTCCGTTTATGTCTGCAAGTATCAGCTCCAAGCGGGTTCGCTCCTTTCAAGGTAAAGTGTCAAATCAAAGCCAAAAGAGCCGTCCCAGCTGATTAAGTTATTCAGCGGAGGGATCGTCTCAAAAACACTCTGCTCCTTTGCTCGGAGATTATATATATTTTCCTGCAGGCCGTTGGAGAGATGTTTTACTATGGTGTTATCTCTTGAATCAACAACAAGATATTCATCATCTGAAAGGCTTGTATAAATCTGATAGATATGATTGCTTATAACGATTCTTGGATTCACACACGCCCCGAATATCGTCATTTTGAATTTTGACGGTGCAATATGATTTACATAAAGTGAGGCTCTGCCTACTTGCTGCGGCGTATAATCACGCTCGTAACCAAGGGGATAATCCAGGTATTTTGAATCTTCACGCCCTATATTTTTATAGTAAGAACTGCTTTGTTCCGTTATCCAGGCGTTCAGTCCGCTGACTGCGGTCAAATCGTAGAACATATATGCGGTAGGATTTTCCCAATCGTTTTTTTCAGACGTTAAAACACGACACGGCAGATAGGAACCTGTATCGGTTTCGATTCTGCCGTCCGTATTGTTGACAACATCATATTCAAAGACGCTGTATAATCGTTCCGCCGCCTCTTTCAGCAATGCTCTTTTTTCGGCATAGGGCAATGACCAGTCCGGTATCAGTCCGACTTTGAAAGCTCTTTCTCCTGCCTCTCTGCGGACATTGGTAATACGGTTATTGTCGCTGTCACAGGTCCATGAGTAATTCAACAGATCACCGCTCTGGAGAAGGTAGGGAAATTCGGACAGGTCAAGGATCTCTTCCCTGCTGTTTATGTATCTGAATTTCATATTCTACCTCCTCACAAAGCCGAGATCAGACATAAATCTGCCCGCCTCACGGTTGTTGACTGTCATACGCATATTTGATATGCCTTTAGCCATCTGCTCGGCATACATCCTTGAACTATCGACAACAGCGGCTACAATATAATCGCCAAGGGAATCTATATTTGTACCGCTCTGCGCAACGGTTGAAGTGTTTGAAGTAATACTGAACTGCGTAGTGGAATATTCAGGCAACAAGGACATCTGCTTGTAAGCACGCTCGATAACCGGCTGCCCCTTTTGCAAACCGATGGCATATCCTTCATCTGTATAAACGCCGTATTCCATGAACACTCTTGACGGGGAATGAATACCAAGTAAATCTTTGAAAGTATCACTTATACTGCTGGCGATATCTCCTATAACATTTCCGAGATTACTTATCATTGATTTCAGACCGCTTATAAGTCCATTTATTATATCAACACCAAGCTCTCCCCAGTCCACTTCTTTGAATGCACCGATTACAGCAGAAAAAATCATTGGAAGATAAGAAATCAAATTTCCTATCTGGGCTATAAGACCAGATCCGATTGTTACAAGCATTTGCAAAGCTACGGGTATCAACTCAGGCAATAACTGTATAAATCCTCCTACTACGCCCTTTATAATCCGTGGCAAAATTCCAACCAGTTTCGGCATAGCGCTTACAAGAGATTGAGCCAAAGTTATAATTAAATTCAATCCCGCAGAAATGATGCCGGCAAGATTGCTTGGATCTGTCAATGTGTCCACCATATTAAGAATGGCTTGGACCATAATCGGAATCAGAGTAGGTATTTCATCGGAAAGTCCGTTGGCCAATGCAATGATCAGCGTGATTCCCAATTGCAAAATTTCCGGCAAAAGCGATAAAATGCTTGAAAAAATGCTTGAAATTCCTGAAATAACTTGTGGAATCAGAGTAGGCGCCATTTCCGTTAGCCCCACAACAATCCCGCTTAGTAGAGCCGACATGCTTGTCATCATTACCGGCAACTGTGTTTCAAAAAATGTTCCGATTCCTGAAAACAGCGATGTCATAATTATCGGGAGCTGGGAACTTAAACCGCTAAAGAGATTAGTGAAAAGGAGCATAATGGTTGTAAACAACGAAGGCGCCTTTTGCGTTATTGAAGTTACGAGTCCCGCAATCATGTCTCCGCCTATTTCTCCGAGAGCAGTCATATTCCCCGCTTTTAATTGTTCCGTCATCTCTCCGAGTCCCTCGTTTAAAGTGGGCAGTATGTTCCCAGAAATCGCGTCTGACGATGACTGCGCAAAGGCTCCAAGTGCCTGCTGCGCGTTATCTTTTAAGGTAGAAAGTTGTCCCGATAAAGTTTCGGACTGCTTTTGCATGGATTGAAAATACCTGCCGCCTTTAGATGTAGAGCGCTCCATGGATGCCGTTATCTCATCAACAGACAATTTGCCATCACTAATACGCTGGTACAAACTCGCCATGCTTTCGCCTGTGCTCTCGGATATTTCCTGCAAGGGATTGAAACCAGCTTCAATCATTTGTTTAACGTCCTCAAGAAGAACTTTGCCTGATGATGACATTTGTCCGTATGCCGTGGCAATCCGCTGCATCTTGTCAGCGTTGCCCTGTGATATATCTCCCAGCATTGTCGTTTTCTCGATAGCGTCATCCGCTTCAAAACCATAATTCATAAGCAATTGGGTAGCGTTGGCCAAATCAGAAGTTTCAAAAGGCGTTTTGGCTCCCAAATCGACCAGTTTTTCCATTGTTTCCGCGGCCTTATCTGCTGAGCCGGTCATAACTTCAAAAGAGGTCTGGTACTGCTCGATTTCCGCATTATATTTCACACCGGCGACAAGTGCGCCGGAAAGCGCGGTTGCCATCGCTCCAATGGCCGCCGCACCGGTTCTAAACGCAACTTTCAGACCGGACGACACCTTGGAGCTCATTCCTGAAACTGTTTTTTCAAAAGCTGAGGATGATTTTTCAGCCGACTGAATGGCCTTTGAATACTGCGAAGAATCGCCTTTTATTTTTACACTTAAATCAGCCATTGTTCATCCCCCTATACAAAAGTTCTATCCAAGCTTTTCCCTCACGTTTTTCCACCTCATTGATAATTGTGAAATCTTCCTCAAGCTGTTCCTCGCTAATTGGCTGCGACAGCTTTTTCCACAGTTTTTTAAAGGATTTTCCCTTTTTTCTAAAAGCATTGGACACCGCATTGAGTACCGCATCACGTAACAAGGTGCTTTCCCGTACCGTTTTATTTTCATAAGCTTTCATGATAAAAGCTTTTTCTTTCGGCGTAAGGGCGTTATAATCAGCTTTTGAATAGCCAAAATTGACACAAAAAAACGCAAAATCCATATCGTCAAGATAGGGTTTTGCGTTTTCTGCTATTTTCTCTCCTTTTAAGTATTCAAATCGTAGGAGAGCTTCGGGAATAAAAAAGGGCAATCCTCATTAAGCTGGACGGCAATCATATTGTTAACGGTAGAATATCCGTTTTCCGTCTCAAGACATTTTCTGAAAATCTCCCTTGCAAGACCGTTTCCACAAAATGTATCTGCATTTCTTTCTTTGAGACAAAGCTGGAATATTTTTTCCATCTCATCGATTGTAAAAGCACCGCCGTGCTGCGTATACACGGTTATAATCGGCTTTTTCAAAGCGCCCTCTACAAGTTTCAGCCTTTCCATATTGAATTTAAGATGATATTCGCGCTCGTTATATTCAATCATGATTCACTGCCTCCCATTTCCGAAGTGTTGTCTGCGTCAGTATTTAAAGACTCCGTTCCCGCTGCAGACACGCCCTGTGGCATCGTATCAGTGCTCATCGGATCTGATGCTAAATCCACCAATTTTCCATTGCCGGTGAATGAAAATGATGTTGTAACAATATCATCCACAGGAGCCTCAAAACTTATTGAGGTAATATATGCAAATCCTGCGTATATTCCTTTTTTGAGTTTTTTGTTAATCCATTTTAAACAAACAAGGGTACCTTCTCTGAATGCCTCTTTAAGAACGGATTGCGCACTGTCTGTCGCAAGATAAATGCCGTTGACCTCCCCGCTCCAGCTCTTTGTGCCTGACACGGATACGCTCCAGTCACCGTCAGCTGTTTCGCTTTTGGAAGACACTTCTGAAACTTCTGCTTCCTGGTCCACGTTGCTGTCTTGCTGTCCTCCAAGAGCAAGCAGATTTTCGCCTATAGAATCCCATACGCACAGAAGGATATCTTTTCCCGAAATTGCATTGACTTTAGGAGAAGTAATACCGTCATACGGTTCGGCAAACATCTGAATGTTAAACTTTTTCATGTAAAATCTCCTTTACTTGGTTTTATAGCCGTATGCCACTTTAAATCGAATGGGCAAAACGGCGTGTTTTTCTTTTGTTTCTGTTTCCTCATATATAGCCTCCACTCCGTCGGAGATCTGATATATAAGGTCAAAGCCCTCGGGAAGCGTTATATCTTCCGTGAGGGCTTCTTCAATCTGATTGATTAACTTGTAAATTGCGGTGTTTCCGGCATACGGCTCTGCTACAGCGTGAACATTGACTCTGTACACTTCGCAGAACATCATTTTTGTGTCGTTTGGCTCTTTTCCTGCTGCTTCAACATAGATGAGCGGTGACGGCTCGTTTTCCGGCACAAAATCAAATACGCTTACATCTGTATTCCTTTTCAGCAAGGCAATGACCGCCGCTATCAAATCAACGAATGAAAGTTTTTTAAGCATCATTTCCTCCTGAGCTGCTTTTCAATCTCTTTCTGAAGGTCCTGTTTGAATATCGGGGACTGAATATCCACATTCTTTCGCAGAAAATACTGACCCGGAACAAAACCGCCGCCTCTGGTCCTATGACCGTATTCAACATGCGGCGCATATTCTTTTGTGTAGCCGAATTCATCTTTTTTCTGATATCGGCTCTCCATAAGCTCTCCGGTGTCATAGGGCGTTCCTCCGCCGCCTGCGCCGTGTTTGGCTGCACGCTGGTACATTTGCGTCGCCTGCTTTTTTACGATTGCGTCAAAACGTATGCTGTTCAGTGCTTCCAGCGTGTTCATAAGCTCTTTATAGCCTAAAACGTAGCTGCTCATTTTGCTCCCTCCAGTACAAGCATGGTAAAACGCCCTAAAGCCTGTATATCTGTGATGTGGTATTGTTTGCCGTCAAACTCTAAATAGTCGAAATCCGGCACGGCAGAGAGCGCACAGCGCAATAAAATGTTTCGCGTCCGCACGCTGATCTCTCTGCCTTCCAATGTCTGTCCTTTAAGTATGTACGGCGTAAAGCGGGCCGGTAATTCGGCGACCTTTTCCGGAGAATACTGCGGATTGCCAAGCTCGTCTTTTTTAGTCTGTTCGTTTTTAAAGAGTTTTGCCAATTTCCACATCATAAGAATCTCACCGTCCCGCCGTTCGTGCCGGTTTGCGTCTTATACGCGCTGATATCCGCCGAATACTCGCTGAGGATATCCTCAACAAACGAAACGGAAAGCCCTCCGTCATTTTCGCTGGATATACCCTCGTAATAATACCGTCGAAACAGTTTGATACAAGCCTCAACGGCAATTTGAACAAACTGCTGCGGCAGTCTCTCCGTGCCGAGCCGCAGACAAAGGCGGCTTTCAACGATACTGCACCAGTGATAAATCCGTTCATCACTTATGGCGCTGTCCTCTTCGGCTATCAGTTTTTTAACCTTTTCAAAGATCATAAAGCCGCCCTCCTTTCCCTTATTCGCTTGCAGGCGTAATCGTGCCTACAATAACGCCGTCAATCCTTTCAGGATAGAACATAACGCCGTCCATCATCAATGTTTCCAGCGTTGCGTTATCCGTTTTGCGCTGATGTGTCATTCCGACAAAACCGGTCTCGTCGCTTGTAAGCGAAAAAGATCTCGCAAGGTCACCTGAACCCATGGGAATATAAGCGCCGTTCAAATTCTCCTTTGCCGTAGCAATCACCTTTCCGGCAGTAATTTTCGGAGAAACGATAACCGTTCCAAGTCCGAGAAAATCTTTAATATAAGTAAGTCCCATGGCGGTTTGCGTGGTTATATTTGCATTCCCGAGATAATTTGCCACATCGGTTGAAGAAACAAAGTAAACTGCGTTTACATCCTCATCTTCAAATGCTTTCTCCACTTCGGCCCAGCTGTTTGCCAACGCCGTCTGCAGATTGGTTCCTGTCGCGGTGCCGGTTCCCGTAGCAAGCAAGTTGAAAAAGTCGTTTTTAATGCCTTTGTGGTTGTTGTTGAGCAGTTTCTCGTCAGTAATATTAACGGCGTTTTCATATCCGTTTTGCTGTATCGACTCAGCGGATGTCGCCTTGCGGTATTTCTTAAGCGTAAGCGTAACCGTTTTTGCGAGTTTTCTTGTTACCTTGGTAAGCGGAATCGTCTCACCCTCATTGACCTGGCTCGGCGTATTTTCAACTGCCACTTTGTAGATCTTAATCTGTGTGCCGTTTGGCATAGCCACCATATTAGTTATGCCAAGCACCTCTCGCAGCGCGTTGATATTTGAATGGATACGGCTGACGAAATCAATGGATATTGCCGGCGCAATATCTGCTGATTCAATCAAATTCTGTTCTGCCGCAAAAAGCTGAAGATTGTATTTTGTCATACTATTCATCCTTTCATTTATTAAACAATTCAATATTTTCGGCAATGGCTTTCTGCCTTGCCTGTGTGTCTTTAATTGCCATAATATCCTTCTTTGTGACAGACTTGGCACCGCCTGTCTTGGGTTCTGTGTGCGCGATTTTGTTCTCAACCGCATGCTGAACGGCTTCTTTAAAAGCCTTGGCAAACGCATGGACATTTTCTGACGTTGTATCAGCGTCCTCCGTGACCAGCGCAGCGATGAGCTCGTCCGATACATTGATATCCTGTTCCGAAAGCATGGAACGGGCCGTCTTGCTCATCTCGGAAATTGCCTCACGCTTTTTGTACTCATCAAGCTGGCTTTGCAGCTGATCTCTTTCGTACTCGGCTTTCTGCTGTGCATTCATTTCAGCAAGCCTTTGCGCCTCGTTGATTTCCTTGTCTTTTTTCGCCTGCCATTCCGCGAATTTGCGGTTGATGAGTTTGTCGACATCCTCGTTTGAATACAGCTTTTCCTGCGCTTCTCCCGCCTTTTCTCCATTTCCTTGCGTTCCATCAGGATGATTCTGATTCTGCGTGGGTGCCGGCTCGTTTGCTCCGGGCTCTTCCCCGGCAAACATTTGCAAGTTGAATTTCCTTTCCAAATTCATAACTACCTCCATGGTTTAAAGTCTCAATGCTCGACTGTAGATTCCGTAGCTTTTAACGAGTTCCACGCCTGCTCAATCCTCAGCTTTTTACGTGTTCCGAGCCTGCACGTTTATATATTCGGGATAATTTTCAGCAAGCGCCTTTACTCCCTCAATATACGCGTTAATAAGAAGCTGTCCCTGCGGACTTGCCCGCTGCCACTGCGCGCTCATCTTCCCGCTTTCAATGCTGATTTGAATATCATCATCCGTGAGCGCGTTTACCGCCTTGTCAAGCGTCAGCGAAAGCGCAGAAAAAGCGGCGCACACAATGTCATATCCATTAGGAGCATAACCTGCGTGCCCGCTTGCTTTGATTCTGTTATCTTCAATTGTTACCGTTATCATTTTTCACCTCAAAAAAGGCATAAGAAAAGCACCGTGCTCTTGCATGGTGCTCCACTACATATTTACTGTTTTTATAATGTTTATAAAGCTCGCTGTGTGTCGCCTTTCCGTTCCTCTCGGTGTTTCTTTTCCTCGGCATGAACAATCATTGTGGCCAAAGCTCTTTTTAATTCTTCTTCACTATGGACTTCATCCGGGCGAGGCTCGTCGTCATCATAGGGCTTTACTCCCTCAAGTTCAGGGTAAGATTTCAAAATATCTGTATCCATATTTTGCCTCTGCTCCTTTCAAAAAGTCATTTGCTAAATTCATCGCTTTTTCTACATCAACATTTTGCTTTAATAATTCGCCCAAATATTGAACATAATCAACAGCAAGTTGTTGCCCATTAAAATTCGACGATTTTTGAATAATATACTGCGCCCCATTATTTCCAATAGCAATAAGGACCTGCATTTTGTCAGTACAAATAAAAGTATCTATGTCATTGGGTGAAAACGTGCCTCCGCTTGGATGATTATGCATGGTTATGTAGTCATATAGCGGCTTATAATTATTTGCTGTGCCTTTCTCCGGTGTTCCCATTTCCCATTTGAGGAATTTTGCTCTCATATCATAAAAATATGCACATTCTGTATTTCCCGGCGTTCCGTCAACTCTTCTCAGGAGACTTTCCATGCCCTTAAGTAGTACTTCATTCTGATCCTTTGTAAGACCTTCTATGTTGGGCGTTTTGAGTCCTTCAAAAGCCTGCTGCGAAATGTTCGTTTTCTTTATTTTATCAGTTTTGAATATATCATGCAAGGTATTTCCTGCATTTCCATGCCGTTTTTCATAATCATCAATCCATTTATCCCAATCCTCTACAACCGGGTTGAAATGACAGCGGCACCACGGATGCATGGGCGGAAAGTTCGAACCATGCTGCCTTTGGCTAAATTTAAATCGCTTACCGCTCAATGCGCGGCAAACAGAGCATACCATACCGTCACCAGCCGTAAGGTATTCATATTCTTCAAAATCCTGCTCAAATACCTTTGCCTGCGCCTCATTCATAACGTAGGTACCCTCGGTATATATAAGCCTGTATGCGTCGTTTTTTGCTACGTTCATAAATCTGCCGCGTACCTGCTGCGTCAGCCTTTCATAACTGTCACCGCGGGCAAATCCCTGCGAAATGTCATTATTCAGATACTGTGCGAGCTTGTCGGCATTCTGCCATATGCGTTCGGAATAATTCTTATTCCCCGACCAAGCAGTATTTACAAAGTTTCTGATTACGCTCTCGTTTTCATCAAGTCCCACGGCTTTTGCCGCCGCTTTGCTGTTTGTAAAGTACAGCTTATCCAGGTGCTCGCTCAGCTGCGCATTGGTTATCGCTCCGATTTCATACTGGTGGAGCAGAACACTTTCTTTAAGCCCTTCGAGTCGGTTTAGCTTATATACGCTTGACCTGACAGGCATCAAATGAGAATATTCAGGATATTTGGAAGAAAAATCATCCATCCGTTCAATTAACAGCTTAATATCCTCATCACTTAGCTTTTCAAATAACCCGGCATATTCAATGACATTGTTTTTACCGTATTTCTGATAATATGCCGCTATCTCCCGGTCGAGCTTTGCCGCTTCGTTTTCATAGGCTTTAAGCAGTCTTTTTTTTAAAGCGGTTTCCTCTTTTTCAAGCGCCTTGTCCAGCTGCTCCTGCCTTTTCTGCCAGTAACTACTCATTGGGCGTTACCCTTGCCGTCTGATAGTCTGTTTGATACGTAAGAGGATCGGTATCTTCCTTCATACGCTTTAGTTCCTCATCCACATCTTTGACCTGGGAAAGACCGCTTAACAATGTTTTGTCGCTGACTATTCCCTTAAGCTTGCTTGCCACTTCCGCTTCTTCAGTAAGGTTTACCGGGAAATTGAACGTGAATGCGTATCTGAGTTTCATCCAGTCATCTTTTACCATTTTACTGATAGGATTTGAAAACAGCAACTTATAGCGTTTATTGAAACCAGCCGTAAACTTCCTCTGCTTTGTTCCGGCAAGATCGTTCATTATAGTCAGGCGGTATCTCATAGCCTGTCCAGATGCTGCGTCGAAATTCTCATCATTGATATTCGCCACCATACAAGTAACAAAAATCAGCCTTTCCAGACGGTTAAGCAGGTTTTCCTGCGCAGTATCGGCATTTGGCTTGGAAAGAAAATCCGCGTCCCCCAGCACGCCGTCTTCCGATGGAATATTAATGATACGGTTGTCTCTAATATTTGCTACGTCCTCTTTTTTCATATTCGGTCCGCGAACTTTCATATATGCGTCGGCAAAATAATCAACATCATTTGCTTTTTCTGAAAGCGCTTTGTTATATTCGTTCATCATAGAGAGCGCGCTCTCATACAATCCTATGCGCTCCGCATTTTCAAAGTATTCTACTGCCGGCACGCCGTCAAAACCGTGTTTTTTCTCTTTTTCGGCGTATTTAAGCGTACCGCCTTCATAGGTAAAATATCTATGTCTGCTGCTGTCAGAAATGCATCCGTGCATGACATCATCAGCGTCAAAATAATAACGGACAAAGTATTTTTCATTCTGGCGCACCGTGTCATCGTATATCATGAACGCCTGTGTTGGTGGCAGGTAGGTTATGCAAAGCCTGTTTTCACTGTTCACATAATAATGCTCATATGCTCGTCCATATATAGAACAGAGCTTGCTGAGTTCGGCGTTCTGATCCTCCTGATTGTTGTAAAGCTCCGTCATCTTAACAAATTCGGCAGCATCGGGATCATCGCACTGTACTTTTACCGGGATGCCGATAAAAAAGCCGTTAAATACGTCCGTTATATACTTAGCAAAATTCACAGACAATCTATTATCCGGCTTATAATCCGGCTTTTTTGGCAAATGGAATATATCATATCTGTTGCAATAAGCATTTTTCAGCTTGATATACCTTTTTGTGGATATCTGTATGTTTTTCGATATGAATGAGCTTAATTCCTCTTTTGTTATGTCTGCCTCAGCGCTGATTCTGAAAACACTGTATTCAATCATTAAATTCCCTCCCTGAAAAGGTTTATACTGTTTTTCGGCTTAGTTAACTCTCTGAGCAGACTGGCGGCGCTGTCCGGCGCGTCGTCGTGCGCTGCCCGCTCCGTATAGTCAAGGATTTGCGAAAGATATTCCGGATCTGTACCGTCGATCCAATAAATCCTGTTCCAGTTTGCTTTAAGATATGTTGATATTTTTATAAACTTGTTCATTTTCTCGTGATAGGAAGAACACGGCAAACCATTTGCACGTAATTCCTTTGCCAAATAACCTTTATCCGCATTACGCTCACAGTGAATCGTTCCAAGTCTGTATATTTCCTGGTATCTGGCTATTTCTTGTAGACAGTCATCTATATGTTTCTGCCATAGTTTGCCAAAGCCCACCAATGTGCCGTCTGTCTGCTCCTTAAAAGCGGTATAAGCGGTGTAATCCTCGCCGCCGTATGCTGCGTCGATATGCGATATGCCGTCATAGATCAGTTCTGTTTTATCCTTGTCAAGAAAGCGCGGCTCTTTAAACATCGCATCCTTATCTGCTATATGTTTCAATTCATAATTTGCGGCAAACAGGCTGTCTGACATAGAAGAACGCAGGGCTTTCAGCTTATCCGGCGTGATCAGTCCTGTAGAATAACAGTCATATTTTTGTACGTTTGGCATCAAGGATATTGCGTCGTCTTTGTGCCACGGTGTCCCGGTGTTGATGATTTTACCGTCTCGGTTCTTAATATTTTGGAGTTCCTGATAAAAAGCTTTTGTGCGTTCCCTCTCCGCTTTGCTTATTCTGTCTTTCAGGTTGACGATATCGTCTGTTACAACGACATCGGCATGCTTACCTGTCACGCTGGAGGTTATTCCCTGCCCCTGCAGCTGACTCGCTCCTCTTATTGATGTAGAAAGATTTGTATGTATTTCAAAGGTTGTGTCCTTTATAAAGACAAGCTCTTTGCCGTAAAGGTCCTTTATAATCTGCCGCACGCACCCGCTTGTCAAAATCTGTTTTGACTGCTTTATAACTTCCGCCACATCGTCGTCCGTTTTTCTGAAAAACAAGGCGTTTTCATTTGGCTTTTCTACGATATGCAGCGCTAAAAACAAGGACAGATCCGTTGTTTTATACGAGCCGCGGTGCGCCAGTTTGGTTTCATCATCCTTACTGTATAAAAATGACCGAAGCCACGCATTGTGCAGCTCGGTCAAATCTTTAAATCCCACCCATTTTCCGATTAAATACGGTTCATAATAAAGCAGGTCAAGTATTCTCTTTTTCTTGCTGTTCAAAGTATGCATTCATCTCTTTTAAGCTCTCATCAGCGGATTGAATAAGGGAAATTTCATCACGGGATTTAAAGCCGGCTCTGTCAAGTATGTCTTTTGCGGCGTTAAGTCTGACGGAATCGCTATCGGCTGACTTCAACAGCTCCGTTTCCGTTTTAAACGCGACTGCCGCATGCAGATTGATCCGCTTTTTCAAGGCGGCGTTATATTCTTGTGCAAATTCGTCTTTTTTCTTCCAGTTGGTTATAGTCTGCTCCGTGACGCCGATCTCTTCCGCAATTTCTTTTTGTGTAAAACTGCCGGTCAGCATCAACTCTAAGCATTTTCTTTGTTTACCTTTCAGCAATCCGCCGCCCTCCTTTCAAATGAAAAAAAATTAAAATTTTGCAGTCGACTGCAATTTGCCGATTGCTTTAGATTATTTTATTTAGATAAAATATGCAGCAAAAAAACAGGTATTTTAATCCCATACCTGTTCAATGTGCCTGCTGCTTGATTTGTAGAAATAATAAAAGACACACAAACCGTGTGCCTTTTCAAACTTTCTGTTAGTATACACTATAGCATATTATTTTTTCACATTACACCTTATTTTGTCATATCGTTTCCAAAATTTATCATTTCAAGCGCCTGAGGGTGTATCACATAAGTTATGTACTTATAGTTTTTGTTCTCATATACCGCAATCTGCTCAAAGGTATCGCCGTTGATATACTTTCTCTGCAAGACCCGGCGGTGTAGCGGTGATTTAACGGTATCTATGATTCTGCCTATGTACTCACGTTCCTTACAGGCCTGCTGCACCTTTTTGTCAATCTTCTTCTGGATCTCGATAATCCTGTCAACAGTCAGTGTAAAATCCTTCTTGTTGCCGCCTCCAGGAAGAGGAGATATAGCATTTGTTATCTTCTCTGCCCTGCTCCTGAGCGTTTCTATCTCCTGCTGCTTTATCTCGATATCCGCCCATAAGTCAAGATACCTGTTCAAACGCTCTTTCTTTTCTTCGATTGTCACCTTTACCACCGCCTTGTTTTTATTTAACTGATTTCTCCCAGCTGCGCATACAGCCGTATGTACAGAATATCAGCCGCCGCCCCTTATGGTCTTTTTTATATGCCCAGGCATCCTTGTTACTTACAAAGAATTCCTTTTTACACTCCGGACATTTACACATATCTCCGAATTTAAAAGTATTCATAGTTTTGCTTTCCCTTTGCTATACTCAATTTTAATATCAAACTTACAGAATTTAATTCTTGCGTGTGTGCGCAAGGAACCTTAACTTTTCTTAACTTTTTTACGCACGGCAAATAAAGCTAACGAACGTTAGCATATGTAAAATTCGGCTTTGCTTTTTTTCTCTGCCTTGCGTAATAGCTGTTTGTTGTATCTTTTTTATAC
>JAGHJI010000033.1 GCA_017886765.1 Eubacterium sp.
CGAACACCAGTTCGCAATTACTGCTTTGTATCTCTTGGATACGAGTACAGATAAAACTCTTTTGAATCTTATCGGGTTCCTTTTCTCATCGTTGTTTAATTTTCAAGGTCCTTTCGCTCTCCTTTTGACCAGGGCTCTTTTCCCGCCCCCTCTCAAGAGTGCTTTGCAATATTACCACATTATCTTTCGATTGTCAACAAGTTTTTTCAATTTTTTTCTTAAATTTTTGAGTAATAGCAGTTTGCCCAAAAAAATGAAGTTGCAATTCATATTTTTATTTGATATAATCATATAACCGCAATTTAGGTAGTTGCTATTTACAAATGTAAATAGTTATTATATTATATACAATAATATTATACGGAAAGGGGCTGATATTGTGCCGATCAGAATTGATGACGCATTACCTGCAAAACAAAATCTTGAAATAGAGAATATATTTGTTATGAGCAATATGCGCGCGGATACGCAGGATATCAGGCCGCTGAAAATAATTATATTGAATCTGATGCCCACAAAGCTTGAGACGGAGACGCAGCTGTTAAGGCTTCTCAGTAACTCGCCGTTGCAAATAGACATTGACTTCCTGCAGGTAAAGAGCCATGTATCAAAAAATGTTTCAAAAAGTCATATGGATAAATTCTATAAGGTATTTGACGAAGTCAGGGACAACAGATACGACGGTATGATCATTACCGGCGCGCCCGTGGAACACCTGGAATACGAGGAAGTTGACTACTGGGAGGAGCTCTGTTCTATTATGGAATGGAGTAAAAAAAATGTGTACAGCACCTTCCACATCTGCTGGGGCGCCCAGGCAGGACTTTACTATCATTACGGAATAAAAAAACATAAAGTCGATAAAAAAATATTTGGTGTGTTTCCTCACCGCAGTCTTGACGTTACGCATCCGCTGATGAGAGGGCTTGACGATGAATACTATGTTCCCCATTCACGTCACACAGATATAAGACGGCAGGATATCGCGCAGGTAAAACAGCTGCAGATCATTTCATACAGTGAGATGGCGGGCGTTCATATCGTGTCAGACATGGACTGCAGGCAGTTTTTTGTTACCGGTCACAGCGAATATGACCGGGATACACTTGCAAAAGAATATTTCAGGGATAAAGCAAAAGGACTTGATATTGAAAAGCCTTACAATTATTTCCCCAATGATGATGAAAATCTGGTGCCGATTATGACCTGGAAAAGCAGCGCCAGCCTTATCTTTTCAAACTGGCTCAACTACTTTGTATATCAGAAAACGCCGTATGATTTAAGTCAGTTATAATCATTACGAATATATTCTTAAAGCACAAACAGGTAAAATCTGTTTGTGCTTTTTATATTAAACGCGGGCGATTGATAATCGCCCCTACGGTTATATAATAACGTTCTTTGCGCCGCTGTGCACATTGTGCGCGCGGCGCATAAACGAAAGGGGTTTCCAAAGGGGAATAAGCCTGCACCTCCCCTTTGGTCGTTTTCTCGGTTACCATCTTTTGCGACTCAAAAGATGGTAACATTCCGCGCATGAGCGCAAATCTTATTTTTAAGATATTTATAATACGCTAAATCCGGATTTTACTCCATCAGCTTACGGAGTTTCAGCAGGATATTTTTTTCCTTACGGGAAATCTGCACCTGGGAAACGCCGAGGGCATCTGCGGTTTTTGATTGGGTATATCCCTTATAATAACGCATATCAATAATCGCCTGTTCGGTTTTATCCAGATGCGCCATAAGCTGATGAACGGAAAGTCTGTCAAAGAGCATTTCGCTTTCATCAACAGGGATATCTATCGTATCCTCACCTTCCTCGCCTGCTGAGTTAAGAGATACCATAGGCGCGATTACATTAAGGATCTCCGCCGTTTCCTCCAGCGTACAGTCAAGCATTTGCGAAAGCTCCGAAACGGTAGGCTCGCGCAGTTCCCTTTTCATGAACTTGTCTCTGAGGGACTGGGCTTTTATCGCCTTTTCCTTAAGAGCACGGCTCACCTTTATAGCGCCGCCGTCACGGAAAATTCGTTTGATTTCTCCCATAATTACGGGTACGGCATAGGTGGAGAAAGCAAAGCCCTTGGATTCATCAAAATGGTCGACAGCTTTGATAAGCCCTACGCAGCCGCTCTGAAACAGATCGTCATAATCCGCGCCTCTGCCCCTGAAACGATTGGCAATGGAATGGACAAGCCCAATATTCTGATTGATCATTTCCTCCCTGGAATTGGTTACCATTTTGTTTTCCCTTCAATTTTCTTTGAGAGCGTTACGGCAGTGCCCTTATCCTTCACGGACCTTACCTTGACAGAGTCGCAAAAGCTCTCCATAACGGTAAAACCTAAACCGGCTCTGTCACCGCCTCCGGTAGTGAAAAGCGGAGTCATAGCCTGTCCTATGTCCGAGATACCGCAGCCCCTGTCGCGAATCGTAATTTTTACCGTGTTCTTTTCATCTATTGTTCCTGTTATGTAAATCTTGCCGCAGGTATCTCTGTAAGCATGAACGATACAGTTTGTGACCGCTTCGCTGACTGCGGTTTTCAGATCCGCTATCTCCTCCAGCGTGGGATCAAGGGGCGTGACAAAAGAAGATACCACCACCCTGGCAAACGCTTCATTAATGCTTTTACTGTCAACGGTAAGCTTGAATTCATTAATCTTTTTCATTTTTTAGCTCCTTAATTATTGCGATTCTACCTAACCCCGCAAGCTCCATAATCTTTTTCGCCTGCACGGTTACATTTTTTATTTCAAGTGTTGCTGTAGGCGTAAGGCTCTGCAAAAGTCTGTACCTGCCCATCACCAGACCTATTCCCGAGGAATCCATAAAAGTGACGTTTCTGAAATCAATGATCAGATGCGTGGGCTTTTTAAACATAATCGTATTATCGATTTTTTCTCTTATCTCCCCAGCGGTGTGATGGTCTATCTCCCCTATAAGATAAGCAATGACGACACTTCCGCTTGCCTCAACTGTTACATTCATTTTTTTCACTCCAATAAAAAATACCAACCTGTCAATATTCCTGTTTAAATAGAATACTAACAGATTGGTATTGCATATTTTATCGTATTTTGTACTTAAATCCGATTAAGTAAAATTTCCCGGACATCCCTTGCAAGAAAAAAGGAACCGCAAACAAGAGAAACACCCGATTGCCCGACCGCTTCCGCAGGATTTTCTATGACGATAACATCCGGGCAGTATTTATCCGCAACGGTTTTTAGCTTCTGCCCAGGCAAGGCACGGGGATTACTCGGCGTTGTCGCGATGATTTTTTTACACCTGGGAGCGATCACGGAAAGATAGCCGTCAATGTCCTTGTCCGCCATCATACCGATAACGGCGATTTCATCGTGTATGTACGGCGGTGTATGGATAAGCGCCCGGGCGGCTGACGGATTATGGCCGCCGTCGATGAGAATACCATGAATACGCTCTGTCCTGGCTGGCGGATATTCCATGATAACCGGAACTGCAAGCCCGATTTCAAACAAGGCATTTTCTGCCGTTTTCAGATTGTTGGATATATGGTCGCCTGTATCGGCTACCTTGACAAGGCGTGTATCTTTCTGCTTGCAAATATCCTCAAAAACAGATTCAACAGCCGGATTCGGGTATAAAACACAAACGGAGTTTTCCCTGATGATTCCGGCTTTCTGCCGGGCAATTTTCTCCACCGTGTCACCCAGAAACTTTGTATGGTCAAGGGATATGGAGGTGATGACCGCCAGATTTTCTTTTTCTACATTTGTGGCGTCCTCCAGTCCGCCCATACCGCATTCAATCACTGCGTAGTCCACCTTTTCATCTGAAAAGTACTTATACATAACTGCGGTCAAGAGCTCAAACTCTGTTGCACCATATGCCTGATACTGCTCCACATAAGATGCCAAAGTATCCTCGGGTATGAAATCACCGTTGATCTGTATCTGCTCACGGTAGTTGATCACCCACGGAGATGTAAACAAGCCGATCTTAAAACCGTTATGCATCAGCGTTTTTGCAATCGTATACGCAACGGTCCCCTTTCCATTGGTGCCGGCTATATGAATGGTTCTGATATCATCCTGCGGATTGTCCATAATATCCAAAAGCCTTTTAACACGGTCAAGCCCCGGCTTAATGCCGAGGCTCTGTTTTTTTATTATAATGTCCAGCGCATCCGAATACTTCATGTTTTCACCGTACTGATTATTTACCCAAGGTTTCCAGAGAATTTTTGATATTGGAAATCTTTTCCTGAAGTTTCGCGGCGTCCTCTCTGTTTTGCGCAACAACCTTTTCAGGCGCTTTATTCACAAAGCCCGGATTGTTCAGCTTTTTATTGATGAAATCCAGCTTATCCTGCGCCTGGGCAAGTTCTTTATCAAGGCGCTTTCTCTCCGCCTCGAAATCAACAAGATCACCCATGGGAATATAAATTTCCGCATCGTCCGTAATGATTGTAACGGTGTTTCCGAGATGATCAAAAGCATCTCCAACAACCACCTCATTGGCGGACGCAAGTCGCTTGATAAATTCAATTCCTAAGCAGAAAGTATCCTTATAAGCTGTTTTAATATAAACGGTTGCTTTTCTGCTGGGGGGAATATTCATTTCCGAGCGTCTGTTGCGTATCGCGCGGATGGCTTGCATAATCCTTTCCATCTCCGCCTCGTCAGCCGAGAAAGAAAGCGCGTCATTATATTCAACCCATTTGGAGATCATAATGGACTCGTCACTGTGAGGAATTGCCTGATATATTTCCTCGGTGATAAACGGCATAAACGGATGGAGGAGTTTGAGAATATCCGTCAGTACATAAACCAGAACGGATTTAACGTTATTCTTTGCCGTTTCGTCATCGCCCTGGAGTCTTATCTTCGCAATCTCAATATACCAGTCGCAGAAAACATCCCAGATAAAATCATACAGCTTCTGAATGGCGATACCCAGTTCAAATTTATCCAGATTATCCGTAACTTCTTTCGCAAGGGTATTGACCTTGGACAGTATCCATTTATCCTCAATTTCAAGATTTTCCGGCAGACCGCTATATTTGAAATCATCGTCAAGATACATAAGGACAAACCGTGCGGCGTTCCACAGCTTGTTGGCAAAGTTTCGTGACGCCTTGACCTTATCGTCAGAAAAGCGCATATCATTACCCGGCGAGTTGCCGGTAGCAAGCGTAAAACGCAGAGCGTCGGCACCGTACTCGTCAATGATCTCAAGCGGATCAATGCCGTTGCCGAGGGATTTGCTCATTTTTCTTCCCTGGGCATCACGGACAAGACCGTGAATAAATACAGTATCAAAGGGCACTTTGCCCGTCTGTTCCAGTCCTGAGAACATCATTCTCATAACCCAGAACGGAATGATGTCATAGCCGGTTACAAGGGTGTTGGTGGGATAGAAATATTTATATTCCTCCGTTTCATCCGGCCAGCCCATTGTGCTGAAGGGCCAGAGCGCAGATGAGAACCATGTGTCCAAGGTGTCCGGGTCCTGCTCAATATTCTTACTGCCGCAGTGGGCGCAGCAATGCGGGTCCTGTCTGGATACGGTAATCTCACCGCAGTCAGCGCAATACCACGCAGGTATGCGGTGACCCCACCAGAGCTGACGTGAAATGCACCAGTCACGGATATTTTCAAGCCAGTGGAAATAAACCTTTTCAAAACGTTCGGGAACAAATTTCGTTCTTCCGTCTTTTACCGCGTCGATTGCAGGCTGTGCAAGAGGTTTCATGGAAACGAACCACTGCTTTGACAGCCTCGGCTCAATCGTGGTATGGCATCTGTAGCAGGTGCCGACATTATGGCTGTAATCCTCCACTTCTATCAGAGCGCCTTCCGCCTCAAGGTCCTTGACGATTTCCTTACGGCACGCATATCTGTCCATTCCGGAATATTTGCCCCAGCCGTCGTCAATATGGCCATCGTCGGTCATGATATCAATAATCTCCAGGTTATGGCGCAGTCCCACCTCATAGTCGTTGGGGTCATGGGCAGGCGTAATCTTCACAACGCCGGTACCGAATTCTATGTCAACATACTCATCGGCAATCACCGGAATCTCCCTGTGCACAATAGGAAGAATCAGCGTCTTACCGATAAGGTCCTTATATCTTTCATCATTGGGATTAACGGCAACCGCAGTATCACCCAGCATAGTCTCCGGTCTTGTGGTAGCAAGCTCAACATACCCTGTGCCGTCTTTGAACGGATAGCGCAGATGCCAGAAATGCCCTGCCTGATCCTCGTACTCGACCTCCGCGTCGGAAATCGTGGTACAGCAATGGGGGCACCAGTTTACCATGCGCTTGCCCTGATAGATGAGCCCCTTTTCATAGAGATTGACA
>JAGHJI010000034.1 GCA_017886765.1 Eubacterium sp.
GAGTATGGTATCATATTTTTTCATATTTTCCTCCAAAAAACAAGGGCCGATAAAATCGGCCCTTTCCTTTATTTTATCAATGATTTTCCTGTCATTTCCTCTGGCTGAGGGAGCTCGAGCATTTTGAGCATTGTGGGGGCGATATCACAAAGTCTGCCGCCCTCTCTCAGTTCTACGCCCTCTCCGCAGTTTGCGGCGATAAACGGAACCGGATTTGTTGTATGCGCCGTAAACGGAGAACCGTCAGGCTCTTTCATCTGATCAGCGTTTCCATGGTCAGCTGTAATGAACAGGCATCCGCCCATTTTTTTAACCGCCTCATAAAGTGAGCCGACGCATTTGTCCACCGCCTCAACCGCCGCCACAGCCGCGTCAAAAATACCGGTATGCCCTACCATATCACAGTTGGCAAAATTCACGATGATCACATTGTATTTATCTGAAAGCACGGCTTCGTCAAGCTTTTCGGAAACCTCATAAGCGCTCATCTCGGGCTTAAGGTCATAGGTAGCGACCTTGGGCGACGGAATCAGAATCCTGTCCTCTCCCTCATTGACAGCCTCAACGCCGCCGTTGAAAAAGAAGGTTACGTGCGCGTACTTTTCCGTCTCTGCGATTCTGAGCTGGGTCATCTTATTTTTTGCCAGATACTCGCCCAGGGTATTGGTAAGACTCTGCGGCTTGAAAGCTACGAGCACATTCGGCATGGTGGCGTCATACTGCGTCATACAAACATAGGTTACCGGGAAACGGTCACGTTCAAATCCCTTGAAGTCATCGTCGACAAAGGTCCTCGTAATTTCTCTTGCTCTGTCCGGGCGGAAGTTAAAGAACACAACGCTGTCCTTTGCCCCGATCCTGCCCTCGTTTTCCAGGCATACAGTCGGCTCGATAAACTCATCGGTTACATTCTTTCCTTCTTCGTCCACCTTTTCATAGGACTCTTCAATGGCGCGTACCGGATCATCGGTCTGAATACCCTTTCCGAAAACAAGAGCGTCATATGCTTTCTTAACTCTGTCCCAGTTATTGTCCCTGTCCATTGCATAATATCTGCCCACCACCGTGGCAACCTTGCCTACGCCGATTTCAGATAACTTTTCAATGGCTTCGGCCACGTAGTCCTTGCCGCTGGTCGGCGGAACGTCACGTCCGTCCATAATGCAGTGAAGATAGACCCTGTCAAGTCCCATTCTTTTAGCAAGCTCAACGATAGCCCAGACATGCGTATTGTGGGAATGAACACCGCCGTCGCTCATCAGTCCCATAAGGTGCAGCGAGGTGCCGTTGTCGATCGCGTTCTGAACAGCAGTTCTCAGCGCCTCATTTTCAAAGAAGTCCCCGTCCTCAATAGACTTAGTGATTCTGGTCAGTTCCTGATACACAATGCGGCCAGCGCCGATATTGGTGTGACCCACCTCGGAATTACCCATCTGTCCGTCCGGCAGACCAACGTCCATACCGGAAGCGCCAATATAGGTATAGGGGTTTTCCGCCATGATCTTATCGAGATTTACTTTATTTGCAGCAGTAACCGCATTGCCGTAATCGGATGGATTATGACCGAATCCATCCATAATACAAAGCACAACAGGCTTTTTCATTTTAACAATTCCTCCAAAGTCTTCCATAGTTTAAATGGGTGGGATAATCCCACCCACCGGATTTATTTGCTTGCAGCCTTAACAATAATGGAAAAGTCCTCAGCCTTAAGCGAAGCGCCGCCAATCAGTCCTCCGTCCACATTTTCCTTGGACAGAAGTTCGTCAGCGTTCTTGGCGTTCATGGAGCCGCCGTACTGAACGACAAAAGCATCAGCGGCATCCTTGCCGTAAAGGTCTGCAATCACCTTACGGATATAGCCGTTTACCTCGTCCGCCTGGTCGGCTGTGGCGGTCTTGCCCGTGCCGATAGCCCAGACAGGCTCATATGCAATAATCACATTCTTGAGTTCCTCAGCGCTTACGCCCTGAAGAGCAATCTTGGTCTGCATACCTACAACCTCAAAGGTAACGCCCTGCTCTCTCTGCTCAAGCACTTCGCCGACGCAGAGGATGACCTTCAATCCGTTGTCAAGGGCAGCGCGTACTCTTTTGTTTACGGTTTCATCCGTTTCACCGAAATACTGTCTTCTTTCACTGTGACCGATGATAACATACGGAACACCCATAGCTTTGAGCATCGGCGCGGATACCTCTGCGGTAAAAGCGCCGCTTTCAGCCCAGTGGCAGTTTTCAGCGCCGACCATAATATTGGAACCGGCAGTTGCGTCAAGGGCAGCCTGAAGGTCAACAAACGGCGCGCAGATGATTACATCGCAGTCCGCGTCAGCCACAAGGGGCTTCATCTCATTGATAAGCGCTGTTGTCTGTGCAGGTGTGTTATTCATCTTCCAGTTGCCTGCGATAACAGCTTTACGAAGTTGTTTATTCATTTTACTGTACCTCTTTATCTATTATAATCAGTCTTTATCGGCAAGAGCGCAGATACCCGGAAGATCCTTGCCCTCAAGGAATTCAAGGGAAGCGCCGCCGCCGGTGGAAATATGGCTCATCTTGTCAGCAAAGCCCAGCTTTGTCACAGCCGCAACGGAATCGCCGCCGCCGATGATGGAAATGGCGCCTGAATCCGCAACAGCCTTGGCAACAGCAATCGTACCGGAAGCAAAGTTTTCCCACTCGGAAACACCCATGGGCCCGTTCCAGATAACGGTGCCTGCGCCTTTGATCGCGCCAGAGAATAATTCCTCTGTCTTAGGACCGATGTCAAGACCCATCCAGCCGTCCGGGATTTCATCGCTGTTTACGGTCATATACTCTGTATTCTCATCATATTCCTTGCCCACCTTGTTATCAACAGGGATAAGGAACTGAACGCCCTTTTCCTCAGCGTTTTTCATCATTTCTCCCGCTTTTTCAACCCAGTCAGCCTCAAGCAGGGAATCGCCGATATTGTGGCCGAGATACTTCATAAAGGTATAAGCCATACCGCCGCCGATGATGATGGTATCGCACTTATCAATAAGATTGGCGATTACACCGATCTTATCGGAAACCTTGGCGCCGCCGAGTATAGCGACAAGGGGCTTCTTCGGGTCAGCAAGAGCGCCGCCCATAAACTTGATTTCTTTCTGAATAAGATAACCGCATACCGCCGGAAGATAGGAAGCAACGCCGGTGGTGGAGCAGTGCGCTCTGTGCGCGGTGCCGAAAGCGTCGTTGACAAATATATCCGCAAGAGAAGCAAGCTCCTTGGAGAAATTCTCCTCGTTCTTTGTCTCCTCTTTTCTGTAACGGACATTTTCAAGAAGCATGACTTCGCCGTCTTTTAACTCCGCCGCCATGGCTTTGGCGTTTTCGCCTACAACATTCTCGTCCTCGGCAAGCTTGACTTCCACGCCGAGATATTCTGACAGCTTCTTGGCAACGGGAGCAAGACTGAACTCCGGCTTGTACTCGCCCTTCGGTCTGCCCAGATGTGAGCAAAGAATAACCTTAGCGCCGTTTTCCATAAGATATTTGATTGTAGGAAGCGCGGCTACGATTCTTTTGTCATTCGTAATTTCTCCGTCCTTAAGCGGAACATTGAAATCGCAGCGGGCAAGAACTCTTTTGCCCTTAACGTCAATGTCTTCAATGGTTTTCTTGTTTAATGCGTCCATTGTATCTACCTCTCTATAACTAAAATATTTATTACATATAAAATTTTGCCGATACAATTATATATTATTTTCCCCTGCATTGCAAGAAATAATTGCTCATATTGTTATTTTTTGGACAATATCCACTATTTTATTAAAAAAGGTATAAAATTTATAGATATAAACCGCCGCAAAAAAGCACGGACGATAACGTCCGTGCCTGTACTTAACATATTACTGCTCAACAGGATAAACAGAAACCTTTTTTCTGTCCTTACCCATTCTCTCAAATTTAACCGTGCCGTCGATAAGAGCAAAGAGTGTGTCATCCCTGCCGATACCTACGTTATTACCCGGATGAATATGGGTGCCTCTCTGGCGGTAAAGGATATTGCCGGCAAGAACAAACTGACCGTCAGCCCTCTTGGCGCCGAGACGCTTTGATTCCGAGTCACGGCCGTTCTTGGTTGAACCCATACCCTTTTTATGAGCGAAAAGCTGTAAATCTAACTTAAGCATTATTACACCTCCGATAAATCACTTTTATGTTGTCAGGATAATCCTTTTCAAGCTCTGTTAAATGAAGCTTTAATCCGTTAAGGATATCCTGCGCCGGCGAGGCATTCTCAAGTATCATCAGCTTGAGATAACCGTCGTCGGACTGTGCGTCAGCGTCAAGACCGATGATTTCGGTAACGGTATTGGCAGCCATAAGACAGGCGCTGGAAACGAACGCGCAAATCACATTCTCTCCCGAATCACCGCCGAGGGCGTGACCCTTCGCCTCAAAGCCGCACAATCCGTTTACGCCGCTGAAAAATTCTATTTCAATCATTATGCGTTGATCTTGGTGATCTCAACCTTTGTATAGGGCTGACGATGACCTTTTTTACGTTTTTCGTCCTTCTTCGGCTTGTAAGTAAATACAGTGATTTTCTTGCCCTTGCCGTTCTTAAGAACCTTAGCGGAAACAGTAGCGTCTGCGCAATCCTTGCCGGCTTTGAATCCATCGTCACCGCCCACTGCAAGAACAGTATCAAAAGTTACCTCTGCGTCAGCCTCAGCGCCGAGCTTTTCAACATAAAGAACGTCGCCCTCTGAAACCTTGTACTGCTTACCGCCTGTTACAACAACAGCGTACATAGTAATATCTCCTTATCCAAGTCTCGCTACGATAGGCGTATATTTAACAAAATATAACTTAAGCCCATAATATGCGGCTTAATGATTATAACACAAAACAAAATATTGTCAAGTATTAAATTATAATTTAGATAAATGATGTCTTTTTCCGTTAGGCTGTGTTACTGGCAAAATTCCGCTCGGTCACATACAGAGAGTATGCTCCCGTCGACGAAATTTTACCAAAGCCTTGCCTAACGAAAAAATCCATTTATTTATCGGATTTATCTTACTTCAAAAAGGGTTTCCAAAGGGAAAGATACAGAGTATATTTTTTATTTATTTTTGGGCAATTCTGTTATTTTGTCTGTAAATCCTAATATGTAATCCGCTGACACATTATAAAATTTGCAGAGTTGAATGATCTCTTCCACTGTAAATTTCACCCGCCCTGTTTCCAGATTTGAGTAGCCCTGCTGGCTCTTTCTCAATACCTTTGCCAAGCTTTTTTGTTTCAGATCGTTATCTTCTCTCAGCGCAATAATTCTGTCAATATAGTTCATATAACCACCTCGTCAAAGTAATTTCATTGTTATATGTCATAGCATATTTATGAAGCCATTTCGGCGGAGCTTTATCAATTTCAATAATAAATTCTTACAATGACATAATAATTCATTTTGAACTAATTGTCAATACTTCGTATTGAACTATTTATAATAAGGTTGAGGTGATTCTAAATGACTTACTTAGAAAGATTAAAAGCATTACGACAAGATAGAGATTTAACCCAAACACAAATTGCAAAAATATTAAATGTCAGTCAAATAACTTACTCACAATATGAAAGAGGTACAAGAGGATTGCCACTGGAACACTTAAAAACATTATGTTTATTTTATAATGTACAATCAGATTATATATTAGGAATACCCAAAAACTTAGATTACCCAGAAAGGTAAAATAAAAAATAATAATAATTATATTACAAAAAACCTGTTGTCAAGGGTTTCGGGGACTAAATGAATGATACATAATTTTTAGCCCCCCTATTTTCTTAACGTCAGAATTAAAGCCTTTCAATTGCCTTTTGTAATTCTCTTAATGAATTATCATAATCGATTTGTCTATTTCCATTCCTTGTGATACACTCTTGAAAAGTTTATATCTCTTTTCTATATCTACAAAGGTATAGTTAATACTAAAAATAAAGCTTTACAAATCCTGACAGTTGTGCTATAATCAATCCGCTGTGAACGATTTACTCGGTTTCGGGTGCAAACTGCCACGCAGTATCACCTGTCCCGATTCTGTGTTTATCGCAATTCAGTAATACTATAAAAATGAGGTGAAATTATGACACAGGCTGAAAAGCAGGCAATTATCAAGGAATATGCCACACACGAAGGCGACACAGGTTCTCCCGAGGTACAGATTGCCGTACTGACAACGAGAATCAACGAGCTGACCGAGCATCTCAAGGTGCACAAGAAAGACCACCACTCACGCCGCGGTCTTCTTAAGATGGTAGGTCACAGAAGAAACCTTCTTGTATATCTTTACAACAAAGATATTGAAAGATACCGTGCTCTTATCAAAAAGTTGGGTATCCGTGATACTCTGGATAAGTAACGATTTAAGGCAAGCGCCGTTTTTACCCGGCGCTTGCCTCGTTTGCTTTATTTGTAATGTAATAATAAAAGGAGGGGCAGACAATAGTAGTAAATTGAACATATATTTCAAGCGGGATATATGCTGAATTTATTACTATTGCGCCTCCTTTCATTAAATAAAATTTATCAGAAATGAGGTATGCAAAATGTTTTTCAAAAACTTCAAGGTTTGGGAAACCGAGATTGCCGGCAGAAAGTTTACCCTTGAAACAGGTAAAATGGCCGGTCTTGCCAACGCCGCTTTTATGGCGCGCTACGGCGACACGCAGGTACTCTGTACCGTAACGGCCTCCGCAAAACCGCGCGAGGGCGTAGACTTTTTCCCTCTCTCCGTTGACTATGAGGAGAAGATGTATTCCGTGGGCAGAATCCCCGGCTCTTTCCTCAGACGTGAGGGCAGAGCAAGTGAAAAGGCCATCCTGACTTCACGCTGCATCGACCGCCCGATCAGACCGCTTTTCCCCAAGGATTTAAGAAACGACTGCTCCGTAGTCGCCACCGTTATGTCCGTTGACCCGGACTGCTCGCCGGAAATCACCGCCGCCATCGGCGTTTCCGCGGCAATCGCTGTTTCGGACATTCCGTGGGACGGTCCTATTTCTTCCGTAAACGTAGGACTTGTTGACGGTGAAATCGTTATCAACCCCACGCTTGAGCAGAGAGCGAAAACCGAGCTTAATCTTACGATAGCCTCTACTGCCGACCTGGTAGCCATGATTGAGGCCGGCGGTAACGAAATCGACGACGACACCATGTTCAACGCCATTATGGCAGGTCATGAGGAAAACAAAAAGATCGTTAAATTCATTCAGGGTATCGTTGACGAAATCGGCAAACCGAAATTCGCTTACGAATCCTCAGACCCCGACCCTGAAATCATGGCTGAGATCGAAGAATTCTGCATTGAGGATGTGAAGAAGGCGCTTGACACAGACGACAAGCTGGTCCGTGACGAAGCGCTCCTGCCGATCTATGCCGCAGTTCATGAAAAGTTCGATGAACGCTTTGAGGATAACGAGGGCAAAATCGACGAAATCATGTATCTTGTTCAAAAGCACGTTGTCCGCGCTTGGCTCAAGGACGAGCATAAGAGAGTGGACGGCAGAGGAATTGATGAGATCCGTCCGCTTAACGCAGAGGTTGATCTCCTTGCCAGAGCACACGGTTCAGGTCTCTTCACCAGAGGTCAGACCCAGGTGCTTTCCGTAACTACTCTCGGTCCAATCAATGACGCACAGCTTCTTGACGGACTGGATGAGCAGACAGAAAAAAGATATATTCACCACTATAATTTCCCTTCCTACTCCGTTGGAGAAACCAAGCCGTCAAGAGGTCCCGGCAGACGTGAGATCGGTCACGGCGCTCTGGCTGAAAAAGCGCTTGTCCCCGTTCTTCCGTCCGTTGACGAATTCCCTTACGCAATCCGCGTTGTGTCCGAGGTGCTTTCCTCAAACGGTTCAACCTCCCAGGGTTCAATCTGCGGTTCAACCCTTTCCCTTATGGCGGCAGGTGTTCCGATTAAAGCTCCCGTTGCCGGTATCAGTTGCGGCCTTATCACCGGTGACGACGGCGTTTACGGTGACTTTATGACCATGGTGGATATCCAGGGACTTGAGGATTTCTACGGTGATATGGACTTCAAGGTTGCCGGTACAAAAAAAGGTATCACAGCTATTCAGATGGACCTTAAGGTACACGGTCTTACCCCTGAAATCATTAAGGAAGCCTTTGCGAAAACGCATAAGGCGAGAAATTATATTCTTGACGAGATCATGCTTCCTGTTATTAGTGAGCCGAGAAAAGAGCTTTCTCCATACGCTCCTAAGATGTACACCCTTACCATTGACCCTGACAAGATCGGCGACGTTATCGGCAAGGGCGGCAAAGTCATTCAGGAAATCCAGAATGATTACGATGTAAAAGTGAATATTGAGGAAGACGGACGCGTATTTGTCAGCGGCATTGACGCGGAGAAGTGCCAGGGCGCGGTAAATATCATCGAGCTTATTGCTACCGACCCTGAGGTAGGTTCTTTCTACAATGGTATTGTAACAAGAATTATGAACTTCGGCGCCTTTGTTGAGATCGCTCCCGGCAAGGAGGGACTTGTTCACATTTCAAGGCTTGATGTTAAGAGGACGGAAAAGGTTGAGGACGTTGTAAACGTAGGCGATTCCATCATTGTTAAATGTATTGAGATAGACGATCAGGGCAGAATCAACCTTTCAAGGAGAGACGCTCTCATTGAGCTCGAGGGTATGAAACCTGAAAATGATATTGACGAATCTCCCAGAAAGCCGAGAAGGGACCACCGTCCGAGAAGATAAAATCATTCAGATATAAGCAGTACGGAAATCCGTACTGCTTTTTATTGACTTTATTTGCGATTTGGTATATTTTAAAATAGGTTAATTTTTTTATTATAAATCGGGGAAAATTTATGGATAGAATAACTGTGGAGTCAAATCGGTTTGTTGACGAATACGGGAGAGAACGGATTTTTTACGGCATAAACCTGGGCGGTAAAAACTTTCCGCCCTCACATTGGCGCGATAAAAACAGTCAGGTAAATCCGCTTGAGGAGCATATAAAATACTTAAGCGCGCACGGGATAAATGTAATACGTTATTTTGTCAACTGGTCGTATATTGAACCCAGACCAAAACAGTACAGCGAATATGTTTTAAATGAAATTCAAGAGTTCTTAGACATATGTGAAAAAAACAATGTGTTCGTTTACCTGGATATGCACCAGGACTTATACGGCGCTTTTACAGCACAAGACAGCAAAAGGGGCACGGAAAGCCACGGTGACGGAGCGCCTCCATGGGCATTTATCACAAACGGCAAAAAATACAGGAAGCCTGTTTTTGTCTGGGCAGAGGGTTACTTTATTAATAAAGCCGTACAAAACGCCTTTGATCATTTCTGGAACAACACCGCTGTTGAGGGTCAGGGTCTGCAGGATCACTTCTGCGACTTATGGAGAATGCTTGCAAAGCGTTTTTCAAGCCATCCGGCATTTCTTGGCTTTGATATTTTCAACGAACCTTATCCGGGAACGGACGGCGGAAAGGTATTTTTCTCCATCGTTAAGTCGGCAATAAAAACCACACTTACAAACCGCAATATAAACAAAAAGAGACTCGTATCCGCACTTTTCCGTAAAGACCCTATCCCGAATATCTTAAAGCAGTATGACAGTAAAATCATAGACCAGATAACGGCTTCCGGCAGAAAATATATTGAAAAATTTGACAGAGAAAAATATTCGCCGTTTATAAATAAAGTGGCAGCCGCTATCAGAGAAGAAACACAAAACGGCATAATCCTTATGGAAAACAGCTATTATTCCAATTTGGGAATTCCCTTTTCCGCGCCGCCAATTACGGTAAACAGCAAGCATGAAAAAAATCAGGCCTTTGCTCCCCACGCCTATGACCTTATGGTAGACACGCCGATGTATAAATTCGCAGATAATGAACGCGTAGGCGCGATTTTCAAACGGCGCAGAACGGAACAGGAAAAGCATCTGAACATGCCCGTAATCGTCGGGGAATGGGGCGGTTTTGATGTAATGAACGAGGACACCGCCCACGCCGAATATCTGCTCAACCTTTTTGACAGTTATAAATGGAGCCATACATACTGGCTTTTTGATGCGAGTATAATGGATTCACCGCTTATGAATACGCTTTGCAGGCCTCATCCCATTGCGGTCTGCGGTGAAATTGAAAAATACAGTTTTGATAAAGCGGCTCAGCTCTTTACCCTGTCCTTTCATCAGGAGAAGGACTATACCGTACCGACAGAAATATTCTGTCATAAACCTCCGGCGGAAATCGAAACAGACGGCGAATACGAAATAAAACAGCTTGATCATTGCTGCTGTATATTAAAAATTTTTACCAAACCCGGTAAAAATAAAATAACCATAAATCATAACCACCAGTTGAACTGGTGGTTTGCACAGGCCCTAAAAGGGCCGCCTACTGGCTCGCCGACTGAAAGTCGGCACTGAAGTTTGACAGCGCATTACTATTTCAAGCAGCCGCTCTCGTGCGGCTGTTTTCCTTTTGCTTACTTATTCTTGTTACCCGTAAACGGGTCTACATACTCTCTGAGTGAGATCTGGTCATTTGCAAAATCTTCCTCAAGTTGATTTTGTATGTACTTCTCTATCACTTTCTTATTTCGACCGACTGTATCTACATAGTATCCTCTGCACCAAAAATGCCGGTTGCCGTACTTATACTTTAAATTCGCGTGTCGGTCGAAAATCATC
>JAGHJI010000035.1 GCA_017886765.1 Eubacterium sp.
ACATTAAAATGTGATTATAATAAAATAAAAGAATATAAAATACCTTATAATGAAATACAAAAAATTTTTATAAAAAATCAAAAAAATTATGAGTTTTATTCTATTTTTTTTGCAATACGAAAAATATTATGTGATATGATTTCTGAAAAAAAAGAGGACTGTGTGGATTTTTTAGAAAAGAATAAGTCTAAATTAAAATTATTGGGTATAATACCCATATTTGGTGATGAGATAATAAGAAATGATAAAGCTGATATAGAAGACGGGATGATTGATTATAGTGGTAATTTGAATGATTCTGATGAATTATTTATTAAGGAGGCAGAGTGTATTTTAAATAATGGTTCTGAATATACACAGATAATGACAAAAATATTACCGTTAGCAATTTATATAGTAAATAACATATTTAAAGAAAGTGTTGTTTTTTCAGAAGAATTGGTGATTTCAGAAGATAATAAAATATTTTCATTATGTGATTTATCTGATGAAAAAAGTGTTTTGAAAATTACTAAAGGATTTATAAAATCAAAAAAGCTTTTATATCAGCTTTATTATCAATCGAAAGGTCGCAGTTGTTATGTTTTAGATATTGGACGAGGTTTACTTTTTGATGATTATCCTTTTGAACATGCGTTTGTATTTACAATATATGAAGTTAATATTATTGAAAAATGAATTAGGTAATTCAATATATTAATGTATTAGTAAAAAATCATAAAAGACCCGGCGCTTAGTTGAGCGCCGGGTCTTTTATGATTTGGGTTCTATCCCTCGTATTCGTTTTCATTTTCCCAGTTGTGCCAGATATTCTGAACGTCGTCATTTTCCTCGAACATTTCAATCATTTTTGACATAGCCTTCATGTCATCCTCTGACTCAAGTCTTGTGTATGTCTGGGGAATATATGCCGCTTCGGACGAAACGATGCTGTAGCCCTTAGCCTCCAGGTCGTCACGTATCGCGCCTACGTCGTTTGCCTCTGTCCTGATCTCGAATATATCCTCGTCGTCGGTGAGAAAATCAGTAGCCCCTGCCTCCAGGGCGTCCATCATCAGTGTATCGGCGTCAACATCCTCTTTTTCGATTATGATAACGCCCTCTCTGCCGAACATGAATGTTACGGAGCCGGGAGTGCCCATGTTTCCGCCGGCTTTGTCGAAGTAGTGGCGTACTTCAGATGCCGTTCTGTTTCTGTTGTCCGTCAGCGTTTCAACAATGACCGCCACGCCGGAGGGACCGTAACCCTCATAAACGATCTCCTCGTAGTTTGTGCTGTCACCCTCACCCGCGGCTTTTTTCAGCATTCTTTCAATGTTATCATTGGGTACGTTGTTCTGCTTTGCTTTTGCTATAACATCTCTGAGCTTTGCGTTATTATTGGGGTCCGGACCGCCGTTTTTAACCGCTACCGCCAGTTCTCTTCCTATTTTTGTAAATACCTTGGCGCGCGCCGCATCGTTCGCGCCTTTTTTTCTCTTGATCGTGCTCCATTTATTATGTCCGCTCATTTTTTCACTCCGTTCACTTGAAATTAACAAAAAAGATTTTATCACATAATACTGTATCTTTCAAGTATTAAAATTATAGTTGTATATTAATACGGTTTGTGTTATTATATATCTGTATATTTTTGAGAAAACGGAGGATTTAACATTGTTTCCTGATTATTATGATTCTATCGCCAAGGTAGATGAAACGGACAAAGAGGTCGCCGACGCGATGGCTCTGGAACTGAAGCGCCAGAGAGAGAATATTGAACTTATCGCCTCTGAAAACCTGGTGTCACCACAGGTAATGGCTGCCATGGGTTCCGTGCTGACAAACAAATATGCCGAGGGTCTGCCCGGTAAAAGATATTACGGCGGATGCCAGTATGTTGACGTGGTTGAGGAAATTGCCATCAAGAGAGCCTGCGAGCTGTTCGGCTGCAGATTTGCCAATGTTCAGGCGCATTCCGGCGCGCAGGCAAATACGGCTGTTTATCTCGCTCTGCTTAAACCCGGCGATACCGTAATGGGTATGAGCCTTGACAACGGCGGCCACCTTACCCACGGCTCGCCCGCCAATATCAGCGGTAAATATTTTCACTTTGTTCCATACGGCGTGGACGATAATGGATTTATCGACCTTAAGGAATTTGCAAAGCAGGTAAATAAAGTGAAGCCGAAGCTGGTTGTTGCCGGCGCGTCCGCTTATCCAAGGGAAATTGATTTTAAGGAAATGGCGGATATCTCACACGCAAACGGAGCCATGTTTATGGTGGATATGGCGCATATCGCGGGACTTGTTGCCGCAGGTCTGCATCAGTCACCGATTCCGTATGCGGATGTTGTAACTACCACTACGCATAAAACCCTCCGCGGTCCCCGTGGCGGTCTTATCCTTTGCAATAACGAATATCTTGCGAAGAAACTGAATTCCGCTGTGTTCCCGGGTACCCAGGGCGGTCCGCTTATGCATGTGATCGCCGGTAAGGCGGTTTGCTTCGGCGAGGCGCTTAAGCCGGAATTTAAAGAATATCAGAAGAGGGTCATTGAAAACGCAAAGGCTCTTGCAGACGGCCTTATGAACAGAGGGCTCAATCTTGTTTCCGGTGGTACGGACAATCATCTTTGCCTTCTGGACCTGCGTGGTACCGGAGTTACCGGCAAGGAGCTTGAAAACAGACTGGACGAGGTACACATCACGCTGAATAAAAATACGGTTCCCAACGAGCCGCTTTCTCCGTTCGTTACCTCCGGTGTTCGTATCGGAACGCCTGCCGCCACGACCAGAGGACTGAATACCGACGATATGGATAAGATCGCAGAGTATATTTATCTTGCCGTAACCGATTTTGATAACAATAAAGAGGTTATTACCAAAGGCGTTGCTCAAATATGCGCGAAATATCCGCTTTACGAATAATTATGAAAGTTTTTATATTTGCAATACTGAAATTTGGTTTAAGGGTGCTTTATGCACCTTTAAAACTGTTTAAAACGAAAAACAGAATCGTATATCTGTCACGCCAGAGCAATGATAAAAGCGTGGATATGCGCCTGCTTGAGGGCGCGATTAAAGAGGAGCTTCCGGATGCGGAACAGGTTTTCCGTCTCCGGATGATACCTGACGGCTTCGGCGCCAAGGTAAGATATTGTTTCGGCGTTATAGGAGATATGTATTATCTTGCCACCTCCAAGGTTGCTGTCCTTGACACCTATTCGATTGCGGTATCCTGTCTTAAGCACAAGGAGGGCTTAAAGGTCATCCAGATGTGGCACGCTCTGGGAGCCATTAAAAAATTCGGTCTTCAGAGCGTCGGCACGAAAGAGGGCAGAAACGAAAAAATCAGCAGAGCCATGTGTATGCACGAAAATTATGATTATGTCCTGGCGCCAAGTAAGGCGACGGCGCAGTTTTATATGGAGGCTTTTGGCTGCAGAGCGGATAAAATGAAAATATGCTCCCTGCCGAGAGTGGATGAATTACTGAAAAATGACGGCGTATCCGCCCGCTTTTTCAGTGAAAATCCCGCAATCAGCCAGAAAAAGATTGTGCTTTATCTGCCGACTTTCCGTGACAGAGAGGCGTATGTTGCCCAGGAACTTAAGGTGGAGTTTTCCGAGGGAATGGATAATTATCATCTGATTATAAGTACGCATCCCCTGTTTTCAAAGGTGAAAAAGGACGACAGATTTTTTTACAACGGCGATTTTTCCACATATGATTTGATGAAAATTGCAGATATTATTATTACGGATTATTCCGCCTGCGCCTTTGAAGCAGCGGTACTGATGAAACCGCTTTATTTTTTTGTTCCCGATTATCAGCAGTATTCACAGGAACGTGGGCTGAACATTGATCTTAAGGCTGAAATGCCCGGCGTCACATTTGAAGATGCCGAGGATTTGTGTAAGGCAATAGCGGCAGGCAATTATGATCAGGACATGCTGTACAGGTTTAAGTCAAAGTATGTTGAAAATACAAATAACAACAATACACAGATACTTGCAAAATTCATTGCAATGCTTGCTGAATAAACGCTGTTGAGGAGATGTAACCGTGATACGCAGAATTTTAAAAAAACTGAATAAAGCCGGTGTTTTGGTAAAAAAGGTCAAAACTTCAATCAGACCGGATTATCTGAAATACTCGCGCCTGCCGGTTGACGATAAGCTGGTTCTGCTTGAGGGCGGACAGGGCTCTAATATAAACGGCAATATGTTTGCGATGCTCAGGGAACTGAATTCCAACCCCGAGTGGAAGGAATATAAAACGGTATTTGTTGTTACAGAAAATACCTGCAGCGCCGCAATGGAAAGAATGAAATTTTACGGCTTTAACAGAGTTATTCTTTCTGTAAGAGATTCTAAAGCATACTGCAAATATCTTGCCACAGCAAAGTATATAATGACGGATAACTCTTTCCCTCCGTATTTTAACAAGAGGAAAGAACAGGTGTTTCTGAATACCTGGCACGGTACGCCGCTCAAAACGCTCGGAAAGTCGGATAAATCCTTTACCGGAAGTATGGCAAACATACAAAAAAATTATCTTATGAGCGATTACGCTCTGTTTCCGAACGAATTTACGCGCAGAGTATTTATGGACGATTATGACCTGAAATACATTTTCAGCAACAAATCCCTTATTGCGAATTATCCGAGAAATTATATTTTTTATGCTCCCAAGCAGGGCGAAGAGATGAAAAAAAAGCTGGGACTTGAGGGAAAGACCGTATTTGCGTATATGCCTACCTGGAGAGGTACCGGCAGAAAAGCAAATACAGAAAAACAGATTTCTTCAACGATGAAGATACTCAGAGAGTTTGATAAAAAACTTTCCGATGACCAACTCCTTCTTGTAAACCTGCATTTCCTTTTAGCCAGTAATATTGACTGCAGTAAATTCAAGCATATAAAGTATTTTGATTCCTCATACGACACTTATGAGGTCCTTAACGCCTGCGACGGGCTGATTACCGATTATTCCAGCGTTTTCTTTGACTTCGCTGTTACCGGTAAGAAAATTGTTCTTTTTGCTTACGATAAGCGGGAATATTTTAAAACAAGGGGCGTTTATATTCCGTTTGAGGAGCTTCCGTTTCCGGTTACCGAAAATGTTGCGCAGACCATAGCTGAAATGGACAGAGAGGTTCAGGATTACTCCGCGTTTCTTAAGGCGTATTGTCCTAACGGTTCTTATAACCAGTGTGAGGATCTTTTCAGAATGATGGTAACCGGTAAAACGGAAAAATTTACGCTTGAAAAGCAAGAGCCGGCGGATAATCTGTGCCTGATTTATGCGGGTAAATTCCGTCCGCTGCATTTTGAGAATATAAGAAATTATATTGAAGAGCATCCCGAATATAACTGTGTGGTTGCTTACAGAAGAAATCTTACGGACAGCAAGAGGGAGTTTATCAAGTCGCTTGACGGTAAAGCGGGATTTTTTGGCATTATCTCCGCTTTTCAGTTTAGCTATAGAGAGGCATTCCCTTTATTCCGATACAGATACTTGCACAGGATAAAAAACACGGACTCACTAAATGACTTTTTTGAAAGCGAGGCAAACCGCCGATTCCATTCCATTAAACCGGTTAAAGTGGTGGATTTCTCCTGCGGTGATTTTATTGTTGCAGGTATTCTTTCTAAACTCAGCGGTGAAAAGGAATATATTACCCACGGCGATTATTATATCAACTCAAAAGCTTATGCCGAAACAGTCCGGAATGTAAAAAAATTTGAAAAAGCCCATGGTTTTTCAGAGCTTGATCATCATGACAAGGAAAATGAAAATTACCTTAATCTTACGGAAGACAAGATTTACGCCCATGCGTCATTCCGAAAGAACTCAAGATTTAATAATATCATTCCCTTTTATGTATCTACCTCAAAATATCTGAAGTGCATAAGTCTTTTCAGCTTTAAAACGTGTGTGCCTGTTGCGATGAAGGATACTTTCCTTATGGTAGGCGACGAAGAATATGAATATAAACTTGTCGGTAGCAAAAACAAAGTTTCCAAAAGACATTCCGGCATATTCTCGTTTAAAGTTCCGGTGGAAAAAATTATTGATTTGCCTGCAAATAATAAGGTAATGATGTGTTTCAAAAATAAATTCGGCAAGATCGTGCAGTGCCACGCGTCTTACTGGTCTGTTCTGGGCGGCTTTTTCCTCGGACTCAGAAGTTCCATGCTCAGAGAAAAGGAAACCAATACCATTGCAGTATTTCGTCAATCCACCAGCAATAAACTTAACGTATATGTCAGATCTTTTATTACTTCAGATAAGGTTATTGAAAGAATAAAACAGTTTTTAGCCTATTGTCTGTCTCTGTTATGGCACAGTAAAAAGGCGAAGAATCTGGTTTTGCTTTTTGAAAAAAACGCATCAAAATATGAGGAGAGCGCCAGCGTCCTGTTTGAAAAGCTGATTGACGAGGGTTATAAGGATTCCTATTTTATAGTTGACAGAAATTACCCGTATTTTGATTCCATACCGAAAAAGTATCTGCCCAATATTCTTTACAAAAATTCATTCAAGCACTATTTGTATTTCTTTAAATCCAAGACGTTTATAGGCACTGAAACCATGGTGCACGCTATTGATTTGAAAATATTTAATGTCTTTGCTTTGAAAAAGGTTGCGGATAAGAATATCAATTATGTTTTCCTGCAGCACGGTGTAATGTACATGGTCTCCCTTGACAGTGAAGCGAGATATCTTTTCAGGCGTCGTGAACTTAAAGGAAAATACAGGGTAGTTGTATCCTCTCAGGCGGAGGCGGACCATTTTGTAGAGCTTGGCAGACATGAGTATGAGGATTTATATATTTCAGGACTGCCGAAGTTTGACAGAAATGTTATGAATGACGACGCCGATAAAATTATTATTATGCCCACGTGGCGCCCCTGGGAGATCAACATGGCACGCGATGATTTCCTCCAGACAAGCTATTTTAAAATGATCATGAAAATCTATAACTGCGTGCCGGATGATCTTAAGGACAAGGTGATCATTCTGCCGCATCCCCTTATTGTGAACGAACTGAAAAAGCTTCCTCAGACGGTTTCGGACGCCATTGTTACCAACGCAAAGTATGACGATATACTTAAGCAGGCAAGAATACTGATTACCGACTATTCCTCCATAGCGTACGACGCTTTTTATCGTGGAACGCGCGTGATCTTCTACTGGGAGGAAAAGGATGAGTGCCTGTCCTATTACGGTCCCACCACAAAGCTGATGCTGAATGAGGAAAATGTTTACGGCGATTATTTTTATTCAACGGACGGTTTGCGTGAATCCATAGCGTATAATTATGATAATCCCCAGAGTGAAGAATATAAGAAAAAGTATTCAAAAATTGTGACTTATCACGACGGTCACAATACGGACAGACTTATTAAGTTTCTTAAAAGAGATAATATTATTTAGGAGGAAAGCATAATGGATTATACGTTTTCAAACAGAATTTCCTCTTTGCAGCCCAGCGCTATCAGAGAGATTTTAAAAGCAACCTCAGACCCGTCGATCATTCCGCTGGCAGCTGGTAATCCTGCTCCCGACGCTTTCCCTGTGGACGAGGTCAGAGCGATTACCCGGGAAATACTGGATGAAAAACCCATAGAGGCTTTACAGTACGGTGTTTCAGAGGGTTATCAGCCGCTGAGGGATACGATTTTCAAGTGGATGAAAAGCCGTGAGAATATCGGCAGGGAATTTGATAACATCATTATTATGTCCGGCGCTACGCAGGTCATGGATCTGGTTACAAAGGTGCTCTGCAATGAAGGAGATACCGTAATTTGTGAAGAGCCGTCCTTTATAGGCTCTCTCAACTGTTTTCGCTCCTACGGCTGTAAGCTGAAGGGTATTCCGGTTGAGGCTGACGGTATGAATGTTGACGCTCTGGAAGATGCGCTGAAATCAACGCCTAACGCTAAATTTATTTATACCATCCCGAACTTCCAGAATCCTTCGGGAGTCACAATGTCTCTTGAAAAAAGAAAAAGAGTGTACGCGCTGGCAAAAGAGTACGGGGTTGTTATTCTTGAGGATAATCCCTACGGTGATTTGCGTGTGACCGGTGAAAAACTTCCCACCATCAAGTCAATGGACGACGAGGGTGTTGTAGTTTACGCCGGCTCCTTTTCCAAAATACTTTCGCCGGGTCTGCGTGTGGCTTACTGTATTGCTCACAAGGATCTGCTGGCGAAAATGACGGTAGGCAAGCAGGCGGCTGACGTACATACGCCCTGTCTGAATCAGATGATCGTATACGAATGGTTCAGGCAGTATGACGTAGAGGCGCATATCAAAAAAATTCAGGGTATCTACAAGAAAAAGCTTGACCTGATGTGCGACTGTATAGACAGGGAACTGGGCAATTTCGTGGAATATGTCAGACCCGAAGGCGGTCTGTTTATCTGGTGCAAGCTGCCAGATCATGTGGATATGCTGGAATTTGTAAAAAAAGCTGTGGATAAAAAAGTCGCCGTTGTTCCGGGCAACGCGTTTCTTATGAATGACCGCGACAGCACACAGTATATCCGCCTGAATTTCTCGACCCCTTCCGACGAGGGTATTGTAAACGGTGTCAAGGCTCTCGGTCAGGTTGCACGGGAATATAAATCATAACAGCAAATCAATACTATTGGAGATAGAATATGTCAGAAGAAATAAAAAAAGAACGTAAAAAAAGAAGCCTGTCGCTGATTCAGCCTACATCCATACCCACCCTTGGTAACTATCTGGGCGCAATGAAAGGCTGGAGTTCTTTTCAGGATGATTACGACACGGTTTTCGGTATTGCCGATTTGCATTCCATTACCGTCAGGCAGGATCCGAAAAAGTTAAGACAGCAGACGGTGGAGCTTTACGCTCTTCTGCTTTCTGTGGGGCTTGACCCTGAAAAGAGTATTCTCTTTATCCAGTCCCACGTGCCCCAGCATTCTCAGCTGGGCTGGATACTTAACTGCTATACCATGTTCGGCGAACTGAACAGAATGACGCAGTTTAAGGATAAGTCGCAGCAGCATTCGGATAATGTGAATTCCGGACTGTTTACCTATCCCTGCCTTATGGCTGCGGACATACTGCTTTATCAGGCGGATATCGTGCC
>JAGHJI010000036.1 GCA_017886765.1 Eubacterium sp.
CCAGCGGTACGATGGCGCATTCCTGGGTGCAGATGTTTGATACAGAATACGATGCGTTCAGGAGCTACTGCGAACTGTATCCGGAAAACGCTATACTGTTGGTGGACACCTATAATACGCTCAAAAGCGGCGTGCCAAACGCCATACGCGCTTTTAAGGAGGTGCTCCTTCCAAAGGGGATTACCAGTTTTGGTATACGTCTTGATTCCGGTGATATTTCCTATCTTTCAAAACGGGCAAGAAAAATGCTTGATGACGCCGGATTGAAAGAATGTATAATCGTGGCGTCCAATTCCCTTGACGAGCATCTGATCGGCGACCTGATGATGCAGGGCGCTGAAATTGACGTTTTCGGAGTAGGGGAACGTCTGATCACATCCAGCAGCACGCCCGTGTTCGGCGGCGTGTACAAGCTTGTAGCCGTTGAGGATGACAGTGGAAAGATCATTCCCAAAATCAAAGTGAGTGAAAATGTTTCAAAAATAACAAATCCTCATTTCAAGAAGGTTTACCGCTATTACGATAATGAGAGCAAAAAGGCTCTCGCAGACGAGCTTTGTATATATAACGAAACCGTCAGCGAGAATCTGCCCCGTACCATTTTTGATCCCAACGCCGTGTGGAAAACAAAAACGCTTACCGATTTCACAGTAAGAGAGCTTCTTGTTCCTATATTTAAAAACGGCAAATGTGTTTATGATTTGCCGAAGCTGGATGAAATTCAGTCCTACTGCTTGCAGCAGATTGATCTGCTGTGGGACGAGGTAAAGCGTTTTGAAAACCCCCACACCTACTATGTGGATTTATCTGAAAAGCTGTGGAAAATCAAACAGCAGCTGCTTGAGGAAATAAAATAAACAAACCTAAGGGATAAAGAATTGTATTTGATTTTAAAATTATCCAGTTCAATATGTATTTGTCCTCAAATATAAGATTTGCCTTGTGGTGTGTATATTTCCCGTGGTTTCGGCGTTTTATTATCTTGAACATTATTATATATAAGCAGAAATCTGTAAGCAAAAAAAGCAGCGGTTATAATCATGCCGCTGCTTTTTTTACTGTAAAGTGGTTATTATTTCAGTGCGTTTCCGTCACGAAAGGCGTTGCCGACTTTATCTCCCAATTTGTGATAACCGTTATGAACCGGGTCAAAAGAAATGGGATGAAATTCAGAAAGGTCAATATTACCGTCATCTCCGAGTATACGCTCGTCAGCGCTGAAGTTGACGATCTTTCCGATAATATTTCCGTCCTCATTGACTTTGATAAATTCACATTCAAGCGCAGCCGGGAGCTCATCTATCAGCGGCGCGTCAACGAAATCGCTTTTTGTCGTGTGAAAGCCGGATTTTTTCATTTTATCCGCTTCACTGTTGGCGGATACCATGCCTACATAGTCGGAGGCGACTACATTTTCCGCGTCCGCAAAGCTGACAGTAAAAGCGCCTTTCTCTTTAATATTTTTTGTTGTCTTGTGTCCGTGGCTCAGACAAAGAACGACCTTATCGGAATCGTACAGACCTCCCCAGGCGGCGTTCATAGCGTCGGCTGAGCCGTCCTCGTTATAAGTCGCGACGATTAGCACCGGCAGTGGATACAGCCACGGCTTTGTTCCGAAATTTTTACGCATAAAAAACACTCCTTTATTCTTTTATTTCTGTTCGTCTACCGGAGGGATCATCTTGACATATCCTTCCAGCATTTCCGGCGTGCTGGTATAATAGCGCTTGTTTTTATCCATGGCGGCTATCTGCGCCATTTCCTCATCGGTAAGCGAAAAATCAAACAGGAAACCGTTAATTTTACAAATTTTATTCATTAAGCTAAAATAAAAAATCCTGACTGAATTTATTTTCAATCAGGATTTTTATTTTTTACTCAATATGTGAAAGCTGCGTAAAACAGCTTTCACATTCATTTTATGACAGCGTATCAGTTGTCAATTTTTTTAATCGTAAGCGAAGCGTTTACGTCGTTGACAAAGTTATTGCCGTCCTCAGACGACAATGTCAAAGTCATATCAATCACATCGCCGGCTGCCAGAGCCAGTATGATGCTCCCGCTGAATACGGTGTTCATACCGGAACGGATATTACGCGTTATTGTCGCGTTTGGAATATTGACTCCATTGCGCCTTATCGCGATCGTAACCATTCTTGCGCATACGTCTACCAGGTCTACCCAGAAATTGATTTCATAATCGCCGGGGTTGATTACTGTCAGGCTGTTAGCCGGTGTATAGGACACATTGCTTGAGGACATTCCGTCAGGCAGCTGAATCTGTACGGTGCTTACAGCATTAGCCTGAAGCGCAGCCGCAGGGGTTGTTGTATTTGACAGTCCGCCGTAAGCCGCCAGACCGTTTTCCCCGTCTGTTCCGTCAGATCCTGTAGCGCCTGTAGGACCGGTTGGACCTGTCGGACCAGTAGCGCCTGTGGCTCCCGTAGCACCTGTAGGTCCTGTAGGACCGGTAGAGCCGTTTATTTATGCACAACATTAGATTTTCCTTTGTGTTGAATAGGCAAGCCGTTAGATTGCCTTGTTCTCAATCACTCGGATAACGTTGTGGTTATTCTCGATTTAATCAATAATTCGCTGGTACTCGTCGGCAAAATTGAAGTCAACCGTTATTTCCCCGTTCTCATGCACCCAAACCGCTTTTACGAGTTCAACCA
>JAGHJI010000037.1 GCA_017886765.1 Eubacterium sp.
ATATAATACTGTTTTCTTTTGCCATTTTTTATAACTCCTTAAATTTTGTTGTTTTTGTCAGCTGACAGTTATATATCGGAAAATTTTCCAAAAATTTAACCAAAAATTAAAAAATTTTTTCAATTAATTTGCCGTATAATACATAGCTATTGAATATGTTAGAAAATTAATGTATAATTATGACTATATATTACGAATTTTTGTTTTATTAAAGCGGTGATAAAATGAAAAAATTTATTACTTATGTTCCTATGCAAACAGGAAGCAATCTTCTTAAAGGAAAATATATTTCTTTGGAAAATAAAAAACTTAATATGAGTGATGAAATAATTTTTCCCATTGAGTGTATAGTTAACGGATATGCTGAAAATAATGAGAAAATTATGTTGATAGCTCTTTTGGAAGAGGGCAATATTGATTGCGAAGATAACTTAAAGCTGATGCAAAAGCGTATATTCAACATCACAGCTCCTAAAAATATTCAAGTGATAATTGAAAAGGTGTATATCTCTTCCAAAGAAACAATAGAAAATCATCTTGCAACATTTAAAAATATTATTTCTCTTTTTGAAGACGGCGATGATTTATATTCCTGTGTTACATTCGGCACGAAACCTACGCCAATAATTCAAATGATGGCTCTCAATTTTGCACATAAGAATTTAAAAAATGTTACTATCGGTGTGGTTGCCTACGGAAAGGTAAACCGTGAACACGGTAAACCTGTTTCATATTATATTTACGATATAACAGCGCTCTTTTTTATGAATAATATAGTTGATACTCTTTCAGCGATGAATGCTGACGACGCTTTTAGTAAAATAGAAAAAATTCTTATGCTGGGTGAAGACAATGAGAAGTAAAAAAGGAAGGTCGTTCTCCCAAGAAGATTTTGATAAAATAAATCAAAAAGTATATGAATTAAATAATATTGACAAAACTGACAGCGCAGTATTTTATAATCTAAAAACGGAAACTATTGGACTTATACTGAAATTGGAAGAATATTATTTTGACAAAATGAGTTCAAGATATAGTAAGACTTACCTTTTGGAAGATGTTTTTGCTACAGCATATCTCGATTGTATTGTTGAGTGTATTAATAAGTACAAGCCTGATAAAAATTCAAAATTTACTACTTATTTTGCTCAAATTTTAAATTACAGAGTTTTAGACATTTTGGAAAAGTATAAGAAAGATATTTCTCTTGATTCTGCATTTGCAAATGAAGACGGTGACGGTGATTCGAATCTCTATGATTTAATTGAAAGCAAATGCAGTTATGAAAGTACCGAATCTGCTGATAATTTGCAAACGGTTGACGCTTATTTAACTCGCTACATAATGTATATTGTTGAATTACTTGACAGCCTTAACAGAAATAAAAAAAGTGCCCTCGTTTCATACTATAAATTGTTTTATACAACAAGATTGATTGATCTAGTAAAAAAAGAACCGTCTAATAATTCTGAAATTTGTCAGTCACTAAAATATCATGAAAATGAAACAATCAATTGTGCTGAAAAGGGGCTTATAGATTTTACCTATGTCGAAATTACCAATACAATTGACGAAATGTTTTTTAACTCGTTAAAACGGTATAATCAGCTGCCGTATATAGACGAAAAATCTAAAACTGATAAAGTTTTGGACGTGCCTTACAGAAACAAGATTTTGCTTGCTTACTTAGAGGCGTACTATGGTAAAAAAGTTTCTGATGCAGTAATAAGTAAAATGAAGAAAAAATTTGACAGCGAAATTTGCTCGCTTAAAAATATTTGATGAAAGAGGTTATTGAATTGAAGTTGGACGAAGAAATAGTTGCTGAAAAATGTCAGGACGTAATAACCGAATTATTAAGAAATGTAATTGACACAGCATTGTCCAAAAAGTTTGGAGCGTCTTGGTTTGACATGTATAAAACAGATTATAATAACCAGGCAAGAGAAAAAAATACAAAACGTAAAGCTGAAGGAAAGTCCCAAATTCCAGAGATACCTGATAAAGTAAAATCAGTAAAAGGATTGGATTTTCAGGCTTGTATAAAATTATTTGTTTTTATGTATGACAAATATGCAAGCGTAATTATAGAAGAATATAATTTAACAGAAAGTGCTGATGAAATAAAGAGTATTACAAGCAAGCTTAGGGATTTTAGAAATAAGCTGTCGCACAAAAATGATACTCAATTCGGTAAGTTGACAAAAAACGATTGCGAATTAGCAATTACTTATATGAAATCACTTGCGTCATTTTTCCCTAATGTTTACGATAGTAAAACCAATGAAACCTACAAAAGCGAAATATGTAATATCATTTTAGAACACAATGAAATAAATAACACTCAACCTTATTTCTTTTCTGATTTCAAAGAATTTAATGGGATAAGCGATGAAAAGCTTGTGATGGCATGCACTGAATCATTAATAAAGACTGCTTATGTTGTTGTTGGGCAAAAGAAGAAATTGATATTTTACAGTTGTAATAGAGATAATGACATTCAAAAAATTCTGCTTGCTGTTTACGGTAAAAATACCCATCAGAGTGCTTATCAAAATGGTTATTCCCAAGTTTTTACTCCACCAAAAGAATATTATGACAGCATAAATAAAAACAAGAAAAAGAAAAGTAAATTGTTTTATATGATTCCGGTAATAATTTTAATTATAGTTTTAGCTTTGATTATTTCCGGAATCACAGGCGCTGTTAAGTCTTCTAATGAGGAGGCAAAAGAGGCTTCTGCGGAGCAATCGCAAAGAGCGGATATGGTGAATGATATTATAAATGAAGCTTCAAGACAAGTTTCAGAACATCAGGCAGACTCGTATGAGAATGTTACTGAATCCACAACTTCTTCAACGACGACTACAACAACCAAATCTTCTTCAAATTCCTCAACGAATCAAATTCCTGATGAGTTTAAAACAAAATTTGAAGCAAGCAAGCCAAATTGGGAAGAAGACCTTTCTGTTGGGGAAACTAATTTGCACAGCTATGTAAATAATGTATCAACAATGTGGGATAATGTACGAGGTTACTCTGAAGATACATCTGTGGCTACGGTTGGCGATGATTTGATTGTTACAGCTAAGGCAAAAGGTGTTGTTAAAGTTTTATATGTTGGTGAGTTTATGGGAGAAGACAGAACGTATATTATTGAATATACAGTACGGTAATTTGCGCCCATATCCAGAACTAATTTGATATTAATTTTTATTAATATACAAACAAAAAACGCTGTTTCCATTAATATGAAACAGCGTTTTTTGTTATTTGTTTAATCTTTGTCATTAAATAATTGAATAGCTAACTTAAACCCGATTTCAAACGCCTGACATTCAACCAGGGAAGTGTACTCGTTACAGCATTCAACATATTTTTTGAACTCATCAAGTTCTTTATCTTTAAGTTTTGATGTCAGGTATTCTTGATGTCTTGCCATCAACTCAACCAACTTCTTTTCTTCGTCAGAAATATCTCTATCCTCACTAGGATTTATATTTCCATACCATAACTCCTCAAGTATTGACATAAATAATCAACTCCTTTGCAGTACACACATATACCACAAAGGAGTTTGAATATCCAGTTTTTTATTTCTAATCTGTCAAGTATTGTATGAATTTTGAATAACAAGGTACATAAAAATGAACTTCAATAATTTTTATTATATATATTCATTTAAAAAATATTCACATAAAACAACTTATTTTATGTTTTATTGACTAAAATCTTCTTTTTATATATAATTACTGTATATATAATTTTTTTAAACAAATTATTTTGCGAGGAGGCTGTTACGGTGATTTTAAACAAAAAAGAAATGACCGAAGAAGATGTTAAACTGCATTTTATAACTCCTGCGATACAGACTAAATGGGGACTTGATAGAATTACCATGGAGACCAAAATAACAGATGGTCGAATAAATCTAAAAGGTAATCTCACTACCAGGGAAAAACCAAAAAAAGCAGATTATGTTCTTTATCTTAACAAAGACAAGCCTATAGCTATTGTTGAAGCAAAGGATAACAATCATACTGTTTCTTATGGCTTGCAACAGGCAATGACCTATGCACTAATGATGGATATTCCTTTTGCCTACAGTTCAAATGGCGATGGTTTTCAAGAGCATGATTTTCTTACAGGTAAAGAGCGTTTCTTGCCTTTAGATGAATTTCCGTCTCCTGACGAATTGATTGCTCGGTGGAAGATAAATTCTAACTGTGGAGAGGGCGTCACTCCTGACGAGTTGAAAATTGTAGAACAGCCTTACTATTCAAGTCAAAATACATATGATCCTCGTTACTATCAAAGAAATGCTATTAACAGAACAGTTGAGGCAATAGCCAAAGGGCAGGACAGAATTCTCCTTGTAATGGCTACTGGTACAGGAAAGACATATACGGCATTTCAGATTGTATATCGTTTGTTAAAAAGCGGATTAAAGAAAAAGGTATTGTATCTTGCTGATAGAAATATTCTTGTTGATCAGTCTATTCAGCAGGATTTTTCACCACTTGAAAAAACAATACACAAAATTAATTTTGCCAATGATGATCCTGTAACTATAACTTCGCATGAAGTGTATTTTTCACTTTATCAGCAGCTCACTGGAAATAATGAAGGTGAAGATGATGATAGCTCGGAAAACAGTGTTGAGCGTTTTGCAAAGTTGTTTAGTAAAGACTTCTTTGATTTGGTAATCGTTGATGAGTGTCACAGAGGTTCAGCAAAGAAAGACAGTAACTGGCGAAAGATTCTTGAATATTTTTCATCAGCTACTCAAATTGGAATGACTGCAACTCCAAAAGAAACAAAATACATTTCAAACATTGATTACTTTGGAGAGCCTGTTTATACCTATAGCTTAAAGGAAGGAATTGAGGACGGTTTCCTTGCTCCGTTCAAAGTTATAAATATTAAGACTAATATCGGCGAAGGCTGGAGACCGTGTAAAGGTCAGCTTGATAAATATGGAAATGAAATAGAAGACCGAATCTACACCAATAGCGATTTCGATTACAATATTGTTATTGAAGACCGTATTTATGAGGTTGCAAATGAGATAACAAAATATCTAAAGAGTACTGACCGAATGCAGAAAACAATTGTATTTTGTGCCAATGAAGAGCATGCAGAAAATATGCGTGTCGCACTTAATAATCTTAATGCAGATATGTGTAAGGAAAACCCTGATTATGTAGTGCGCATAACCGGTTCAGATGCATACGGAAAAAGCAAACTTGATTATTTCATTTCTGTATCATCTCCGTATCCAGTTATAGCAACAACATCAAAGTTGCTTTCAACCGGTGCAGACTGTAAAATGACTAAACTTATCGTTTTAGATGAAATGATAAGTTCAATGACTGAGTTTAAGCAGATTATAGGCAGAGGTACCCGACTGCGTGAAAAAGAAGGCAAAAACCATTTTGTCGTTATGGATTTCCGTAATGTTTCTCGCCTGTTTTCAGATCCTGATTGGGATGGTCCGATTGAAATGGTTGACGGTTATGACCCGAATGCAAAGCCTGAAACAAAAGGAAATAATAAAGACGGCAGCGGAAACGGTAATGAACCTGGTGGAGATAAGAAAAAGCAAAAGCCTATCGTTGACGCTAACGGATGTAAGGTCGATATTCTCGGAAAAACTGTTGCCGTTTATGACGCAAACGGAAAATTGCTCCGACAGGAAAGTATTGTAGATTATACAAAGTCAAATATCCTTGGTACATATGCTTCACTTGATAATTTCATCCGTCAGTGGACATCAGAGCAGAAAAAAGAAGTAATCAACGAGCTTTTAAAAGAACAGGGAATTGACTTAAATCAAATGAAAGAAGAGCAGAATATGACAGATGTAGATGATTTTGATTTTATCTGCCATGTTGCTTTTGATAAAAAACCGCTTACTCGCCGTGAGCGTGCAAACAATGTTAAAAAGCGTGATTTTCTCAGTAAATACAGCGGTGTCGCAAGAGAGGTGCTTGAAGCTCTTCTTGATAAGTATATGAACACAGGTATTTATGAGATTGAAAAAACAGAGATATTGCAGCTTGACCCGTTTAAGAAGTTCGGAAAGCCTGCTAAAATAGCAACCTATTTTGGCGGTAAAGAAGGATATCTCAATGCAGTTAAAGAACTAGAGAAAGAGATTTATGAAGTAGGATAATATAATGAGTAATTTATCGGGATTTGTAAAAAGACTTCGTGATATTATGCGTAATGACGCAGGTATTAACGGAGATGCCCAGCGTATTGAGCAGATTGCATGGATGCTCTTTTTAAAGGTGTACGATGCTAAAGAGCAGGATTGGGAGTGGGACGACGACAACTATACTTCCATTATTCCAGAAGAATGTCGCTGGAAAAACTGGGCTGTTGACGATAAATCAGGCAAAGCAATGACAGGGGATACGCTCCTTGATTTCGTCAATAATACTTTGTTCCCGACTCTTAAAAAGTTACCCGTAACAGCCTCAACTCCTATTAAAAAGGCTATCGTTCAAACAACATTTGCCGATGCAAATAACTATATGAAAGACGGTGTTCTTCTTCGTCAGGTCTTGAATGTAATTGATGAGCTTGACCTAAGCGATTATGAGGAGAGCCACGCATTCGGCGATATATATGAGTCTATCTTAAAAGAACTGCAAAGTGCAGGCTCGTCAGGTGAGTTTTATACTCCCCGTGCTGTAACTGATTTTATGGCTAAAATGATTCAGCCTGAAATCGGCGAGAAAATGGCTGATTTCGCTTGCGGTACAGGCGGTTTCCTTACAAGCTGGCTCAAAGAACTTGAACCGAAGATTAATACTACTGATGATAAAGAATTATATGATAATTCTATCTACGGTATAGAGAAAAAGCAGTTTCCTTATATGCTTTGTATTACAAATATGCTCTTGCACAATTTGGATGTTCCTCAGGTGTTTCACGGTAACTCGCTTCTTCACGATGTTCTCGACTATACCGAGGATGACCAGTTTGATGTAATTCTTATGAATCCTCCTTACGGCGGTTCAGAAAAGAATGATGTTAAAAATCATTTTCCATCAGACCTTGCAAGCTCTGAAACAGCAGATTTGTTTATGTCTGTAATTATGTACAGATTAAAGAAAAACGGCAGAGCAGCCGTTATTTTGCCTGACGGATTCTTGTTTGGCACAGATAATGCAAAAATTAATATTAAGAAAAAACTTTTGAATGAATTTAACTTGCATACAGTTATCCGTATGCCGTCAAGCGTTTTTTCTCCCTATACTTCAATTACAACAAATATTTTGTTCTTTGACCGTACTCATCCAACAGAGGAAACTTGGTTTTATCGCCTTGATATGCCAGAAGGTTATAAGCATTTTTCAAAAACAAAACCAATGAAGCTTGAGCATTTTGCCCCTGTAATTCAGTGGTGGAATGACCGTCAGGAAATCAGTGTTGACGACTTTGATAAAGCAAAGAAATTTACAGTAAATCAGCTTGCTGATGAATTCGGCTATAATTTAGACCAGTGCGGTTATCCTCACGAGGAAGAGGAGATTCTCGACCCTCTCGACCTTATTCAAAAATATGAGGAAAAACGAGCATCTCTCAATGCAGAGATTGACCGAGTGCTTGCTGAAATAACTTCAATTCTCGGAGGTAATGCCGAATGACCCCGCAGGAATTGAAAAACAGTATTTTGCAGCTGGCTATACAGGGCAAACTTGTTGAACAGCGCCCTGAAGAAGGCACAGCAGAGGAACTTTTTGCCCAAATTCAGAAAGAAAAACAAAAACTCATTGCAGAAAAGAAAATAAAAAAAGAAAAACCTCTCCCAGAAATCACCGATGACGAAAAGCCATTCGATATTCCAGAATCTTGGTTTTGGGTAAGATTAGGGTCAATCATTTCAATTTCGTCTGGAGATGGATTGACATCAAAAGAAATGGATGAAAGTGGCACGTACCCAGTATATGGTGGAAATGGAATCAACGGACATCATAATTCTTACAATGTTTCTAAAAGAACATTAGTAATTGGCAGAGTTGGATTTTATTGTGGTAGTACACATATCACAGAAAACAAAGCTTGGGTAACAGATAATGCATTTATTACAACATTTGATGAAGATAGAATAGATATAAAATGGTTAAAGTTTTATATTGAATATCTAAATCCAAGAAAAAAAGCTAGTTCAACTGCACAACCTGTTATATCGGGCAAATTGATCTACCCTATGTTAGTTTCTCTCCCGCCTGTTGCCGAGCAAAAGAGGATTGTTGCTAAAATCGAAGAATTGTTGCATTATATTGACCGCTATGAGCAGGCGTGGAGCAAGCTGGAGCAGTTTAACAGCCGTTTCCCTGATGATATGAAAAAATCTCTTTTGCAGTATGCAATACAGGGCAAACTTGTAGAACAGCGCCCTGAAGAAGGCACAGCAGAGGAACTCTTTGCCCAAATTCAAAAAGAAAAACTGCGATTGATTCAATTAGGAAAAATGAAAAAAACAAAGGCGTTGCCGAAAATAACCGACAAAGAAATTCCATCAGATTTTCCTCATTCTTGGAAAGTGTGCTATATCGATGATATTGCTTTTGTAACTAAGCTTGCGGGATTTGAATATACTAAAAACATTGCCCCAAACCTAACAGTAACAGGTATTCCATTGTTTAAAGGTAAAAATGTTCAAAATGGAAAGCTAGTTCTTGATTTTGATTCTTATATTCCAGAAAAAGTGTCAAACGAATTGCCACGAAGTCAAATTTCAAAAAAGTGTTTACTAACTCCATATGTTGGCACAATAGGAAATATTGCAATTTTTGATGGTTCATTTAAAGCACATTTAGGTTCAAATGTTGGAAAAATTGAACTCTTTAATGGAGATGAAGATTGTATTATGGAGGAATATGTGCTTTATTATCTTAGGAGCACAATCGGTTATCAACAGTTGACAAAATATAAAAAAGCTACTGCGCAAGAGAGTATTTCAATTGATGCAATTCGTAATGTTATAATTGCATTTCCACCACTTGCCGAGCAAAAACGCATAGTAGAAAAATTAGAACAACTCCTGCCCATGTGCGAGCAGTTGAAATGAGAAGTGAAAATTAATATGGATATAGATGAATTAACAAAAAAAATAGCTACTGTAAACAGTTCAATACAAGTATCTGTGATTAATGAAGATATTGAGAAAAATCAGCGATTGATAGAACAGATAAGCAGGCATAATGCAAAAAGAAATGCAACGCTTATTGCGGGAGCAGAGGCAAATATTGCACAGAAAGAGCTGTTTGAACAGCAAATTGAAATTATACAAAAACAAAATGCACTGCTTTTTGATAATTATTCTAAGTTAAAAGAATTGTATGACGTTCAGGTACAGACAACTAATAGTGCTAAGAAAGAATTGAAAAGAAGCAATCGGTTTAACATTGCTATGATGATTATTTCAATTGTAGCCATGATTGCTGCTGTTGCTGGACCTATAACCACAATTATTGTAAGTTGACAATTTTTTTAAATTGTTGAAAAGAGGTGTAAAATGTTTGATATTTGATTTGTTAAAGAAAATTGCTACTAATGAAATCGTTCAAGGTTTCTCAACTTCGATAGGAATAATTGGATTTATTTTGACTATATTTGTTTCTATAAAAACAAAGAAAATAAGTAAAATCCTTAAATACAACGATGTAATTAGTACATATAATAGTGAGCGGATTGCTTATCAAAATACTTTTGAAGGACATAGAAAAAGTATTATTGATGATAATATTAAAACCAATGTCATACTAAAAGATATTTTAAAAAATGTAGAAAGCTATAGAGTAAAATTCTATGAAATTTTATCTCTACGGGAGAAAATTAGTCTTCATTTCTTTAAAATCTTATTAAAAAGAGATGCAAAGGATGTTGATTTTAATAAAGTATGTAACTATTTATCGATATTATCAGGTCGCTTATCTAAAAAGGAGAATATTAGAAATGATTGACAACAAATATATAATGTTTATTAACAGATTAATAAGTCTAACAAAGAAAAACGAAATTGTATGGAAATATTTAGATTCAAATACTCACTTGTGTGAAGAAATGGCTTGGTGCGAAAAGAAGAGTCCAATTGCAACTATCCAGGATAGTTTATCTGGGTCTTTTGAAAGAGCATATTATTTTGATGTTGAAAATAGTTTTTATACAAAAATTGATGAAACTTATATTGCATTGGTTGTTCAAGATAATAATCCAGCATCTTTAATGATAATTCCTAATACATATAAAAAAGTTGTTACTCTCTACCCAAGTGATTATGGTGAAAATATTACTCGCTTACTGAATATTGTTCAAAATGAATTTCCAAGTGGTGAAGCTTTTGTCGATTGCTTTTTAAGAGGAAATAATAAAAATGATTGATCGGCAAATAGGTGCTTTTGTAAAAACAAATACATGTAATTTATTTAGTATTGTTACTCAGCAAAATTTAAGGCAGGGGTGGAGCGGATTTTGTACCTCTGCCTTATTTTGTTTTAGATGAATTTTGATAAACTATTTTTACTTGCTAACATTATTAACAGATGCTATAATGTAGAAAAGATTGGTGGTGAGAACAATGCAAAACCTTAACGGAAAAATAATGTCGGCAGATATTCCTGTTGCAACAATAAAAAATGGAGTTGTTGTTGATAAAAATGACAAACTTGCGCCTTTGTTTTTTAATAGATGTGATGATGTTGCTACTTGGTTAAAAGGTCGAGCTATTGATTCTCATCGTGCTAATTCAAGGCTTTTGAAAAAAGCACTTCGTCTGCAAAATAAAGACGAAATCAGTACGGTGCTTGCGGTTAATGCCGTAACAATTACGGATAATTTTTGGTTTTGCGAAGACGGCTCTGATTTAACTTGGGATGATGTCCGTTTCAAAGAGAATTATTTTGCCAGTCTTGCGCTTCGCGGTGATCCGGACAGTTTCAATCAAAAGCCATCAAGAACTCCTGAGCTTACTAATATCGGAAGTTATGAGAAGTGCTGGAGGC
>JAGHJI010000038.1 GCA_017886765.1 Eubacterium sp.
CTCTTTTGGGTTGGGTTGCTCTGTGCGGTTTTGTTCGTTACGGAATTTGAAGATTCGTTTTTGCCTTCGCTTTTTTCCGTAGCAGCATTCTTTTTTGTCGTCTGCTTGTCCTGACCGCCGGAAGAAGCAGATGAGGAGTAAGCCGGAACACCATATCCCAGAATGGAGCTGATATTGTTGTAAGGCTTGGATCCGGTGGAGGTATATGTTCTTGACTTTACTTTTCCCGAACAGTTTCCCTCAACAGTATAAACGGTGCTGCCGGAGATTCCTGTAACGATTCCCACATGGTCGGCTGAGCCGTTGTCGGTCCAGTCAAAAAACACCAGGTCGCCCTTTTTGGGACGATAGCTGTCGGAGCGCTCGTGATACCTGCCTTTGTTTGAAAACCAGCTTATCATACTGTTGCAGTTGCCGCCGCTGGGGATAATGCTTCCATAAAGTTTGACTCCGTTATCTGATCCGGCTTTATTAAAACACCAGAAAATGAATGTCGTGCACCAGGAGCCCTGATAGCCGTACCATTCACCGTATTTTGAGTAAGTTGACGTGCCGGTGTAACCGATTTCGCCGCTGGCGACGGATACAACGGAATTTCTCAGCGCGTTTTCCGACGCGGCGCTGACGGAAAACGGCATGGATAAAATCAATAGAGACATTATCAGTGACAATGCCTTTTTTGCTGTTTTCATAACTTTAACCTCATATACAGGTATACTTTTAAATATAATAATCTATTTTCGATTATACCATTCGTTGTAAAAATGTCAATTATATTTTACAAATTGCATAGAATTGGTGTTGAATTGTATTGCCATTTGCGATAAAATAGGATATAGATAAAAGCTGGAGAACGGAGAAAAATTATGAAACGATTGGAAACATATCAGCTTGAGCACACAACGCCCGAGTCTGTAGGCGTTGACAGCAGGGAAATCACAGCTTTCCTGAATGAGATAAATGAAAAAAATTTAGGGCTTCACAGCTTTACGGTGGTAAGGCACGATAAAGTATGCGCCCAGGGATTCTATAAACCGTATAGTTCGGATACGCCCCATGTGCTTTATTCCATGAGCAAATCCGTTACGTCGACAGCCATAGGTTTTGCGGTTGCCGAGGGTCTTATCAATCTCAATGACAGAGTGGTATCCTTTTTTCCGGAATATACGATGAGTAAAAGACCGTTTAACAGGATGCTTACTGTCCGTATGCTTCTGACCATGCATTCGGATAAGCTGATCACAGTCCTTGACGAAAAAGGGAAAAAAGACTGGATTTCTAACTTCCTGAACGCGCCGTTCCTTTTACCGCCGAATACGAAATTTAATTACATATCCGAAAATACCTTCATGCTGTCTGCAATCATTTCCAAGGTGACGGGTATGAGTATGATAGATTACCTTTATCCGCGTATCTTTGAACCGCTGGGAATTGAAAAACCTTTCTGGGAAACGGACGGCAGCGGAAACAATGCCGGCGGCTGGGGACTCTATATGAAGAGTGAGGATATCGCAAAATTCTTTTTGCCTTATATCCATGACGGAAAATGGATTGACGGCACCCAGATCATCCCGTCGGTATGGGTAAAGGAAGCCACAAGAAAGCAGGTCGACTCAGTCAGAGACGGATATATTGACAATATGGTGGGCTATGGCTATCAGTTCTGGAGAAATCCTATTGCCAACAGCTACCGTGCCGACGGCCTCTTCGGTCAGCGGTGCTTTATGTTCCCGGAATATGACGCGCTTGTTGTCCTTAATTGCGGAGAGGCGGAAGACTATAAGCTTATGGAAGTGTTCTGGAAATATTTTCCGAGATGCTTCGGTTACGGCTCGCTCCCCGAAAACAAGGAAGCGCACGATGAGCTGCTTTCCGTTATGGACAGCTGCCATATGGAAAAGCTGGCGCCAATGCCGAGAAACAGGGCGCTTGAGGAAAAAATCTCCGGAAGGCTTATCAAATTCAAAACGCCTGAATTTGTATCTGTTATTACTATTTCGATTACGCAGATGCTTTATCATAAACCCGGTGAAATCAGCGAGATGAAATTTAATTTTGAGGATGACAAGCTGAGATTTTACTGGAAAGAAAAGGATTATGAAAACACCATTGACGTGGGTCTGAACGGCAAATACGGTGTTTCAGAAATAACGCTGGGCGACCTCCGTTACCATACATATTCCCAGGCGGCATGGCAGGAGGACGGCTCTCTGCAGCTATGGATAAGACCTATTGAAACGGCTCATGTAAGGAAGTTCACTTTCCATTTCAGAGACGACGATACGGTCAAAGTAATCAATGAGATGACACCGAGATTTCAGGATTTGGTGGTTTATTATATGACCTTTACCGGGTATCCGATTAAAGGGGAAGTGACCGAAAAAGTGGTAAAAGACGCGGTCAAGACCCTTGGCTTACCGATTATAGAGCCGGATTTCAAGGGAAAATTTGAGGAGTAATAACATAAACGGACGGTTGAAAACCGTCCGTTCGTTTGTTTCTTATGAAAAAGGTTGTGATTATTAAATTCCGATTTAGCGTATTCAATATGTTAAAAATGTGATTTGCGCTTAAGCGCAGATGTTACCATCTTTTGAATCGCAAAAGACGGTAACCGAGAAAACGACCAAAGGGGAGGCGCAGGCTTATTCCCCTTTGGAAACCCCTTTCGTTTATGCGCCGCGCGCACAATGCGCACAGCGGCGCAGGGAACGTTCCTGCTCACCGTAGGGGCGATTACCAATCGCCCGCATCTAATACGCTAAATCAGATATTATTCTTCAGCAACGGGATACTTCAGATCCTCTTTTGTCCAGTCCTTGATGATCTCCAGAAACGCTCTTGCCTCTTCCTTAGCTTGGGGGAGATTGTGCTCAACGCAGTTTCCGCACTCCTTTGGAGACGCGCCGGGAACCACGCCCCAGTAATCCGCAATAAATTTAAAGGCGTCTTTTATAAGCCCGATGGTATAATTATCACTTAGGCTGCGTGTAAGAAAATAAAAGCCTGTTCTGCAGCCCATCGGACCGAAATAAATGATGTTGTCGCCGAACTCCGTATTGCGCACATAAGTCGCAAAAAGATGCTCAATCGTATGAATCGCGGCGTTGGTCATAACCGTTTCCCGGTTAGGCTCCCGCATACGTATATCGTATGTGGTGATATCATCGTCAATTCTGCTGATATATATACCTTTCTTTAAAATATTGTGGTCGATCTGAAAACTCGGTATTGTTTTCACTGAATTTCATCTCCTGTTAAAAAAGATTTGTTCTGCGTAATCGCCCGGCAGTCCTTACCCTCCTGAAAGGATAGGATCATTTCTCTCGCGTCTTTTTTTGAAAGCTCAAATAACGCTTCAAAACTTTCTCTTCTGACGCCGCTGCTGTAAGGCGATTCCCATTCGTTGTTTTCTATATTAGCATATTTTTTTGCTTTTTCCAAGTCCTTGGGGCGTAGCATGGCGGTAAATTTAAAATTCCTGCTGAAAGGGGCAATAACCGTTTCAACGGGCCGGATAAGCAGACGCTTTATTCCGAAAGGGTCATACAATACTTTTTGAATACGCCCTGTGTCCTCAAGGGCGGTATATCCCTGTTTCTGCGTCATTTTTTTGCCGAGTGTTCCGGTTATGATATCTTTTAAAAAAATTCCGATTTCACGCATAACATTTTTATCATAAATAAGCGTATCGGCAGTCCTGAATTTTTCCGGTTCTTTTACGCTTAGCCGTTTGTTTAAAAGATACGTGTCCATGGCAGATTCGATTGTATTATGGGCAGAGTGAGGATTTGTCAGCTTGTGCTTTTTTGTCATCTCATTCTGCAGATAATATACGTACGGATGGCAGTTTCTGTCCAGGGCATAGTGAAGAATAAAGCCGTAAACATAGGATTTAACAATACTGCAATTACCGGAAGTTTTGCAGTATGCACGCATACTCTCAAAAATGGTTTCCGGTTTTGTCCTGTGGAGTATGGAACCGTACTTTCTAAGAGATTTGCCGGGCATCCACGGAAAGACCCTGTGAAAGAAAAAGATATCGGGTCCCTGGGCGCCGAAATATACGGCGCTCTCATTTATTTCAAAATCAGCCGTTTCTTTCAAAAACGGCATCATTTCTTTTGCAAATATATAGTGTGAAGCGAATGCGGGCATTATATCAGTCCTTTAAGCAATAGAGAGAAATCACTTGGAAATGTACTGTCAATCCTCATTGGTTTTTCCGTTACGGGATGGGTAAAATATATCGTTTTGCAGTGCAGCGCCTGGCGCTTTATCCTGTCGCACTTGCCGCCGTACAGCGTGTCACCCAGCAGAGGGTGACCGATATGTGAAAAATGCACTCTTATCTGATGTGTTCTGCCGGTCTCAAGATGGATTTTCAGCAGTGTATTTTCGCCGTCGTTTTTCAGGGCTTCCCAGCGGGTTACCGCTTTTTCACCGTCATCGGAAACACACCGTTTTATAATGCTGTCTGATGTCCTTTTTATTGGGCGCTCTATTGTTCCCCTGCCGGTAAGTATCCCGCCGCATACGGCGTAATAATCCTTTTTTATTTTACCTGCCAGTTTGCAGGCGGCAAGTTCGTTCTTTGCAATAAGTACCAGTCCGCTGGTATCCCTGTCCAGCCTGTATACGCTGCGAAATGCGGTGTCGCTGTCCATATAGCAGGCCGCAACATTTGCCAAAGTGTCGCCCTGGTGATTCCTGCTTTCATGCACGGGCATCATCGCAGGCTTGTCCAGCACCAATATGTCCTCATCGCTGTAAATCTTTTTCACCTGATTGTTTACCAGCGGTCTTGGCATTGTGCCGCTGTTTTCTATTGAAACAGTCAGGATGTCGCCGCAGTGTATAATGTCGATGGTCCTGGCAAATTTACCGTTCAGAATTATGCCGTTTTCCGTATTTTTCAGCTTTGTCAGCAGGGAAGAGGAAACGCCGAAATCCCGCAGAAAATCCCTGATTCTTTTGTTATTATCTTTTTCGGATATTACAAAATCAATGGTTCTCATATCTAAATACACATAAACATACAAAAAAGCCGCCTCATCTTTTGAGACGGCTCTGATAAAATCAGTCTACCTTTACAATCCAGCCCATATCATCCGGCTTTGTTCCGAACTGGATGCCCGTAAGGGTATCATAAAGTCTCTGTGTCAGTTCACCTGTTTTGAAATCATTGATCTCAACAGTCTCATCCTCATACGTAAGACCGCCTACAGGGCTGATAACAGCGGCTGTGCCTGTGCCGAATACCTCTTCCAGCTTTCCGTTTTTAGCGGATTCCATAATGAAATCAATGGTAAAGCGGGTCTCATTAACCTTGTAGCCCCATTTCTTAAGAAGCTCGATACAGCTCATTCTGGTGATGCCGGGAAGAACGGTTCCTACAGTCGGTGCCGTGTAGATCTC
>JAGHJI010000039.1 GCA_017886765.1 Eubacterium sp.
CTGTTTCTCGGCACACAGGTGTGACCGTTTCCCAGATTATGCCGCACAACGTACACAACGCCCGCCTGGCTCCTGTAGTCAAACAGCGGCGCCGTTTCCATGGAAGCAGCGATTTCATCAGCCCTTTCAAAAGTAATGCCGTTATTGTCTGAAATAAAGGCATACGGATTTTCTGTAAGAATATCAAGGGCGTAGGACTTGTACATGTTATAAGCCTGAAAAGCCTCCTGCTGATTCAGTCCCAGTTCCGCCAGACCGTTCATAACGTCACGGGCGGCAAACTGCATTTTAAAATCCTGGCTGATCTTCCTCGCCTTGGTTTTACTGATCCCTTTTATCTCTGCCAGACGTTCGGGCTCATTTTCAATAATATGAAAGGTGTCCGAGCCGAATTTTTCAACAATTTTGGTAGCGGTGGCTTCGCGTATTCCTTTCACGATACCGCCTGCAAGAAAACGCAGCATACCGGCGGCGTCAGCAGGCAGGGTACGCTGGAGGCGCACGGCTTTAAACTGTCTGCCAAAGGTGGGATGCATAACCCATTCCCCCTGAAACACAGCCTCCTCGCCTGTAACAACACTGCCGAGAACACCCACCACAGTAACGTATTCATCACCGGCATCCACCTCAATAACGGCAAATCCTGTGGACTCATTTTGGTAGGTTATCTCTTCTATCATGCCTGTTAAATTTTCCAGTTCTTCCGCCATATATTTCACCGATAGAATTGTAACATAATTGCATAAAAAAATAAAGAATACAGCGTATTATTTTTCTAATGCCCGAATACTAAAATCTAATTAAAATCTATATCTTTTTTAAACTATCTCCGACAATAAGTATTTATAAAACAATTAACAATCGTTGCAATCATTATTTACACCACATTTGGTGTAAAATCAACACATCATGTGAGTTACGTTGTAAAATCATTTACAAATACTATTGCAGGAGTGAGTAAAATGAAAACTTATATTGAAATAATCAGAGATTTAAGAGAAGACCACGATAAAACACAAAGAGAAATTTCTGAATACTTAGGAACAACTCAGGCAACCTATTCAAGATATGAAAAGGGAGAAAATGAAATACCGGTCAGGCACATCATAGCTCTTTGCAAATATTATCATGTAAGCGCAGATTATTTGTTGGGGCTAAAATAAAAGAGCGGAGTAAAATCCGCTCAAAATTTATTCTTTATATTCCGAATTCCTTGGGATATTTTACAACACCGCTGACATGTTCAAATTCATCTGAAAGCCTGCACATCATAAAATTTTCGTCAGGTACATCAAAGGGCGGAACTATCCCGGCTTTTTTCGCCGGCTGATAACCGCATTTCGGATAATATTTTTCACTGCCCAGAACAACAACGCAGCCATAATTCAGCTTGGCCGCAATGTGATGACCGTGTTCGATCAACGCCGTACCGATTCCTCTGCGCTGGTATTCCGGCAGCACGGCAAGGGGGGCAAGGGCAAGCGCAGTAGTCTCCCCGATTTTCACCTCGGTAAACAGAATGTGACCCACTATCCTGTCATCCTCCAGAGCAACAAGGGAAAGCTGCGCAACAAAAGCCTCGCTTTTTCTTAAAGCGCTAACCAGGTCCTGCTCATTTCCGTCGCTGTACTCGGCAGAAGCAAACGCCGCCTGAACAACATTATATACCTCATTGTAATCTTCCGGCTTTTCCTGTCTTATTATCATAAACAACCTCAGTAATTGTATTTTTAAACCAAAAAGAGCAAGTCGTATGACTTGCTCTTCATAATTTGAATACTGTTAAATTACTCGTTAATAGCAGTTACAACACCTGAACCTACGGTTCTGCCGCCCTCACGGATAGCAAAACGAAGACCCTCTTCAATAGCGATCGGAGTGATAAGCTCAACATTCATAACTACGTTATCGCCAGGCATACACATCTCTGTGCCTTCAGGAAGTGTGATAACACCTGTTACGTCAGTTGTTCTGAAATAGAACTGAGGACGATAGTTGTTGAAGAAAGGAGTATGACGTCCACCCTCGTCCTTAGAAAGAACGTAAACCTGACCTGAGAATTTTGTGTAAGGCTTGATAGAACCGGGAGCTGCGAGAACCTGACCTCTTTCGATATCAGATCTCTGAACACCACGAAGAAGACAACCGATGTTGTCGCCGGCCTCAGCATAGTCAAGAATCTTTCTGAACATCTCAATACCAGTACATACGGTTGAGCTTGTTTCCTCATGGAGACCAACCATCTCAACGGTATCATTTGTCTTAAGTGTACCACGCTCTACTCTACCTGTAGCAACTGTACCACGGCCGGTGATTGTGAACACGTCCTCAACTGGCATAAGGAACGGAAGGTCTGACTTACGGTCAGGAGTAGGAATGTAGCTGTCAACAGCGTCCATAAGCTCTGCAATGCAAGCGCAGGCAGGATCGTCGTTTGAAGTTGCCTCAAGAGCCTTAAGAGCAGAACCCTTGATGATCGGGCAGTTCTCATCAAACTCATACTCAGCAAGAGTCTCACGAACTTCCATCTCTACGAGTTCAAGAAGCTCCTCATCGTCAACCTGGTCAGTTTTGTTAAGGAATACGATGATTGCAGGTACACCTACCTGACGAGCAAGGAGAAGATGCTCCTTAGTCTGAGCCATAGGTCCGTCTGTAGCAGCGATTACAAGGATAGCGCCGTCCATCTGAGCAGCACCGGTAATCATGTTCTTGATATAGTCAGCATGACCGGGGCAGTCAACGTGAGCATAGTGACGAGCGTCTGTCTCATACTCAACGTGAGCTGTGTTGATAGTGATACCACGCTCTCTCTCTTCAGGAGCCTTATCAATATCAGCATAGTCCTCAAACTTTGCATAACCCTTGTTTGCAAGATACTTTGTGATAGCAGCAGTAAGAGTTGTCTTACCGTGGTCAACGTGACCGATTGTACCAATGTTTACATGGGGTTTGGTACGGTTAAAATGTTCTTTTGCCATTGGAATTTCCTCCTTAAAATTTACAATACATAAATTGTCATAGATATTCTATCAAATACATATAAAAATATCAAGACTTTTTTTATAATTTATATTTAATTAGTCTTTCTTCGCTCTTTCGCTGATGATTGACTCGCTGATTGACTTCGGTACAGGCTCATAGCCGTCAGGTTCCATTGTATACTGACCGCGACCCTGTGTCTTTGAACGAAGGTCATTGATATAACCGAACATTTCAGAAAGCGGAACTCTTGCATTTACCTGCTTAGCGCCGGCTCTGTCATCCATACCCTGAATCTGTCCGCGGCGTGAGTTAAGGTCGCCAATAACATCGCCCATATACTCCTCGGGAACAATGACTACAACCTTCATCATAGGCTCAAGGATAATCGGGTTTGCTTTCTTAGCAGCGTCCTTGAACGCCATGGAACCGGCAATCTTAAATGCCATTTCAGATGAGTCAACCTCGTGATAGGAACCGTCGTAAAGCTCTACTCTTACGTCAACCACATTATACCCGGCAAGAATACCGCTCTTCATAGCGCCCTGTATACCTGCGTCAACAGCCGGGATATATTCCTTCGGAATCGCGCCGCCGACGATCTGGTTTACGAATTCATAGCCCTTGCCGATACCGTTCTCATCCACGTTTGGCATGATGCGGATTTTAACATGACCATACTGACCGCTACCGCCTGACTGTCTCTTGTACTTAAGGTCGGACATAGCTTCGCTCTGGATTGTTTCCTTGTATGAAACCTGGGGAGCGCCTACATTTGCCTCAACCTTAAATTCACGCAGAAGACGGTCAACAATAATCTCAAGATGGAGCTCACCCATACCGGCGATAATTGTCTGTCCGGTTTCCTCATTGGTATATGCTTTAAATGTGGGATCCTCTTCAGCAAGCTTTGAAAGAGCGATACCCATCTTTTCCTGACCTGCCTTTGTTTTAGGCTCAATAGCAACATTGATAACCGGGTCAGGGAAATTCATGGATTCAAGAATAATCGGATGCGCCTCATCACAGAGCGTATCACCGGTGGTAGTATTCTTAAGACCTACTGCCGCAGCGATATCACCTGAGTAGCAAACAGGAATATCCTCTCTGTGGTTTGCGTGCATCTGAAGAATACGACCCATTCTCTCCTTCTGTCCCTTGACAGAGTTATAGCAGGGAGTACCTGCTTCGATTTTACCGGAATAAACGCGGAAGAAACAGATCTTACCTACAAACGGGTCTGTCGCGATCTTGAACGCAAGAGCAGCAAACGGCTCGTCATCGGATGAATGACGTACTTCCTCTTCCTCTGTGTCAGGGTTTGTACCCCTGATGGACTCAATATCAGTAGGCGCCGGCATAAACTCTACTATCGCGTCAAGAAGCGGCTGAACACCCATATTACGGTAAGCGGTACCGCAGCATACGGGAACCATTTCATTGGCGATGGTGGATTTGCGTATTACCTTTTTGATTTCATCAACGGTAATCGCGTCTTCGCCGTCCTCAAAATATTTTTCCATAAGAGCCTCGTCCTGCTCAGCTACATGTTCGATAAGCTCGGTTCTGTATTTCGCAGCCAGCTCTTTCATATCGTCGGGAATTTCCTGGATTTCAAATTTCATACCCTTTTCTTTATCAGGATCAATATAGATAATGGCATGATTTTCAATCAGGTCGATAATTCCCTTAAAGGTATCCTCGCTGCCGATAGGGAGCTGAATCGGAAGCGCGTTACATTTAAAACGATCCTTTACCATATCCAGCGCTCTGTAGAAATCGGCGCCCATGATATCCATCTTATTGACGAAGATCATTCTCGGTACCTTGTATTCATCAGCCTGTCTCCATACGGTTTCAGACTGAGGCTCAACGCCGCCCTTCGCGCAAAGAACGGTAACAGAGCCGTCAAGTACACGCAGTGAACGCTGAACTTCTACCGTAAAGTCAACGTGGCCCGGTGTATCTATAATATTGATTCTATGGTCTTTCCAGAAACAAGTTGTAGCAGCAGATGTAATGGTAATACCACGCTCCTGCTCCTGATCCATCCAGTCCATTGTTGCAGAACCGTCGTGAGTCTCACCAATCTTGTGATTGATACCCGTATAATACAGGATACGCTCGGTGGTGGTTGTTTTACCTGCATCAATATGAGCCATAATACCAATATTTCTTGTCATTTCAAGAGATACTTTTCTTGGCATAATATCCTCCTATTAATATCTGAAGTGAGCAAATGCTTTGTTTGCTTCTGCCATCTTGTGTGTATCGTCGCACTTCTTTACAGCGCCGCCGGTCTTGTTTACCGCGTCCATAATCTCCGCGGCAAGACGTTCCTTCATGGTTCTCTCGGAACGCTGACGGGCATAAAGAGTAATCCAACGAAGTCCAAGTGTCTGTCTTCTCTCAGGACGAACCTCGAGAGGAACCTGGTAAGTGGCGCCGCCGATACGGCGAGCCTTTACCTCAAGCACAGGCATAACGTTTTCCATTGCGGCTTCAAAAGTCTCAAGAGGATCGTTGCCAGTCTTTTCCTTAACGATGTCGAATGCTCCGTAAACAATTTTCTGAGCGACACCCTTTTTTCCATCAAGCATAATATTGTTGATCAGCCTTGTAACAAGCTTTGAGTTATAAAGCGGATCAGGCAATACGTCACGCTTAGCGATTTGACCTCTTCTTGGCATCTCGCTTCCCTCCTTCATAAATTTTCAATGAGTTCATAGGTACTCGGTTTTCCCGTGGAGTCAACAAAAGATCATATACGCTTTTATATATTAGGTATATAAACTATTGTTATTCCATAAGAAATAGATTCAGGCTTACTTCTTGGCAGCCTTAGGTCTCTTTGCGCCGTACTTTGAACGGCTCTGCATTCTGCCGTTTACGCCCTGTGTGTCCAGCGTACCGCGGATGATGTGGTAACGCACACCGGGAAGATCCTTAACACGGCCGCCGCGGATCATAACAACGGAGTGCTCCTGAAGATTATGACCAACGCCCGGAATGTAAGCGGAAACTTCAATTCCGTTTGTAAGACGAACTCTGGCAATCTTACGAAGTGCTGAATTCGGCTTCTTGGGGGTTGCAGTTTTAACCGCAGTACATACGCCGCGCTTCTGAGGAGAATTGTTATTATTCATAACATTCTTCTTCGTGTCAAGACTCTTTAACAGCGCAGGTGTCTTTGATTTCTTCTCAACAGACTTACGACCTGTTCTTACGAGTTGATTAAAGGTAGGCAATAGTTTATCTCCTTTCAAATAATATTTTATACGCAGTATGCGCATAAATCATACAATAAAAATTAAAATTTATTGTATCTTTTAAACGCACACCTTGGGGCGAAGAAAACTTCGCCCCAAAATATTGTGTTTTTCACCAAATTAACGCTCAAATATTTGTTTATTTTAACCAAATTATATCCACGCAAATTTGCATTATACATTAATTCATTGTATTTGTCAACAGTTGCTGCAGCTGTTCAAGATTTAAAATCTCATCACTGCCCTCGGAAGAGAAGTAGCTTGGCACTGCCTCAACCTTCTTGAATACATCCATACCTGTACCGGCAGGAACAAGCTTACCGATAATAACATTTTCCTTAAGGCCGATAAGCGGATCGCTCTTGCCCTTGATGGCGGCGTCGGTAAGAACTCTTGTGGTTTCCTGGAAGGACGCTGCAGAAAGGAAGGAATCGGTTGCAAGAGAAGCCTTTGTGATACCCATAAGAATAGGTATATAGGTTGCCTTTTCCAAATCGGTCTCACCCGCTTTGATCCTCTGCTCGATTTTATCATTTGCCTCAAGGACAGCGGCAACGTCAACCATTGTTCCGGGTACAAGGTCCGTATTTCCTGCCTTATCAACGGTGCATTTCTTAAGCATCTGACGGACAATAACCTCAATATGCTTATCGTTGATATCAACACCCTGCGTACGGTATGCAAACTGTACTTCCTTGATAAGATAATTGTATACTGCCTCTTCACCGAGAATGGCGAGAACATCGTGAGGATTAACTGCACCGATTGTAAGCTCCGTACCCTTCTGGATATGCGCACCTTCAACGATGTTGTCACACAGGCGGGCACCGTAAGGAATCAGGTACTTTTTCTCCTCGGCTGTTTCGCTGTTGAATACAACAACGTGACGGCTCTTCTTGATTTCCTCGAATCTGACGTCACCCTCGATTTCAGAAAGAATGGCAAGCTGCTTCGGCTTTCTTGCTTCAAAGAGTTCCTCAACTCTGGGCAGACCCTGGGTGATGTCCGCGCCTCCGGCAACACCGCCGGTGTGGAAGGTTCTCATTGTAAGCTGGGTACCCGGCTCACCGATGGACTGGGCGGCGATGATACCGACTGCCTCGCCCACCTGAACAGGTTCGTTAAAGGCAAGGTTCGCGCCGTAGCACTTGCGGCATACGCCGTGACGTGATTTACAGGTAATAAGAGAACGGATCTTAACGGATTCAATTCCCGCGTCGGCAATGCGCTTGGCATCCTCAGCGGTCATCATTCTGTCAGTTTCCATCAAAACTTCACCGGTATTCGGGTCGATGACCGGCTCAACGCAGTATCTGCCGGTGAGTCTTTCCTCCAGAGTCTCAAGCACACGGTTGCCGTCCATAATTCTGGAAACCTCAATACCCTCATGGCATCCGCAGTCATCGTCACGGATAATAACATCCTGCGATACGTCAACAAGACGACGTGTAAGATAACCGGAGTCGGCAGTACGAAGCGCCGTATCAGCAAGACCCTTACGGGCACCACGTGAGGAAATGAAATATTCAAGAATATTAAGTCCTTCACGGTAATTGGCTCTAATAGGTACTTCAATCGTCTTACCGGCGGTATTGGCGATAAGTCCTCTCATACCGGCAAGCTGACGAAGCTGAGAGGTACTACCACGGGCGCCCGAGTCAACCATCATATGAATGGGGTTATGCGCGCCGTCAAAGTTGCCTGTAAGCTCATTTGATACCTTGTTTGTACAATCTTCCCAAGCCTTAATTACAGCCGCGGAACGCTCGTCGTTCGTAATCAGACCGTAATTGTAGTTATATGTGATCTCGTCAACTTTCTTTTCCGCTTCCTCAAGATATTCCTTTTTCTTTTCAGGAATCAGAGCGTCGCACACGGCAACGGTCGTTCCGGAAATCGTCGAATACTTGTAACCCTGCGCTTTCAGTTCATCAAGCACCTTGGAAGCTATGGAAACACCGTGAACACTGATACATTTCTCCGCAATCTGACCAAGCTGCTTTTTCTTTACCACAAAGGAGACCTCAAGGTCAAAGGCGTTATCAGGATTTGTTCTGTCAACGAAACCGAGGTCCTGCGGAACGGGTCTGTTGAAAATAACGCGTCCGATTGTGGTCTTGACAAGCTTTGATTTCTCAACACCGTCAATTTCCTTGGTAAAACGGATAAGGCATTCGGAATGAAGTCCCAATGAACCTTCCTGATATGCCATCATTGCCTCGTCGGTATCACGGTAGATATTGTATTTGGTAACCTCTTCTCCGTCAATGATCTCCGTACGGGGGCAGCCAGGCTCGCCGTCCTTGATCATGGTGAGGTAGTAAGAACCGATAACCATATCCTGCGTAGGCACTGCTACCGGCTTACCGTCAGAAGGCTTAAGCAGGTTGTTAGCGGCAAGCATAAGCATTCTTGCCTCAGCCTGCGCCTCAGCGGAAAGAGGTACGTGAACAGCCATCTGGTCGCCGTCGAAGTCCGCGTTAAACGCCGTACAGGCAAGAGGATGAAGCTTGATTGCCCTGCCCTCAACAAGCACCGGTTCAAAGGCCTGGATACCAAGTCTGTGAAGCGTGGGAGCACGGTTAAGCATAACCGGATGATCCTTGATAACAACCTCAAGACAATCCCAAACAGCGGGATTATTTGCCCTTTCAACCATCTTTCTGGCTGATTTGATATTGGAAGCAACGCCGGTCTCAACAAGTCTTTTCATAACAAAAGGCTTGAAAAGCTCTATTGCCATTTCCTTGGGAAGACCGCACTGATGCATTTTAAGCTCCGGTCCTACAACGATAACCGAACGTCCGGAATAGTCAACACGCTTACCCAGCAGGTTCTGACGGAAACGTCCCTGCTTACCCTTAAGCATATCGGAAAGGGATTTAAGCGGTCTGTTGTTCGGTCCCGTTACAGGTCTGCCGCGGCGTCCGTTATCAATAAGAGCGTCAACAGATTCCTGAAGCATTCTCTTTTCGTTTCTGACGATAATTTCCGGAGCGCCCAGCTCCAGAAGTCTCTTAAGACGGTTATTACGGTTGATAACACGTCTGTAAAGGTCGTTAAGGTCAGAGGTGGCGAATCTGCCGCCGTCAAGCTGTACCATAGGACGAATATCCGGCGGAATGACGGGAATTACGTCAAGTATCATCCATTCCAGCTTATTGCCGCTGTGATAGAAAGCATCTACCACATCAAGCCTTTTCAGCAGTCTGACTCTCTTCTGACCTGTTGCGGTCTCCAACTCTGCGGTCAGTTCTGCTCGAAGCTGAGCTACATCAATACTTTTAAGCAGCTCCTTAATAGCTTCTGCGCCCATACCTGCCTTAAAGTCGTCCTCATATCTCTCGCGCATTTCAGCATATTCTTTTTCATTGAGAATCTGCATCTTCTCCAGCGGTGTGTCGCCGGGATCAGTAACGATATAAAGGGCGAAATAAAGCACTTTTTCAAGATATCTCGGGCTTATATCCAGCACCAGACCGAGACGGCTGGGTATACCTTTAAAATACCAGATGTGAGAAACCGGAGCAGCAAGCTCGATATGACCCATACGCTCACGGCGAACCTTTGCGCGCGTAATCTCAACGCCGCATTTCTCACAGACTTTTCCCTTGTAACGTACTCTTTTATACTTGCCGCAATGGCACTCCCAGTCCTTCATCGGACCGAAGATTCTTTCACAGAAAAGACCGTCGCGTTCAGGCTTAAGCGTTCTGTAGTTTATCGTTTCCGGCTTTGTTACTTCGCCGTGAGACCACTCACGGATCTGTTCCGGAGAAGCAAGGCCGATTTTTATAGAACTGAATTCATTTTCATAATTATCCATAGTAAGCACTCCTTTTAAAATTGGCGTCAGTCATATCAGATCCTTTATTCTTCGCTGTCAAAATCATCACCGAAGGAATCAGTAAACATGTCTGAAAAATCATCTGACTGACCTGCTTCTTCGTCACTGTCCTCAGCGCTTTCCACGCCGAAGCCCTCCTGACCTTCAAAATCATTTACGGTCGTAAACGCCTGAGCGTCTATCGGCTGAATACCGGTACCATCGTCCAGATCCTGTTTGAGTTCAACCTCATTGCCCTCGCTGTCAAGCACCTTCGTATCCAGACCGAGTGCCTGGAGCTCCTTAAAGAGAACCTTAAAGGATTCGGGCGTTCCCGCAGTCGGAATATTCTCGCCCTTAACAATAGCCTCATACGTTTTCACACGGCCTACAACGTCGTCGGACTTAATTGTAATAATCTCCTGAAGCGTGTACGCGGCGCCGTAAGCTTCCAGCGCCCAGACTTCCATTTCACCGAAACGCTGACCGCCGAACTGCGCCTTACCGCCAAGAGGCTGCTGGGTTACGAGGCTGTAAGGACCTGTTGAACGGGCGTGTATCTTATCGTCAACAAGGTGGTGGAGTTTCAAGAAATACATATATCCAACGGTAATTCTGTTGTCAAACTTTTCTCCGGTACGTCCGTCGATCAGTTCTGTCTTGCCGTCAAACACCTTATTGCCGTTTTCATCAATATAATAGCCTATATCCGCAAGCTCAAGACAGTCACGGATATCCTGCTCGTGCGCGCCGTCGAATACGGGGGTCATCATTTTCCAGCCCAGTGCCATTGCCGCGTAGCCGAGATGAACCTCCAGTACCTGACCGATATTCATTCGGGACGGAACGCCCAGAGGATTCAGAACGATATCGAGCGGTCTGCCGTCCGGAAGGAATGGCATATCCTCCTGCGGAAGAATCCTGGAAACAACGCCTTTGTTACCGTGACGGCCTGCCATCTTGTCGCCCACTTGGATCTTACGCTTCTGAGCGATATAAACTCTTACAACTTTATTCACTCCCGGTGAAAGCTCGTCGCTGTTCGCACGGGTGAACACCTTGACGTCCACAACAATACCGTACTCACCGTGGGGAACACGCATAGAGGTATCCCTTACTTCCCTTGCCTTTTCACCGAAGATCGCGCGCAGAAGCCTTTCTTCCGCAGTAAGCTCGGTCTCACCCTTAGGCGTTACCTTACCTACAAGGATATCGCCTGAGTGCACCTCGGCACCGATGCGGATGATACCGTCGGCATCCAAATCCCTGAGCGCGTCATCGCCCACATTGGGGATATCCCTCGTAATCTCCTCCGGTCCGAGCTTTGTATCACGGGCCTCCACCTCATGCTCCTCAATATGAATAGAGGTATAAACATCATCGCGGACTATTTTTTCATTTATAAGAACAGCGTCCTCGTAGTTATAACCTTCCCAGGTCATAAATCCGATCAGCGCGTTCTTACCAAGCGAGATCTCGCCGTTGCAGGTTGCAGGTCCGTCGGCGATTACCTGTCCGTCCTCCACCGTCTGGTGAAGCGATACGATCGGTCTCTGATTAATACAGGTACCCTGGTTGGAGCCGGAGAACTTAACAAGTTCGTACTTGTCAACCTCGTTATCCTTGGTGGTTATTTCAATCGTATCGGCGTCAACGGCAGTAACCGTACCGCCGCGCTTTGCAATAACAACAACACCCGAGTCGTACGCCGCCTTGTATTCCATACCCGTACCTACAACAGGAGCAACGGTTTTAAGCAGCGGCACTGCCTGACGCTGCATGTTTGCACCCATAAGAGCACGGTTGGCGTCGTCGTTTTCAAGGAACGGGATCATCGCTGTAGCAACGGAGACTACCATCTTCGGCGATACGTCCATATAGTCAACTCTTTCCGGAGGAAGAGTAAGGAACTCATCGCGGCAGCGACAGGTTACTCTCTGATTTGCGAATCTTCCGTTTTCATCAAGAGGTTCGTTAGCCTGGGCAACTACATAGTTATCTTCCACGTCGGCTGTCATATAAACAACCTCATCCGTTACGACACCTGTTTCCTTATCCACCTTGCGATACGGAGCCTCAATGAAACCGTACTCATTCAGGCGGCTGTAACAAGCCAGATAGGAGATAAGACCGATGTTCGGACCTTCCGGTGTTTCAATGGGACACATTCTGCCGTAATGGGTATAGTGTACGTCACGAACCTCAAATCCGGCACGGTCTCTTGAAAGACCGCCGGGACCGAGAGCGGAAAGTCTTCTCTTATGCGTCAGTTCCGCCAGCGGATTGTTCTGGTCCATAAACTGGGAAAGAGGTGAAGAACCGAAAAACTCTTTAATAGCCGCAACGACCGGTCTGATATTTATAAGTGCCTGCGGCGTGATTGCCTCCTCGTCATCCTGCGCCTGTAAAGTCATTCTCTCACGGATGACTCTCTCCATTCTCGTAAAACCGATTCTTACCTGATTCTGGAGCAGCTCACCTACTGCGCGGATTCTTCTGTTTCCGAGATGGTCAATATCATCAACGGAGCCTACGCCGAAAGCAAGATTGATAAGATAAGATACCGTAGCGAAAATATCATCTACTATAATATGTTTGGGAACAAGGTCGTCCGCCCTGCGCTCGATTTCTTCTTTAAGAGCGGCTTCGTCGTCGCCGCACTTTTCAAGAATTTCAGAAAGAACTCTGTAAGAAACCTTTTCTCTTATTCCAAGCTCCTTGCAGTCAAAATCAACATACTTTTTGATATCTACCATACCGTTTGATACAATCTTAATCTCTCTGCCGTCCACATCAACAAATGCGAACATAACGCCGGCATCCTCGATCTCGGCCGCTTTTTCCGCAGTGATCTTTTCGCCTGCGTCGGCAAGCAGTTCTCCCTGAGGTGAGATAACCGGCTGGGATAATGTGCGGCCCGTAAGCCTGTCGCTGATACCCAGCTTTTTGTTGTACTTATATCTGCCGACTCTTGAAAGGTCATATCTGTGAGCATCAAAAAACAGTCCGTCAAGATGCGCCTGCGCCGTCTCCAAAGTGGGAGGCTCGCCCGGACGGAGCTTCTTGTACACTTCAAGCAGCGCCTCTTCCGTATTCTTTGTTGTATCTTTTTCAATCGTGGCAAGGATTCTTTCATCATTGCCGAAGAAATCTATAATCTCACGGTCCGTGCCCAGACCTAACGCTCTGAGGAAAGTGGTGATATAGATCTTTCTGTTTTTATCAATACGAACATAGAAAAGATCATTGGCGTCCGTTTCATATTCAAGCCAGGCGCCGCGGTTCGGAATAACAGTATTTGTAAACAGCTCCTTACCGGTTTTATCATGGTCCATATGATAATAAACGCCGGGAGAACGGACAAGCTGAGATACGATACATCTTTCAGCCCCGTTAATAACAAAAGTGCCGGCATCCGTCATCCACGGGAAGTCACCCATAAATACGGTGTTTTCCTTAACCTCGCCCGTTTCCTTATTGATGAGTCTTGCCCTGACCTTGAGGGGTCTGGCGTATGTTGCGTCGCGCGCTTTGCACTGGGCAATCGTATACTTAGGCTCGTCGTCCATTGAGTAATCAATGAAATCCAGAACAAGGTTGCCTGTATAATCCGTGATCGAACCGATATCCCGGAACACCTCTCTGAGACCTTCGTCAAGAAACCACTGATACGAGCTTTTCTGAACCTCAATCAAATTAGGCATCTGCATAACTTCATTGATTTTCGCGAAGTTCTTACGAGTGGTGGTACCAAGCTGTACATCCTTCACATTTACCATATAAAAGTCACTCCAATCCGAATATTATGTAAAATGGCACTTTCCGTTTGAGCATATATTTCCATTTTAGTGCCATTTAATATAAAACAATAAATTAATAATGTCAAGAAGTTTTTTGATATATTTTTCAAAAAGTCAAAAACTTTTTGATACGCGCCTCCTTGTGTTTCAAAATTATTGCTAAAATTACCATATATTCCGTTGATTTAACAGCATAAATTTGCTATAATACCGCTTAGGTGAACAATATGAAAAAAATAAAAAGAATGATCGCCGCGGCGCTTTGCATCATATTATCGCTTACAGCGCTTGCCGGCTGCTCCAACGAACCGGAAATCATTGATTTTATATATCCTTTTGAGGGGGATATCACGAGCTTTGATCCGCAGATTGCGTCAACCGCAGACGAGTTCTTAGTTATAGAAAACTGCTTTGAAGGACTTGTGCGCGTTCTTGACGACGGTACCGTTCAGGCGGGCGTTGCCAAGGAATGGAATGTCAGTGACGACGGACTGACATATACTTTCAGCCTGAGACAGGGCGCGAAATGGAATATACAAAGTGAAAGCGAAGACAAACTGACAAAGGCACAGGAACTTATGGGTACGGACTTTAATCCGGATATTACCGCCCATGACTTTGTTTTTGCCCTTCAGCGCGCTGTTGACAAAAACACAAACAGTCCCTTGTTCTCCTCCGTAGCCAACATTGTCAATGCAAGTGAGATTCATGCCGGGAAAAAATCCGCGGACACGCTCGGCGTCAGCGTCCCGGATGATTATACGCTGGTAATCCAACTTGTATCTCCTGACGACAGCTTTATGAACACGCTGTCAACAGCTGTCGCCATGCCCTGTAATGAAGAATATTTTTACGCCACTAAAGGGCGCTACGGTCTAGGCCTTGACTACACGATGTTTAACGGTCAGTTTTATGTAAGCTCCATTCTTGAATCCTCTTATATTCTTGAAAAAAATGAAAAATATGTAGGCGACTATCCGACAAAAATAACGGACCTTACGCTGAACATTACCGATGAAACTTCTGAAATAGCAGAAAATCTGGACAGCGGGTACTATGACTGCGCCTACATTTCCGGCGCTGAATATGAAACCATCAATAATGACAAAATGACGGCGCAGCCTTACGCCAACACCATGTGGGCTTTTGTTTTAAACAAAAACCGTGAGATTTTTTCAAACAAGGATTTAAGGCAGGCAGTATGCCTCAGCATTTCCGACGCTGATTTGTCGGAGCACGAATATTTGTCAAAAGCGACTACCTTTACCCCGCCCAGCTGTACCATAGGAAATAAAAACGCGCCTGACGCGATAGGAAACACGGTCGTATCTCAGGACACGGATAAAGCCGGTGAGCTTTGGCGGCAGGGACTGCAGGAAACAGGCTACACATCCGCCGACCTTACAGTTATCGTCACGGAAGAAATGGAAGATATCGCAAAGCAGTTTGTCCAGGGTATACAGGGAAGCATAGGCAAAATCACAACCTATGGAGATAATGAAAAGATATCCTTTTCATTAAAGCTCAGCGTTTTAAGCGCAGAAGATTTCAGCACCGCGTTCAGCAAGGGCGATTATGATATGGCGCTTTACAGATTTGAAACGGTAAATCAGAATACAGTATCCTTCCTCAGCAGCATAATTGACGGGAATTATTTGGGAGAAGTGGATGAAGTGCAGTCCGCCCTTGAAGCTGCGCAGTCAGCAAACGCAGACCAAATGACAAACGCCTGCAAAGAATGCGAACAGGCAATTATGAATGACTATTCGATTATGCCCATGATGTACGAATCCTCATATTATGTACAGGCAGAGGGAGTCAGCGGCGTGCAGTTTCACGCCGGAAGTGGAAGGGTCAATTTTGTAAATGCGACAAGAGAAAATTAAAACAGTCATATGCTGGATACTGGTGGCAGCCTGTATGGGCGTGATCTTCTGGCTTTCCTCAAGAACGGCGGACGAATCCTCCGCCCAGAGCGATTCCATACTGCAATGGCTGATAAATGTATTCGGCAGCAACATATTCACCGAATTTATCGTCAGAAAAGCCGCTCACTGTCTGGAATTTACAGGACTTTCCCTCCTGTTTAATATTGCGCTGTTTCAGACGAATAAAAAGAAAATGCCCGTTTGGGCCATCCTGCTGACATCCCTTTACGCTGTCACGGATGAAATACACCAGCTTTTTGTACCCGGACGCTCCTGCCAATTTTCCGACTGGGTCATAGATACCTGCGGCGCGATATTAGGCGCGCTTGTTTTTCTGACGGTGTTTACCTGTTTTGAGTGGATTAAACATAGGCGTGGAGTAGGCAAAAAAGTAAATAAATTTATTGACAGCCAAGATAATTAGTTTATAATATTAAGCATTAACAGCAAATTTTTCCTGAGCGGGAGGTATACATAATGAATGTTCTGGTTTATGATAATGATGAAAAGATCGGCATAGCCGCCGGCAACTATATGTGCGGCCAGGTACTCGCAAAGCCGGATTCCGTACTGGGTCTTGCCACAGGCTCAACACCGCTGAAACCATACGGGCATATGATTGAGCTTTATAGAAAAGGAGCCGTTGATTTCAGTAAAGTCACGACTTTCAATCTTGACGAATACTGCGACTTGGATGTGGAAGATAAAAATTCATATCATACTTTTATGTACAGCAATCTTTTCAATCACATTAATATCCCCAAAGAGAATATCAACTTCCTTGACGGAAATGCTGATGATTTGGAAAAAGAATGCAAAGACTATGAAAAGAAAATAAAAAAGGCCGGCGGAATAGACATTCAGCTCCTCGGTATCGGCTCAAACGGTCATATAGCTTTTAACGAGCCGTCGGACAGTTTTCAGAGATGGAGCCATGTTGTTGAATTAAAGGAAAGCACAATTAAAGATAACAGCCGCTTTTTCGACTCTGTTGAAGAAGTTCCCACCCGTGCGGTGACTATGGGTATCGGCTCTATTATGCAGGCAAAAAGGATCCTGATCATCGCAATCGGGGAAAACAAGGCAAACGCGATCAAGCAGCTTATTGACGGCAACGTAACGCCCCAGTGCCCCGCGTCGGTGCTCCAGTTCCATACGGATGTAACACTTATGCTTGACACCGGCGCCGCGTCGAAAATCTAATAACGAGCAGGAGGAAAAACAATGGCAGAAGAAAAGGAAAAATTTTATATAACCACACCTATTTATTACCCGTCGGGCAACCCTCACATCGGTCACTGCTATACGACGGTAGCCTGTGACTCCATCGCCCGGTTCAGACGTATGCAGGGCAAGGACGTTATTTTCCTTACCGGCACGGACGAGCACGGACTTAAAATTGAGCAAAAGGCTAAGGAAAAAGGTGTCACACCCAAGCAATATGTTGACAATATCGTGGCGATATTCAAAGACCTCTGGAGCTATATGAATATCAGCTATGACAGATATATCCGAACTACCGACGATTACCATATTGAAACGGTACAAAAAATATTTAAAGAGCTTTATGACAGGGGTTATATCTATAAGGGAAAATATGTGGGTAAATACTGCACACCCTGCGAGTCCTTCTGGACCGAAAGCCAGCTTGTGGACGGCAAGTGCCCGGAATGCGGACGGGAGGTTGCCGAGGCTGAGGAGGAAGCGTATTTCTTTAAAATGTCTCCCTTTGCTGACAGGATAGAAAAGCTCCTGCTTGAAACGGATTATCTCCAGCCAAAATCGAGAGCGGTGGAGCTTGTAAATAATTTCATAAAGCCGGGCCTGGAAGATCTGTGCGTTTCAAGAACGACTTTCAAATGGGGCATTCCCGTCACTTTTGACGATAAGCACGTTGTATATGTCTGGGTAGACGCGCTTTCAAACTATATTTCAGCCCTGGGCTATCTTAACGATAAATACGACGATTTTGACAGATTCTGGCCTGCCGATCTTCATATGGTAGCCAAGGATATCATGCGGTTCCACGCGATTATATGGCCGGCAATCCTTATGGCGCTTGACCTTCCGCTGCCAAAGCATCTGGCTGTCCACGGCTGGATCACATTTAACGGTCAGAAAATGAGCAAATCCATCGGAAATGTCGTTGACCCCAAGGTACTTGGAGAACGCTACGGCGCCGACGCAATCCGATACCACATTCTCAGAGAAATGGCTCTGGGCTCCGACAGTTCGTTCTCAAACGAAATTATGATCAACCGCATTAACTCGGACCTTGCCAATGACCTGGGAAATCTTGTTTCCAGAACGGTGGCAATGGTTGAAAAGTACTTTGGCGGTACACTGCCGGAGGAAAAAGAGAGCGAGGATATTGACAACGAGCTGATTGAAACGGCAACATCATTGCGTGAAAAGGTAGCAAACTATATAGATGACACGCAGCTCAACAATGCCCTTGCGGAGATTTTCAAGGTTATTTCAAGAGCGAATAAATATATTGATGAAACCACACCGTGGATCCTCGGCAAAGAGGAAAGCAAAAAAGCAAGACTCTCCTGTGTGCTTTACAATCTGCTGGAGGCAATACGCATCACGACTACTCTCCTTTCCTGCTTTATGCCGAGTACAATGCCTAAAGTTTGGGAACAGATAGGAGCGGACGAAAGCCTTATAACCTATGAAAACGCCGGTAAATTCGGTGTTCTTCCGCAAAATGTAACGGTAAAAAAAGGACCTGCCCTTTTCCCGAGAATTGATTTTGATAAGGAAATCGAGGAGCTGAATACGCTCATAAAGGAACAGGCAGAACAGGCTCAGAAAGCGCAGCAAAAACCGGAGATTGAGGGAATCGCGCAAATCACCTTTGACGAGTTTTCCAAGATAGAGCTGAAAGTTGCCGAAATCGTTTCCTGCGAACCAATAAAAAGAGCAAAAAAGCTGCTTAAAATAACAGTGAATGACGGAAGTCCGCAGCCGAGACAGATCGTGTCGGGCATTGCCCCCTGGTACAAGCCGGAGGACCTGATCGGCAAAAGCGTTGTCATCGTCGCGAATCTTAAACCCGCAAAACTCTGCGGTGAAATGAGCAACGGCATGCTCCTTGCCGGAGACATGAATGAAAATGACGTAAAAGTCCTTTTTGTTGACGGTATGCCCGCAGGAACTAAAATCAGATAAAAATCTGTTTAGGAAAGGCTATGCAAAATGTATCATAATATTTTTGATACGCATTCCCACTATGACGACAGGAAATTCGACCCTGACAGAGAAGCGGTTTTACATTCGCTTCAAAGTCAGGGCGTTACCTTTGTTGTAAGCTGCGGATGCGATATAGACTCAACACAATTCAATTTTGATCTTGCGCAGCAATACGAATACATTTATTTCGCCGCCGGTTTTCATCCGGAAAACCTTGAGGGCGCCGGTCCGGACGATCTGGATATCATTAAAAAATTCGCTAATAACAGAAAATGCGTAGCCATCGGCGAAATCGGGCTTGATTATCACTGGATGACTTCTTCAAAAGAAAAACAGAAAGCATTTTTCGAGGCGCAGATCCATCTGGCAAAGGAAATGGATATGCCGGTTATCGTCCATGACAGAGAAGCCCACGGCGACACCCTGGATATATTGAAAAAAACAAAGCCGAAAGGCGTTCTCCACTGCTTTTCAGGCTCAAAGGAAATGGCAAGGGAAATTATTAAGATTGGTATGTATATCGGACTTAACGGCGTTGTGACCTTTAAAAACGCCAGAAAAAGCCTTGAGGTTGTTAAAGAAATTCCCATTGACCGGCTGGTACTTGAAACCGACTGCCCGTACCTTGCGCCGGTTCCTCATAGGGGCGAAAGGAATGACTCCTCTCTGATTCCGTATACTGCTCAAAAAATCGCGCAAACGCTTGAAATGGATACCCAAAAGCTTCTGGATATAACACAGGAAAACGCAAAAAAATTATATGCATTAGATTAAAAAGAACGCCGAACGGATCATGAAATCCGAATCGGCGCTCTTTTTTTATTGATTTTACAGTAATAATATGGTATTATATCTCGGATATTTTTATTGGAGAGGAACAAATATGGAAAAACTGCAGGAAATTTTAGACTCAGTCAGCAACTTTGTCTGGGGTCCGGTCATGCTTGTACTGCTGGTGGGAACAGGCATATTTTTAACCATAAGGCTCCGATTTCTTCCCTGGCGCAATCTGCCGTCGGCACTTAAGATGGTATTCAGCCCGGAATCAAGAAAAACAGATAAAGGTGAAGGGGATATATCACCGTTTTCCGCATTAATGACAGCGCTTGCCGGAACGATCGGCACCGGAAATATCGTCGGCGTGGCTACGGCGATGATCACCGGCGGTCCCGGCGCTCTGGTATGGATGTGGATTGCGGCAGCATTCGGTATATCCACAAAATACGCGGAATGTACCCTTGCCATTAAATACAGGGAAACCAATTCCAAGGGTGAGATGTGCGGCGGTCCCATGTACACCATCAAAAACGCGTTCAAACACAAGAAGCCGGCTATTGTGCTTGCCGGAGCATTTGCGGTATTTACGGTTCTTGCATCTTTCGGAATAGGCAATATGTCACAGGCCAACTCCATCTCCTCTTCCCTTAATGACACATTTTCCATTCCAAACTGGATCACCGGCGTGGTTTTAGCTATTCTAACCGGCGTAATTATATTCGGCGGAATAAAATCCATATCAAAAGTATCATCCGTCCTTGTACCGGTTATGGCTGTTTTTTATATTGTATTCGGTTTGATCGTGATTTTCTCCAATTATAAAAACATTCCGGCAGGACTGGGCACAATCTGGTCCATGGCATTCGGCGGGAAAGCGGTTGCCGGCGGTATCGCCGGAACGATCACGGCTTCTGTTATGGACAGCATACGCTACGGTGTATCCAGGGGCGTATTTTCCAATGAAGCGGGTCTGGGTTCCGCCGCCATAACGGCTTCTTCGGTCACAACGGACAGCCATGTTAAACAAGGTTACATAAATATGTGCGGTACGTTTATTGACACGATTATTGTCTGCTCCATAACCGGGCTTGCCATCGCTTCATCCGGTTTGCTGGGTACCACCGACGCCAACGGAAAATTGCTGGACGGAGCGAGTCTTACGCTTGCCGCTTTTGAAAGCGTTTTGGGCAAACCCGGAGCAATCGTTGTTTCCATCGGAATACTTCTTTTCGCCTGGTCAACCATACTCGGCTGGGAATACCAAGGAGAAAAAGCGCTGGAATTTCTTTTCAAAAACAGGACCATATGCTATATATACAGAATTGTTTTTGCCGTAATGGTTTATTTCGGCAGCGTTGCAGCTCTTGATATAGCGTGGTCGTTCTCCGATATTGCCAACGGACTTATGGCTATCCCCAATCTTATCTGCCTGCTGGCGCTTTCAGGCAAGCTGGCAAAGGATACCAAAGCGTATCAAAAAGTGCTTAACGAAGAAAAGGCAAAAAAAACAAAAAGTTAAAAAGCAAAAAAGTTAGAATAATACAAAACCGGGCTGCGCAGATCACAGTCCGGTTTATTGTTCATTGTCAAAAAATTTATCCAGATATTCCATCAGCTTTTTCTTTTCATTAACATCCATAAGTCTGACTCGCAGAAGTATCGCCTGCTCAAAATCAGAAAGCTGATTAAACTTATCATCCATATACCATTTTTCAAATTTGTCCGGACTGTTTAAAACCTCGTCCTCACCGCTGACGGCACTATCCAAAAGCAAATCAACATTTGTATTATAAAGTCTGGCAAGGGATTGCAGGGTATTGATCTTGGGCCTTGTCGTACCGGTTTCATAATAGGCATATGTGCTGCGGTTCATACCGAGCGCGTCAGCGACTTGCTGCTGTGTTAAATTCGATTTTTTTCTGAAATACTTCAGCCGTTCAGCCAAAACCGTCAAAACAATCCCTCCCTTTCTTATAACATCCATTGAATATATAGATAGTATATACAAATTCAAATAAAAAGTCAATCTAAAACACATTTTGTCGGTTTATAAAAAATATTACAAATCGTATTATAAATTGACATTTATATTACAAAATGTTACAATATATCTTGCTAAGTAAATCTAAGGGGGATTTATCGGTGAAAAAAAGCATATCCGTATTATTATCTCTGGTTCTGATAATCAATATTTTTGCGGTTTTTTCAGCAACTGAAATCATAGATGTTCAGGCAGCTGATTATGCCGCCGAATTAAGGAGCAAGGGTTTTCCGGAAAGTTATATTGACTCTCTGGTTGCTCTTCAAAAGAAATATCCCAACTGGATATTTGAACCGCTTAATACAAATCTTGATTTTCAGACCGCGGTCAACGGAGAAAGAAAAAATCATTCTCAGCAGCTTATCCAAAAAGCATCAGGGACAAGCACCTCCATGTATTGTAGTTGCTCAAAATGTAAAAAGAACGGCAATTATGTAATTCAGGAAGCAAGCAACTGGGTGTCCGCGTCTGAAAAAGCCGTTAAATACTATATGGACCCGAGAAACTTCCTTGACGAAGAAGGTATCTTCCAATTTGAATCCACTGCTTACGACGGTACGCAGACAAAGGCCGGAGTAGAGTCCATTCTCAAAGGCACATGGATGTATAATACTGAAATCTCTTATTATAATACCTCTGGAAAATATGTAACGCTTAAATCTAAAATCAAATATTCCGATTCGATTATGAGTTCCGCAAGAGAAAGCGGTATGAGCGCATACTATCTCGCCTCAAAAATCCGCCAGGAAAACGGAGGCTCCAAGGCTTCCGCAACGGCGGTAAAAGGTACTGCCAGTCCTTTCCAGGGGATTTTCAATTATTACAATATCGGCGCGAATTCGGGCGCCTATGACGGCCTGGCATGGGCAGCCGGTTACCTTAGGACAAGCAAAGCGGCCACCCTTTATTCTTCATATAACAGTTCAACCGGAAAGGTCGGCGGAACAAAAACATCCCTTAAATCTGGACAGAATATGACCTGGATGGCAAACTGCGGAAAGTATTATCGCGTAAGACTCTATGCTGAAATCGGCGGCAAATACGTAGCCGGAAGAACAGGCTATATCCTCAAAAGCGATTTAAGGACAACCTATACCGGCACTGGCGGTTCCGGCTGGGGCAGACCGTGGTATTCACCACACCTTTCTATCAAATACGGCGCCAGATATATCGCACAAAATTATAAAACCCAATTCACCGGCTATCTTCAAAAATTCAATGTAAATCCGGACTCAGACACCCTTTACTCCCACGAATATATGGCAAATGTTGCCGCGGCGGCATCCGAATCAAAAACTACATATAATGCATATAAAAGCGCAGGAATACTTGGAATCACAAAAACTTTCTCAATCCCCGTATTTAAAAATATGCCAAATGATAATACAAGTTCCGGTTCAAATTCAGGCTCAAGCAGCTCTTCATCGGAAAAAAGAAATACTCTTCCCTGCATAACCGGCCTTAAGGCTACGGGCAGCGACACACAGCGTATTTACCTTACATGGAACAAGATCTCAGGCGTATCCGGATACTATATTGACATAATGAAAAACGGAAAATATGTCAGATACGGCTCAACTACCTCCAATAAATTTACAGTAAGTGGACTGAACAGTTTTCAAGAATATACTTTCAGGGTTAAAGCGTATAAAAAAATGTCCGGCACAACATATTACGGAAAATACTGGAAAGGTATTACTTACGGAACAAGAGCCGCAAGAGTAAGCAAATTCCGCTCCACCGGCAGCAACAACGGCGCAATTTATCTTGCCTGGAATAAAAACGCAAGAGCTACCGGATATAAAGTGTTCAAGTATAATCCGACATCAAAAAAATATGTGCTTTATAAAGATATAAAAGGAGCAAAAAATACAACACTGAAAGTAAGCGGTCTTAAAAACAATACAAAGTATCTGTTTAAGATTTACGCCTACTACAAAGGCAATAACGGAACATACAACGGCTATTGCAGCAACGCTATATCAGCGTCCACAAAGCTTAATATGGTAACTATGAACAGCGTTACTTCAAAAAGCAAAAAGCGCATAACGGTGAAATGGAATAAAGCATGGTATTCCTGCACCGGTTATCAGGTCATGTGGTCCACCACAAAGAACTTCTCAAGCAACTATTTATCAGTGTATGTCAAGGGTCATAACTCCTTATCAACCACTTTAAAAACTGCGCAAAGCGGCAGAAACTATTATGTGCGCACAAGAGTCTACACGCAGAAAAATAATAAAAAGACCTACGGCTCCTGGAGCGCGGTCAAAACGGTTAAAGTCAAATAAATATAATATTATCCGTAAACACAAAACCCGATGCTAAAAGCATCGGGTTTTGTCATATTATACACTCATTTTTTCAGTCTAATCACATTCCAGCTGAAGGGTTTGAGATTTGCCGTAAGGATTTTTCCGTCAATCTCAGGCAGTTCGTTCTTATGGGGCTTTACAAACGAATTATCCATACCGTTTACATCCTTTTTGTCATAGCCGTCCATTGAAATAAATTCAAAGGGTTTATAGCCGTCAAAATCCATCAGATTGATATCCAGCACAGCATTGTCGTCCAGGGATTTATTGACGCAAAAGATTGTCATATTCTCATTTTCCTCATCCAAAGTCGCGATCGCCTCAAGATAAGGCACGTCTGTAAATCTTTTGGTATCATGCTTAGGGCATTTAACAATAGGTTTCAGGGCGACTCCCCTGCCGTAATTACTGAGATGCGCAAAGGGATAAAAGATCGTCTGCCTGAATATACCGCCGCCGGTTTGGGTAAAAATCGGGGCAATTACATTTACAAGCTGAGCAAGACACGCGATCTTGATCCTGTCACAATGGCGCAAAAGCGTAATGAGCATGGAACCGATAACAAGGGCGTCCTCAAAATTGTAAATATCCTCAAGCCGGGGCGGCGCCACGGACCACCGCTCATACGGAGCGTTGTCCGAATGATACCAAACATTCCACTCGTCAAAGGAAAGGTTTATCGTTTTCTTTGACCTCTTTTTCGCTTTTATGTAATCGCAGATGCAAATAACGGTGTGTATGAATTCTTCCAGCTCCAGAGTCTGCGCCAGAAAGGATTCCGTATCATCGTCATGGTTACCGTAATACTGATGGAGGGACACGTAATCAATACTGTCATAAGCGATGTCAAGGGAGGTGGCCTCCCACTCGCCGAAGGTGGGCGAATTTCTGCTTGACGAGCCGCAGAGCACCGTTTCAATAGAAGCATCGGTCCATTTCATCATTTTTGATGCTTCCAGAGCAATTCTGCCGTACTCCTGAGCGGACTTAGCGCCCATCTGCCAGGCGCCGTCCATCTCGTTGCCCAGACACCACAGCTTAATATTCCAGGGTTTTTCATAGCCGTGGGATCTTCTCAGATCCGCCCAGGCAGAGCCTGTCTTGTGATTGGTATATTCTACAAGATTTCTTGCTTCATCCGCTCCGCGCGTTCCCAAATTGACCGCCATCATGCATTGCGTACCGGCTTTTTGGCACCATTTCATAAATTCGTTCGTACCAAAAAGATTAGGCTCGGTGGTGCCCCAGGCGAGGTCAAGACGCCTTGGCCTGTTTTCAACAGGTCCTACGCCGTCCTCCCAGTTATAGCCCGAAACAAAATTTCCGCCGGGATAGCGCACGATCGGTACATTAAGCTCCCTTACCAGCTCGATAACGTCTTTTCTGAAACCATCCTCATCGGCGGTCTTATGACCGGGCTCATATATGCCGCCGTATACTGCTCTTCCCAGATGCTCGATAAACGAACCATATATCCTTTTATCAATTTCTCCAATCGTGAATTCCCTGGCGAGAGTCATTTTCGCTTTCATAATCTCTTCTCCGATATTTTTCTTTTATAAAGGTTTAAAAGCGTCCGCACCGTGCTTGCATACCGGACAGATAAAATCTTCAGGCAGTTCGTCGCCCTCGTAAACATAGCCGCAAATCTGGCAGACATAGCCCTTCTTCTTTTCCGGCTGGGGCTTTGGTTTGATATGGTCAAAATAATACTGATATGTTACAGATTTTTCATCAGAAAGGGTCTGCGCTTCCGTCACCTCTGCGATAAACAGCGTATGCGTACCGCAGTCCACCTCATCTACTACCCTGCCTGATATAAGCGCGTTCGAAAAGCTGGATAGGTATACCACACCGTTTTCACTTCTCGGCATACTGTCTCCTGCTATCTTGTCCGTGTCTCTGCCGCTTTTGAAGCCGTAGTGCTGAAATACAGAAAACGGCACACTTTGGGTTAAAACAGAAACATTGAACACACCGGTCTTTTTGATCATATCGTGGGTATAATTGTTCTTATTGACCGTAACGGAGATTTTAAACGGTGTATCCGTAATCTGCTGCACGGTATTTATAATGCAGCCGTTGTCCTTTTCACCGTCTCGTGCAGTCAATACGAAAAGGCCGTAACTCAGTTTAAAGGCCGCTGTTTTTTCAATCATTATAATCACCTTTCACTTTCTTTTTATAATGAACAATAATAATTCCTATACAAACGAGCAAGAGAGCGCTAACCGTTCTGATTCCGCTATCCGCCAAATTTTCACCAAGGAACACCGCGGAAAATATACAGCCGAAAACGGGCGTCATAAAACCGAATACAGCAACTCTGGAAACATCGTTATATTTAAGTAAAATGCCCCAGAGCGTAAACGCCGCCGCTGACAGAAACGCAAGGTACAGAAGCAATAAAACGCCCTTTATTCCGATACCGAAATTCAACCTGCCGCCGGTAACCAATCCGAACACGATCATAACCGCGCCGCCGAGGGTGAACTGATAGCCGCTGAGGGTAACGGTATTCTCGTTTTGCGAAAAGCGTTTTATAAGTACGGAAGACACGGCGTAGGATATGGACGACAGTAAAATCATTCCCTCGCCGGAAAAAGTCATCCTGCCATCCACCGACGAACCTGCAAGATTGATGATTACCGTTCCCGCAAAGCCTACAATGCATCCTATCATTTTCTTCAGGTCAAGCTTTTCCTGTCTGAACAGACAGGATATAATGACTGCGAAAAACACACTGGTACTGTTTATAACAGAACTTTTCGTGCCCGTGGTATGGGCAAGTCCTATGTAAAAAAAGGTATATTGCAATATCGTCTGAAACAGCGCCAGCAAACATATGCGGGAAAGATTTTCACGCCTCGGTATCAAAACTTTTCTGGAAAACAGACTGCCGAAAATGATGACCAACACACCTGCAAGAGCAAATCGTATCCCCGCAAACAAAAGCTGAGTCGGGGTATCACCGGCGTTTATATCAAACAGTTCATACCCGATTTTGATAAACGGAAAAGCACTGCCCCACAACGCGCAGCATATCATCGCCGCAAAGCATAAAATCACAGGGGTTCTTAAAACCTTTTCCGGGTTGAAATTACGTGCCATTTATTTTGTTGTTGAGCCGAATCCGCCGTCTCTTACTCCGTCGGTATCATCGTCAACCGTTATACCGAACTGCGTAAATATACCCTGTGAAAATCCATCTCCTGCGGCAACATCGGCGCTGTGTCCTTCATCATGAGCATCGCAACTAATCTTGATCATAATATGACCCTCATTGGAGGAATTATAATAATCCGAATCGATAATTCCCACCGTATTGTCAAGCTGGCATCTGTGCTTGAAGCCAAGCCCGGAACGCGGATAAATAGAAAGCACCCATCCCTCTTCGATCTTACAGCGTATTCCGGTAGGAACGAGCGTTGACTTGTCCTTATAAAACGTTATATCAGCAGGCGCGTAAAAGTCATATCCCGCAGAGCCTGTTGTCGCCCTCTTGGGCAGCTTTATACTGTCATATACCGCCCTGACATCCGTCGTTTGCGGAAAATTTTTCATCCAGTCCTTTTCAAACTGTTCAAAGGATACTTTTTCAAATTTTGCTATTTTATTCATAATGCTCTCCCATAAATCATTTTATGAAATTATATTATCATATATAAAATCATAAAACAATCCAATACGCAAATAAAAATAAAAAATTAAAGCAAGCGAGAATAATCTGTACTATGTTTTATAGGATTATTCCCCTTGCTCATATTTATAAATCATAGTCCGAAACTTACGCTGAGCGCCTGATTTACCTTTCCCATATCTCCGTTATCAAGGCTTCCCATTTTTTCCTTCAGCCTTCGTTTGTCAATGGTGCGGACCTGCTCCAGCAGTACGATACTGTCCTTTGCCAGTCCGCAGTTTCTGGCGTCCACTTCAATATGCGTGGGCAGATTGTTTTTATCCTTTTGAGAAGTTATGGCGGCGGCAATGACAGTGGGAGAAAATTTATTGCCGACGTCATTCTGAACAATTAAAACGGGTCTTACTCCGCCCTGCTCGGAGCCGACAACGGGACTTAAATCGGCGTAATAAATTTCGCCTCGTTTGATTATCAATTAAATCACCTTCATAAAATTCTTACATCTTTCGGCGCCTTTCACAATACATACAGGAAAAGCGCCGTATCTTCAAAAATAGCATTGCCATATTTTATCCGTCCTATACCATTATATGTTAATTATTTTTATTGGTATTTTGTCAAATAACAAAATTTTACATATTATGAAATAGCATAAAGCATATCTTGTATGCTAAGCATGAGATTTAAATACAAAATCGCCTAAATCGTTTTAGGCGCTATTGCTCTTGCTTATGTAAAACGAAAGGAGATTATTATGGATAATTATGTTGATCTTTTTAAGCCGAGCTTTTTGAAAAAGGATAAACGTCCCGCGCTTCCGGAGGACGCGTCTGTCACGATGGCGTATGTTCCCCTTCAGCTTGAGATTGTGACATATGATAATGATAAAGGGCTTGATAACGGAACGATATTCCCGGCTCTTAACAAACCGTTTATGGGAAGGATGGTTAAGCGCTCATGAATAAAGCTAAATTGTTAAGAAGAGTAAGCTCGCTTGCTTTTTCCATGCAGGAATTCAGACTTTTCCTTGACACACATCCCGACGACGCAGACGCTCAGCAACTTTTCAACACCTATCAGAAAAAGTATGAGGCGGCTAAGGAAGAATATGAAAAGCAGTTCGGTCCCCTTACTCTTAACGGTTATAACACCGACGAATGGCTCAAGGACCCATGGCCCTGGGATAACGCAGATAACGGATAATAAAAGGCGGTGTTATCACCGCCTTTCATTATTACATATATAATCCCATAGCAAGCAAAAGCGCCCGGTCTGAGACCGGGCGCTTTCACGCTATTTACAATATTAAATTAGCAACCGCAGCCGCAATCGTTATTGCTGTAATTGCTACCGCAACCGCCGCAGAGTAAAAGGATGATGATAAGGATGATGATCCAAGAAGAACCGCCGCAACCGAAGTTATTGCATCCGCAACCCATAATCGCAACCCCCTTTCCCGTTTCTAAACTATCCTATGAAAAGGGAAGGAAAGTGTTACAATTATGTACTGCGCAATAAAAAACTTTTTAAACGATGCCGCCGTTTACACCCAGCACCTGACCGGTAATATAGCTGTTTTCAGCCAAAAAAAGAACAGCCTGCGCGATTTCTTCCGGAGTACCGAGTCTGCCCAGGGGCACTTCGTTTTCAAGCTCCTGGCTGTTAAACTGCGCGTTCATACGGGTATCTATGATACCGGGGGAAACGCAGTTTACCGTTATACCGGAGGGCGCCAGCTCCTGAGCCAAAGCCTTCGTCAACCCGATCACTGCCGCCTTGCTCATGGAATACGCCACCTCACAGGAGGCGCCGGTCTGTCCCCACATGGAGGATATGTTTACGATCGTTCCGCTATGCCGTTTTATCATAGATTGAACAGCATATTTTGAAGTGAAAAAGCAGGCTTTCGCGTTTATGTCATGGAGCAGGTCATACTCTTTTTCGGTGGTATCGTTAATCATTTTTATCAGACTGACCCCAGCGTTATTCACCAAAATGTCAATATCGCCCACCCTGTCAAAAAGCGTTTTAATCTCCTCAACACAGGAGAGATTGCATTTTACCCCGATAACGCCGTCATAATCCGGCAGCGTATGATGATACGTTATAAAAACGTCATAACCGTTTTTAACAAACAGCAGAGCGGTGGCTTTTCCTATGCCTGTGGCGCCGCCTGTTATTAACACTTTTTTCATAAAATCACCGTATATAATTGTAGCATACACGGTTGTAATTTTCAATGATATAGGTTATAATTAGTGTAATTAAACAGCTAAGCGAGAGGTCTTGAATGGAAAAGGAATTTTACACAATATCCGTCTACGTGGACAAGGATGAAAATATGATCGGCATACCCTGTGGTGAAAGTGACGAATACGGAATCGCCGATATTGACAAGGTGGTGCTTTTAAAAGCGCCATATTCCGATACGCAGATTGAAAACTTTATTGAAGAGGTCATTTCCTACTGTTATACAAAAAAGCATAATGACGCCTCCACGCTTTCAACCATTGAGAAATATACAAAGAAAAAAGGCTTTGTCAACGCCACGGCGGATTTTACACTTCTGTCCATTGTCAAGACAAAAGCGAATTACTCGCTGATGCCCACATTTAACGATTATGAAAAGGGTCCGCTCGCCATTGATGACGACGAGCGCATACTGATGAATCCATACAAGAAGGGCCAGCTTGCCGAGGTTATAAAAGACTTTATACAGGTTTATGTCAAGGCAAATATCTTCTACAAGGAAATACAGGAGCTTGAGGAAGAAAAGAAAAATAAGAACGGCAAGAAAAACTGATTTATGAAAAGCATAACCATAACCGGAAACGATGCCGGTCAGCGCCTTGATAAATTTATATTAAAAACCTTTGACAAAATGCCCAGGTCCCTGATGTTCAAGGAGATAAGGAAAAAAAATATCAAGGTGAACAGAAAAAGATGCACACCGGAGCAAATACTGAATGAAAACGATGTTCTGGAACTATACCTGAACGACGACGTCCTGCACATAAGGGAAAAGTATTATGATTTTCTCAGGGCATCCGCGCAGCTTGACATCATTTACGAGGATGACAATCTAATCCTTCTTAACAAAAAGGTAGGTATTCTCTGTCACCCTGACGGCAGGGACTATACGGATAATCTGGTTGCCAGGCTGAAAAGGTATTTATATGAAAAAGGAGAATGGTCTCCCGAAACGTCCTCCTTTACTCCGTCGCTGGCAAACCGAATTGACAGGAACACCGGCGGTATCGTCATCGGGGCGAAAAACGCAAACGCGCTGAAAATCATAAACGATAAAATCAAAAGCCGTGAAATTGAGAAATATTATCTTGCTGTTGTACACGGCAAAATGCCTGAAAAAAGCGAAACGCTCACCGCTTATCTGACCAAGGATGAAAAAAACAACAAGGTCAGCGTAACGGATCACGCGGTTTTAAACGCAAAGGAAATTATTACGCAATATGCAGTCCTGGATTACTATGACGGCGCCACGCTTCTGGAGGTAAAACTGCTTACGGGCAGGACCCACCAGATCAGAGCGCACCTTGCCCACATCGGGCACCCCTTGTTCGGCGACGGAAAATACGGCTCGGAAAAGGGACGGTACAGGCAGGCGCTGTACAGCTACAAACTGAAATTTCATTTTGCTGATGAAAATGAGCTGAGCTACCTGAACAACAAAGTGTTCCAGGCGGAAGATATAAAACTCTTGAAGGATTATAAGGAGAGAAAATTTATATGAAAGACAAATTTATCAGGATACTGTCCCCCATCCAGCTTGTTGTTGTGGGCATACTGGACATAGCCGTGATCGGTTATACGATCTTTGCCATAAGGCAGCTTGCCCGGCGTCCCCGAACAACAGTAATATTTTTCGCCGCCTGCGTTGTTCTGGCGCTGGTCGTGGCAGTTCTGGTAACACGTGAGATCGTGTCCCACGGGGTAAAATTCCATGATGATGAAATGGAGTTTACCGGACTGGACAACGACAATATTTTCGCTTACGAGGACATTGTCAGCGTTCAAACGCAGAAGGACGAAAAAGCAAGCCTTGTCAAAAACTTTATCGACAGACAGTCAAAAATCATTCTTACCCTGAAGGATGAGAGGGTCGTGACGATTGATATCGGTATCACCACCAAAAACACCTTGAATAAAGTAAGCGACGAGATAAATGCGCGTATATCCGCCGTTCCGGCGCAACCGGCGGAAGAACCGCAGAAAGAAGAAACGCCAGAGCCGGAAACGGAAGAGAATGTTGAAAATATCAACGAATAAATAACCAAAGCCGACGGAAATAAAAATCCGCCGGCTTTATTTTATGTGAATTATTTAAATTGAAAAGAATCAGAGTTCAATTTCTATCCTAATGTATACAATTAAAAACTAAGTATTATAAACATATTTTACTTATATTTCCAACACTATCTTTTATATATGTAGATTTGGCAATCTCCTTTAATTTCAAATCGTTATCAGATACAATGTTATTTAAAGGAATTTTCAAATTTATTGTCCGGTTGTTCTTTTCCAGTTTATTAAAATATGCTGAATTAGCAATAAAAAAATCCTGTATCGGTAGATAATATGCAATTTCTTTTTTTACATCAACTATTACAAAAATGAAAGCATTTTTGCTATTTAAAGCATAATTTATCGTTTTTATTTCCACCGAAGACGAAATACAATTGCCTTTAACAATGTATTTATCTAATTTTGTCGTACCTTTAATCTGACAAAAAATAATGTAATTTTTAAATTCATTGTCCTCTATGTACTCGATTATCATATCTGTTCCATTGTCAGCGCCGGTCTGCTCGTGAAATTCCCAGAAATTAACGTCAATCTTGTTTGGAAATATTGCGCGAGCACGTCTTCCGATAGCTTTTGCACTACAATCCTTAGGATATTTACCCATTTTAACACTATCCTTCCCATTACTATATTTCATTCATCCACGTATTTCAATCAAAGCAAAGAAACCAATCGAACATCATCATATGGTAAATTTGCTACTAAACCAGCAGAAATAATCAACATCTTATCGCTTTGCTTATCTAATATTCTCCATTTGATATTCCAAAAACAATAAACAGAGCTATTACTAAAATGATCGTTCCTACAATTATCATTTTTCTTATTTTAAGTTTTCTATTATATTCTTCTTCAATCCGGGCTTTTTTATCTTCCAATTCTTTTAATAAACTATTTGCTTGCTTACTTTTTTCTTTAGAATCTTTATAATCACCCAATGCATTAAATAACCTTATTGACTTTTCTACATTATAAATATTATCGCTTTTTAATTTCTCGCAGGCTGTTTTGTATTTATCTTCTGCCTCAATTTGCGGCTTTTTTTCATAACATTTCTTTAATAATTCCTCAGAATTTTTATATTCCCCTAATAAGTTAATTCTTATAATTAACGCATTCCATTCTTCTGCGGAATGAATATTATCAATTTTATTTAATATCTCATTATATTTTTTCTCACGACCTTCTTGTTCTTCTTTTTTTCTTTCTAGCTTGCCCATCATTTCTCTACTCATATTTTGTGTCGGCACATTACAATGTGGGCAAATTACAGCTTTATCTGAAATTTCCTTTCCACACTTGGAACAAAACATACTAATTCTCCTTTTAGTTTAAATATACCTCGTTTTTCTTGTTGTAAAAATAGATAATCAAACACACAGTGCAAATAACATATAAAAATACCGCCAAATATTTAAATGTTTTATAAATCCGATAATTACTCATGGAACTCTGATAACTGTTCTGATAACTGTTACTGTAAACGTTCCCCCAATCAACATTACCATAACCGTCAGTTAAAGAATTAGCTGATTCTTTAACTGATTCTTTATACGCGCTATAATAAGATACGCTGATAAATGTGCAAAATAATGCTGCTATTAAACAACCAATAAAAACATACAAACTAATTTTTTGGACAGAATTATATGCATTATAAGTATTGACATAATTCGTTTGCGTATTAGAAACCGACTCATTTCTAATTTTCTGCTCTTCATTACTATAAGATTCTGTCGGAACACCGCAGTTTGTACATATCAATGCATCATCTGGCAATTCTTTTCCACATTCTGAACAATACATAATAAATCTCCTAAAATACATAAATTAACTATATAGGCATAATTTAGCCTATACAGTTTATTATATTATAACACTATTGCTTATACAATACAAGTATAAATTAATTGTATGGGCGGTTAAATATGAATTATTATGAAATAGGACAACGCATTCGCAAATTCAGGCGGGCAAATCACCTCTCCCAAGAACAGTTAGCAGAAAAAGTGGGCATCTCCGTTACACATATGAGCCATATTGAAACAGGAAACACAAAATTAAGTCTTCCCGTATTCGTAGATATTGCAAAAGTATTATCCGTAAGAACAGACGAATTGCTCTATGATAATCCCCATATCAATAAGACTGTCATGACAGATGAAATCATTGATTTGCTCAATTCCTGTTCTTTGCACGATATGTATATATTGACAGATATCATCAGAGCCGTTAAGATTTCACTGGATAAAAATAAGGATAAAAACAAGTAAAAAACAGCAGGTCGTTGACCTGCTGCAGTGTGCTAAAAAAGCTGTAAATTCAGAAAAGTATGTATCCCCGCTCGCCGGAGAGACTTCGGGAAATCGAGGGGAATTTCGTTTCCTGCGAGTGGGAGCCGTATGACAGCACCGTGCCCAATCAAAAAAAAGCATGAACGCCGCCAAATCCTGGATTTTGGCGGCTTTATTTTTATTTTACATGTAACATTTTAAAGAGTTGAACGGTTTTATTAATGAAAGGAGGTTTTAAAATGGTCAGCAATTCGTCGGCGAAGGAAGAAGAAATCATCAGAAAATATTCATCTACAGTATATAAAATTGCATATTCTATTACGTCAGACAGAACCGACAGTAACGATATTTATCAGAATGTTTTTTTACGCTACATAAGAAAAAAACCTCATTTCAACAATGAAAAGCACGAAAAAGCATGGTTTATCAAAGTTACGCTCAACTGTGCCAAAAGCTTTATGACTCAGGCGTGGAACAAAAGAACAGAAGGTTTGAATGATGAAATAGAATATCGTGATAATGAAAAAATCGACCTGGAATTTGCGCTAAAGCAGTTGACGCCCGATTGCAGAACAATTATTTATTTGTATTACTATGAGGGATATTCCACAAAAGAAATTGCTCATATGATGAATATGAACAACGGCGCAGTCAGGACAGCGCTTTCAAGGTCAAGAAACAAACTTAAAAGCATTTTGGAAAAGGAGGGTTACAATGCTTAAAAATGAAATTATAAAGTATTTTGACGGCATAGAACCCGACAGTGAATTAGTAGAAAGGACGGTTGCTATGTCAAACGATACTAAGAATAAAAAAAGAATGAATTTAAGCAAAAAAATGATCGCACTTATTGCCGCAATAGTATGCCTTTTAGCGGTCACCACAGCAACGGCAACGATTGTAAGAGTTTATAATGACAAAAATAACGTGGTCAATATCAACGAATCCGACAATTCTTTTTCACTTGATTTTACAAAAGCCAAAAGAGCCCCGCAAAAATTAAGCAATACGGACAATGATATTGTCAACGCACTCACGGACAAAGGATTCAGAGATGTTATAGTACCTGCAGCTCTTATAAATGACGGATACGAGATCACAAACGCAATTGATTTTTTACCGCAGTATACA
>JAGHJI010000003.1 GCA_017886765.1 Eubacterium sp.
AGCTCAACCTTGGAATTGACAGCAACGGCGGGCGCAAGAGAAAGACCATTATCGGCAACACTCCCGAGGAGGTCAAAGAAAAACTTCGCAAAGTCAAAAACGATATTTATTCGGGTAAATTTGTGAGCGCGAATACTATTACTTTCGGGCAGATCACAAAGCAGATACTGGATGAAAAACTGGCTATGAACGAGATTCAGGAACAGACCTACTGCCGTCATCTTGAAACGATGAAACACTTCAAATCCATAAACGACATACCGATTCAAAAGATAGATTCCACAATGCTCAAGCAGATCATGCTTTCTAAAATCGACTATTCGCAGTCAACGATCAGGAAAATTTACCTGATGATGAGCCAGGCGTTTAACGAAGCCATCCGGCGCAAGATAATAGTTGAAAATCCGATGGCAGATGTTAAAAGACCGAAATCTAGGCAAAGAACCGTAAAAACAAGAGCATTTACAATGGAAGAGCAAAAGGCGTTTTTCAACGCGCTGCAAACGGATGTCAGTATTCTTTACAAAGACCAAATGCTGATCTCCATGTTTACGGGAATGCGAATGGGCGAGATTAACGCATTAAGCAGAAATGACATAAACACAAGATTTAATTTTATCAATGTGGACAAAACGATCGCCAAAGGTCTGCACGGCGAATCATTCCTCAATGACACGCCTAAGACAGAAAAGGGCAATCGTCAGATACCCATAAACTCCACGGTCAAGCCGGTAATTGACAGGTTACTTGAGAATTATGTTCCTACTGATGACGGAATGCTGTTTCACTCGAAGAAAGGGCAATTGCTATCTACAAATCAGGTCAATATGGAATTTAACCGAATTTTGAAAAAGTACAATATCAAGGACGAAACCGTGAAAGGCAAACTGACACTGCACAGCCTCCGCCATACATATGCTACCCGCTGTATCGAGGGCGGAATGCCTGTGAAAGTTTTGCAAGACCTTCTCGGTCATACAGATATAAGTATTACTCTTGATACTTATTCCGATGTGTTTGAAAACTTCCAAACCGAGAATATACAAAAAATCGACAACTATATGAGCACGGCAGGTTTTGCAATGGAGGCATAACAAAATAACTAAAGCCGATTGGCTTTCTCAATATGAGGAGCTAATCGGCTTTAAATTATATTGACTGATCTTAATTGCTGTGCTACAATGAAATTGCTTTGAGGCACAGTATTTTAAATTTAGAACATTGTATTTATAGGTTTGTTTTTATTTATGCAAGTGAATATCTGCAAACACGCAAAAACAAAGAATTAAATTTAATCTATTGATGTCCGGCTTAAGGCTGTTGTGCATTTGCAGACGGTCTGTTTTGGTCGGGCTGTTTTTGTGCCTTTTAGTAAATATACTGGGAGGTTTTTATTTTATGAAAAGAACAAATGATCACATCGAAAACATTCAAAGAAAAATTGGGTATGATTTTAAAAATACGGACTTGTTGTTTCAAGCGTTTATTAGAAAATCATATTCAGAAGAAAACGGCGGAGAGAACAATGAGGTTTTGGAATTTATCGGAGATAAAGTTCTTGATCTGATCGTTATTAAACTTCTTGCCGAAAAGTACGGGAAGATTCATCCCGCTCAAATCGGCAGTTATGATGATTTGGAAGTGTTTGTTAGCGAACTTGATGAAGGCGAACTGACAGAGAAAAAGAGAAAACTTGTTGAAAAGAAAAATCTTGCAGAGAGAATGCTTGATTTAGGATTTTCAAAATATCTGATTATGAGCAAAGGCGATCTAAAAAACGAATTGCAGTATTCTAAATCCGTAATGGAGGATCTGTTTGAGGCGATTATTGGTGCGATCGCATTGGACTCAAATTGGAATCTCAAGGAAATACAGAATGTTGTTGAATGTATGCTGGATTTGGAAAACGATTCAGAGGATAACGAAAATTATGTGAATAAACTGCAGGAGTGGTCTCTGAAAAGATACGGCATATTACCGGATATTCAGTTAGGAAAATTGGACAGATATGAAACGCTGAATATGCCTCTTCATCCGTCGAACGAGATCAGAACACCTTGGCGGCATTACGATATACTGAATACTGCTGATGTAAAGAAATGCGTAATCATTTTGAACGAGATCAACTATAAATTTGTAGGTTACGGCTGTTCAAACAGTGAGGCGAGAAGTTCCGCAAGTAAAATCGCCTATGAATATCTTAAAGAAAATGATTTGCTGTTATCTATAAAAGATGAAATTGATGAGCCGAATGCAGAAGACGCAATAAGCCAACTTGAGATACTTGCAAGAAGAGGTTATTTCTCAATTCCGACATACGATTTTAAACAGACATATGACAAAGACGGTAATCCAATATGGAACTGTGTATGCAATATAAATGAAATTGAAAAGTCTTTTTCAAAAAAATCATCTTCTAAGAAAGATGCGAAAAAGAAATCCGCTTACGAGATGTTGAAATATGTATTGGAGGAATTATAATGAGCAAACCTTTATTTGATTTTGATGACGGTGATTTTTTATTCAGGAGTGGAGATACTGCCTTTGATTCTGACGGAAATATGATGATGCGTATGTCGGACAACCTGGCAATGGATATGGATTCCGGCGAACTTCATTTGACTTTCTCTTGGGATCATGAAGATGAATAGTTGCTGTGCTTTGAAAAGGGTCTGAATGTCAACCAAATGGCAACCTGTGGGGGATATAAATTCAAAGTGTCAAGAACTGCAAATCTCAAAAATGGCTTAACGGTGGGGAAAAAATAAAGTGTCCTGTTAAATCAACAGGACACTTTTCTTTCAAATCGTGCACTCACCTCGACCACTGAAAGCATTGAGAGAAAAAACCTCTCAATGCTTTTGTTTTAGCCAAATTTGGCTTAAACACAGGGGCTCTGGGATTTTTTTCAAACCTACACAGACCTACTGAAACCTGTTTCAAACCCACAAAAAAGGGGTAAAAATAAGGGGTAAGGGGTACAATAAGGGGTGGAAATTTAGCGGCTTCCAACCTCATTTTCAATAGAATAATACATAATTAAGTCACTTGCTTTATGTGAGTGGCTTTTTTATTTATACCAATATATAAGAAGAAAATTATGATAAAATGCAAAACGATTGCCATATGCACTCAAAAAGGCGGCATGGGCAAATGACTACCGCAGTCAATCTTGGTGTCGGGCTTGTTATGCAGGGCAAAAAGGTCTTGCTTGTGGACGCTGATCCGCAGGGCGATCCGACGATTAGTCTCGGCTGGCAGGATAATGACGGGTTGCCTGTTACGCTTGCCAATAAAATATCCGGTTTCATTCAAGACCGAAACAGCGCCCCCGATGATATCATTTTGCATCATTCGGATAGCGTTGACCTCATACTCTCAAATTTGAAACTGTCTGCGCTTGAATTAAGCCTTAGTAAGCGCAATGAGCAGAGAGGTCGATATGATAGGATATACCGTTGCCGCAGTCATACAGCGCGTGTTCTTCAAGCCAGCGGTTGTCAAAGAATATTACACTCGGTCACATAGGAGAACTGTTGTCTTGTGCTTTTTGATATAACTTTTTGTTTTCATTTTATAGAATTTTTAATAATCAATATATTCATTCACGGTTTAATCTAAGTTCTGATCATATTTGTTTCGTCATATATTTAGGTATATGTAGTAAGGAGGTGTGTAGATAAAGTAATAGATTTTCAATCTTATTTTCAGAAATAAAGCAAGACAAAAGTAAGGAGAAATATTTATAGCAATTGCAAGAGACTTTATAAAATCAATAGACAGCAGCGACAATATCGCAGATGAAATAAAAGAGGCTTTAACTCTGCTTATAGATATGGCTCAGTCAAAGTCAGACTTGTTTGAGCAGGAAATCGAAACGGATCTAAAAACAGGAAAAACTCTTGATAATTTAACTGTACCAATAACCAAAGTATTATTGAAAGATATGCAGTGCAGAGCAATTACTGCGGAAGATCCAAATCCTGATATACAGGGAATCGTTAAAGAAGATATGGCCGGTATGTTTTCCGGAGATGTTTCTATACTAAACGGAATATCCGATATTATTGTTAAAGCTATCAATATAGTTGTAGGCACTGGCGAAGGTACAGAAATGACGCGTGATTTTTACTTGGTAGCTATAGAATATCCGGCAATAATAAGATATGATTTTAAATTTTGGGGACGAACTGTTCAGGCTAAGAATATAAGGGAAAAAATACATAATGCTGTTACCAGCGTTGTCTATAAATCAGCGGTTGATGTTAAGCAGTTGGATTTTAATACGTTCTTGTCTGTATATGCGCCTATTCTGAATGATGCATACAGCAAAGATATATCAAAAATCAAAGAGGCGTTGGAGCAGGCAAAAGAAGTGTTTAATATTTACAAAAGTGAAGACAACAAAATACATTTTGAAGCGGAAAATATGGCTAAACAGATTGTTAGTATGCCTAGACAAAAAAATATACTTTAAAAGACGGCTCCATAGATGTTGTAAGATATAGTTTTTTGTAAATATCGTTCTCGATTTGATAAGAGTATAATACCGATTATATATCCCCCCCTGTTTAATATAGATTCAAACAGGGGGGATAAATTCATTTGAATGATATTTTTATAATATTGAATTTTCAATAACAAACACGGCCGGCAATATCCTCATTCCGGTCTGCTTTTAAATATTCGGATCAATGCACTGACGAAAATACGAACGATCTACTTAAAATCCCCACTTTTCTGTGTAAATTTTTACCTGTTCAATCACATCTGAATTTTTCGGAGCAGGATATTCTTTATATGTTTTTATCCAGTCAAGTTCAAAACGGTTTAATTTTTTTCCGAACGGATAAGATCTGTACAAGAATCTGCCGACATAACCGTTTCCATTTATAATGAAGAATATTCTTTTGTGTTTCAGGCAGTACAGCGCCTGTTCATAAAACATTTTCCAGCGTTTGTAATAATATTCTTTGATCAGGCCGTTCCATTCACGCCAGGCGTAATCATAAAGCGCGGAAGTATTTGAGCGTATATCTCCCCATGAGGTCAGCAATGTGCGTGCGTTCATATCAAAATAGCGCTTTTCTTTTTCGTCGGTAGCCAGGGCATGACAGTCGTTTATCCAGCGTGAAAAGCACAGCTCTTTCCTGTGAGATAGGAGCGAATCCAGATCCAGCAGCAGATCGAGCTGACTTTTTGCTATCCTTTTGGCTGTTTCAGCATCTTTTTTTCTGTAAGCGGCGGCAAATTTGATTTGCTCATGATAAAAACGGTTGCTCATTGCCTGTCTGGTTAAGTCGCACAAGTCGTATTGGTATCCGTCAGATGCCTTGAAATCATCACTTGCAGACAGGAAAAGTTTGACTGCTTTTTCAAATTTTACTGTGTCGTAATAAAGTTTGTTTTTGCAGCAGGGGCCGGCAATTTTCGGTATCATCTGCGGTCTGGAAGCGACTGTGGAACCTACATGGTTTTCTTCATACCCTTCGCTGCAATAGCAGGTTTCAAGCAGCAGGTTCCATGCCTTCCTCAGCGAATCGCTGTACTGCCCGTATCGGCGGAGAATGTATTTATCCAGCCACTTATCCAGATCAATTGGCTCTGGCGCGGTCAGCAGTTCAAACTGAAGATCATAAACGACAGGGTTTTGCTCGATGCCCTCCATAAACATTCCTGTTCCGACAACCTTGGCGCCACCGTTCTTCAGTTTAAGATACACATTTTCACTGTGCTTTTTAAGCTTTCCCTGCATAGAGTTTTTTCCGCCGAAGTCATGCAGCATGCCGGAGATGACGGGATAACCCCAGCAATTATTGTTCTGCGGCGTTTTTTCACTGTTCAGGTCCAGAATCAATAAGCGGTTTTTCGGAACGGCTTTCACAATGTGTTCACGAATTGTCCAAGCCTGCATTACCCAGACGGATTTACTGTCGAAATGTTCATAAAGCCGGTTGATGGCTTTTCCCACGTCATTCAGATAGCTTTTGCTTAATTTCGGCGGCGTTCCCTCGTGAAAAGGGTCGCAGGCAATAAAATGATGATTGCCGAAAAGTTCTTTCATTTTATGCAGATATACCGTTCCGAATTCAAAAAACAAAGGATCAAGCGGGTCAAGCTGTGCCGTTTTGGGATACAGACACCAGCCTCTTTGCATCAGTATTTTCGCTTTGGGATATTTCTTCTTAAGCAGCGCGGGAACATGTCCGGAAAATCCCTGCTGTATCGGGTACATTCCGAATTCCAGATACCGTTTCGTAATTCTTCTGCCGAGTTCCAGACGCTCATATATGTATTTTTCATCTTCCGGGGGGGCAGATAACCGTCAATATTTGTCATAAGCTGCCATGCCCAGAAGGCAGGACCGGATATGAAACGCAGTGCCTCTTTTTTTGTGAAACCGAATTGGAGCAGCGTTTCATACCATACGGCTTCCGTGCCCACAACGGCCAGAGGCATATTGATTCCGTTCATTGCCATAAAATCAATTTCTTTTTCCCAGCGGTTAAAATCCCACCAGCACATAGAGTAATCCAGGGTGCAGTAATTCATATATACTCTGTATTTCTGCTCGATTTCTTTGTAAAATTCGCCGTCAAACATGACGAGGCTGTTAATATGTATCTCCTGATTCGCGCACCAGGAAAGCTGTATGTTGCAAAATTCTTTCAGATAACAGTAGATTCCGTGAAATGCCGAAACATAATTATTCGCGTTAACATGTATTTTTCCGTTTTGGGCTGTAATTCTGAAAAAATCTCTGTCGCTTTTTTCAAACTCAAATATAAAGGAGTCCTTGAAATCCGGTAAATTTCTTTGCATAAATTCGGCAGCCGTTTTGTCCATAATTACCTCCTCGGTGCGGTTTGTAAACTTTCAGTTGTTGTGTTTTATTATACAGAATATCCGTTTAATATAACATAGTAAATCCGCTCAAAAAGTTAAGAAATCCTTTTATTGCAGAATGATTTATTATCAATTTATTGATAATAAATCGAGATAAACCCGAAATTGTTTTTTTGCGTCTGATGCGGATTATTTATTCATTATTATACTGTTTTCAAACGGGACTGTATTTGCTATAATTAATTATGACACATAACGAAATATAATTCGATATGAAGGAGATAATATTATGAAAATTTACAGAACTGAATATCCGAATCCGCAGTTTCAGAGGGCGGATTGGCAAAGTCTGAACGGTGAATGGGATTTTGGCTTTAAAAAAGCGGTGCCCGGATTCAGATTTTCTGCCGATGAAAGGGCTGCGGTTAAAATCCATGAAAGGAATAGGTACCCTTTCACAATTCATGTTCCTTTTTGCATTGAAAGCGAACTTTCCGGAATAGGCTATACCGGTTTTGTAAACATGGTATGGTACCGGAGAAAAGTGAATGTAAGAAAAGGCGATAAAAAAGTTTTTTTACATATAGGCGCGGCTGATTATCTGACAACCGTTCTTGTAAATTCAAAGCCCGTCGGCAGACACAGCGGAGGCTATACATCTTTAGGCTTTGATATAACAGATTTTGTTTCTGACGGAGAAAATGAGATATTTATTCTTTGCGAGGATTCCGTCAAGAATCCTATGGTAATGAGGGGAAAGCAAAGTGAACGCAAAAAAAGCCATGGCTGTGATTACACAAGAACAACGGGAATCTGGCAGAGTGTATATCTGGAATATGTACCGCAAAGCTATATAAAAAATTTTAAAATCTATCCCAATGTCAGAAACTGCAGTGTAACCATAAATGCGGATTTTGAGGGCGTTGAAGATTTTTCATGTAATGTGCTTTACAAAGGCAGAATTGTGGGAACAGCGGAACAAAAACAGGCGTGTTCCGATCTCATTTTTGAAATCAAATTATCTGAAAAGCATCTCTGGGAAATAGGTCAAGGCAGACTTTACGATATAAAAATGACATTTGGTAAGGACAAAGTCCGCAGTTATTTCGGGTTAAGAAATGTCCGACTGGACGGTTTCAGGTTTTTAATCAATGAAAAAAGTATTTTCCAAAGGCTTGTACTGGATCAGGGATTTTATAAACAGGGCATTTATACGGCTCCTGATGAAAAGGATTTCATGCATGATATCCGTATTTCCATGGACCTCGGATTTAACGGCGCAAGATTGCATCAGAAAGTATTTGAGCCAAGATTTTTATACCATTGTGATAAAATGGGTTATATTGTGTGGGGAGAATATGCCAACTGGGGCCTCGATTATTCTTCTCCCGACGGTCTTGCCGTTTTCCTTTCCGAGTGGGCTCAGGTATTGAACCGCGATTTTAATCATCCGTCCATTATTGGCTGGTGTCCGTTCAATGAAACCTGGGATTATCACGGCAGGCGGCAGTATGACGCGCTGTTGTCCACGGTGTATGATTATACTAAATCGGTCGATCCCACGCGTCCGTGTATAGATACGAGCGGTAATTTCCATGTGAAGACGGATATCTATGATGTCCACGATTACAGCTATGACACGCAGACCTTTAAAGCAAATTATGACAGGTTGGTTGATGAAAATACTTTGTACGAGCACGTTTTAATTGATCATCCCGGCAGACAGCAATACGGCGGACAGCCTGTTTTTGTAAGCGAATACGGAGGAATCAAATGGGAAACGGATTCAACGGTAAAATCCTGGGGGTACGGCAAGGATGTCAAGACTCCCGATGAATTTGCAAAGCGCTACTGCGGCTTGACGAAGGCTCTGATTTCAAACCAAAAAATGTTCGGCTTTTGCTATACCCAGCTTTATGACATTGAGCAGGAGCAAAACGGGCTTTATACATATGAAAGAAACAAGAAATTTTCTGACGATATTTATCGTAAAATTAAAACTGTGAACACGATACCTGCTGAAATAGAAGAGGAAAAGGCTGATACAGATTGACCCGAAATGTCAATGCCTGTTTGCGGCGCTCACGGATAACGCTGAACGTTGTGGATGGATAACCGTTTACGGCAGTTAAACGGTTATGGACAGGTGAGCAGAATGCGGATGATTAGACCTGTTAAAATGACGGGCTTATTGCCTGTCATTTTTTTATTTTTATGTTGCATTTTATTTCTTTTGTGGTATCATACATAATGAGGAAATTTTTGCGGATTACTTTCCTCATTTATTCTGTTATATTAACGTTGGAGATTATTATGCAAAAAATTACAAGAAAGACTAAAATCATATGCACGCTGGGTCCGGCTACGGATGATCCCCGGGTGCTTGAAAAGATGATGCTTGCCGGACTGGATGTCGCAAGATTTAATTTCAGTCACGGTTCATATGAAGACCATACAAAAAGGCTTGAGGAGCTTGTCACCCTCCGGGAAAAACTGAACCTTCCTGTTGCCACACTCCTTGACACAAAGGGTCCGGAGATACGTCTGGGAGATTTTGAAGATCCTGACGGTGTTGAGATTAAGGACGGGGACAAGTACATTCTTACCACCAAGGAGTGCCTTGGAAACAGCGAAAAATGCTATGTCAACTATGACGGTCTTACGGGTGATGTGAAAAAAGGCACCACGATTCTTATCAATGACGGCCTTATTTCCATGACAGTTGACCGTGTGAAAGGCACGGATATTTACTGCACCGTTGTGGACGGCGGTTTGCTTACCAATCATAAGGGCGTGAACGTGCCGGGCGTTGAGCTGAAAATGCCTTATCTTTCTTCCAGAGATATGGCTGACCTGCAGTTCGGCAAGGAGCACGATTTTGATTTTATTGCCGCTTCCTTTGTCCGCAGCGCTACGGATATTACGATTCTCCGTAACTATACGGACGCAATCGGATGGAAGAATGTCAAAATCATAGCCAAGATTGAGAATGCCCAGGGCGTTGACAATATTGACGATATTATAGCGGCATCAGACGGCATTATGGTCGCCCGTGGCGATATGGGCGTTGAGATTCATTTTGAGCTTATCCCGTCCATTCAGAAGATGATTATCCATAAAGTTTACGAGGCTGGCAAAATTGTTGTAACCGCCACGCAAATGCTGGAGTCCATGGTGACGAATCCGCGTCCTACCAGAGCGGAGATTACGGACGTAGCCAACGCGATTTATGACGGTACAAGCGCCATCATGCTTTCCGGTGAGTCTGCAGTGGGCAAGCATCCTGTTGAGGCGGTGGAGGCTATGGCGTCCATTGCCAAAACCACCGAGCAGGACATTGACTATATTAAGCGCTTTAATAAATTTTATCCCGAAAGCGGGGCGAAGGATACTACCTCCGCTATCAGTCATGCTACCGTTACTACTTCCCACGACCTGAACGCCTCCGCGATCATTACGGTAACCAAAAGCGGTACCACCGCTCGTATGATATCAAAATTCCGACCCTTTACAAGTATCGTGGGAGCTACAATTGACGATAAAGTGTGGAGACAGCTTAATCTCAGCTGGGGCGTTACCCCGGTAAAATGTGAGGTAAAGGACAATACGGACGAGCTTTTTGACCATGCGGTTGAGGTCTCTTATAAAGCCGGAATCATTCAGAACGGGGAGCTTAAGGTACAAGAGGTTCATGTATAATATTAAATTTATTAAAGACAGCGACGGTGCATTTGCCGAGGTAAAAAAGATACGCACCGCAGTTTTCACAAAGGAGCAGGGAGCTGATTCTGAGGGCGAATTTGATTGCTATGACGAAAAAGCGGAATTTGTGCTTATGTATGACGGAAAAAATGCGGTTGCCACGGCGCGTGTTGTTTTGACCAACGCGGGATATAAAATCGGAAGAATCGCCGTATTAAAGGCATACAGAGGAAAAGGATTAGGAAACAGCATAGTCAGAGCAGTAACCGAGAGGGCCTTTGAAAACGGCGCCGAAAGGGTACTTGTTGACGCCCAGAATTATGCCGTGCCGTTTTATGAAAAAATCGGATTTAAAATAACCGGAAGTGAAATAACCGACAGAGGATTGCCCCATATTCCTATGACGCTTGAAAAGGGAGAATACTATGGCAAAGAAGAAAAAGAATAAAGCAGTAAAGGCTGTTGCCGCGGTTTTCATCGTGATTCTGATTGCTGTGGCCGGATATTTCGGTTACACCTTCGTGGGTAACGATATTAACGGCAATGAGGAATACAAGACGGATTACAATCTGTATATAGCTGACGGCGATTCCCAGTATGACGTATCGCAAAGGCTGTATCAGAACGGAATCGTGGTCAGCGACAGCCTCTGGAGCAACTGGATGGACAGGCACTATCCGGACTATGCGTATATCGCCGGAGAGTATCTGCTGACAAACGATATGAGCTATGAGGAGATTGCTCAAAAGCTCCAGTCACCCGATATTTCTCATCAAGCGGTGAGCGTTTGTATTCCGGAGGGATATAATGTTTTTGATATAGCCACAACGCTGGAGGAAAACGGCATCTGTTCGGGCAGTGATTTCCTTGAAGCCTGTCGCTCGAAAGACGATTATGATTATTCCTTCCTTTCAGAACTGCCCGAGTCGGATACCATTGCCTATGAACTTGAAGGCTTCCTTTTCCCTGCGACTTATGATTTTGCGGAAAATACTCCGGCAACGGAGATTGTCGACGAAATGCTGGGCGCTTTTGCCGACCGCATAACGGAGAATTGGAGGACCTATTGTAATGAAAACGGAGTGACACTTTACGAGCTTGTAACACTTGCCTCCATCGTTGAAAAGGAGACGTTAGGCGAAGGCGTTGCGGAAAATATCGCCTCCGTATTTATCAACAGGCTGGAAAGTTCTCAAAAACTCCAGTCCGATGTGACCATTGATTACGGAAACGCGCTGAGGTCTAACGGCTTTGACGACAATGTGGTTACTTCCTATAACACGTATAAGTGTCCGGCGCTGCCCAGCGGGCCGATCTGTAATCCCGGCGTTGCCAATATAGACGCGGTGGTCAATCACGCGGATACGGATTATTATTATTTCTTCTCCTATAATAACGGCGCTGATTTTTATTTCACGGATGATTACGACGATTTCTCTGAAAATTGGGAAAGGCTCAAAGACACAAATACGGATTGATATTTAATTTATTGCGGAATGATAAATAACCCTTGACAAACCGGGGGAGTTGTGGTAATATATTGCCACAACAAAGAAGGACGCAGCCGTTCTCCCCATCAGCGTTTGGTAAAATGGGCAATAGTTATTATGTTAATTATTGAAGTGCGGGCGTTTTGCGTTCGCACTTTATTTATTATTTTTACAGAGGTGTTATTTATCAGCAGGGAAACGCAGCAAATTAACGGCGAAATCAGGGACAAGGAATTACGTGTAATTTCCGCCGACGGCGAGCAGCTCGGTATTATGAGCGCTGCCGAGGCTCTCAAAATTGCAGAGGATCAGGACCTTGACTTAGTCAAAATCGCGCCCCAGGCCAAGCCGCCTGTGTGTAAGATTATGGACTATTCAAAGTACCGTTATGAAAAGGCAAAGCGTGAGAAAGAAAACCGTAAAAACCAAAAGCAGATCGAGATGAAGGAGATTCGTCTTTCTGTTACAATTGATGTCGGTGATTTCAACACTAAGGTTAATCAGGCGAAAAAGTTTCTTGCTTCAGGTCATAAGCTCAAGATATCCATCAGGCTTAAGGGAAGAATGATGACGCATTCCGACCTGGGTATTGAGAATATGAAGCGCTTTGCCGCTTCACTTGAGGAAGAGGCAAATGTTGATAAAGCGCCTAAGCTGGAGGGCAGGCAGATACTGATGTTCCTGTCACCCAAGCAAAGCAAGTAATTCACATTGTATGGAGGAATCATTATGCCAAAGATTAAAACACACAGCGGCGCGAAAAAGCGCTTCAAGACAACAAAGAGCGGCAAGGTTAAGCGCGCACATGCTTATACCTCACATATTCTTACTAAGAAATCAACCAAGCGTAAAAGAAATCTTCGCAAAACTGCGGTTGCGGACGTTACCAACCAGAAGCAGTGCAAGAGACTTATCCCTTATAAATAAGAATCTCTTAGTAAATTTTCAAGTATGATCCGCTTATTTTGAATAAGCTAAACTATAACTCGGAGGTATATTAAAATGGCAAGAATTAAAGGCGCGATGGCCACACGCAAGAGAAGAAAGAAAGTATTAAAAGCAGCAAAGGGCTACTACGGCGGAAAGCACCGCCTTTTCAAAACAGCAAAGCAGGCTGTAATGAAGAGCGGCCAGTACGCATATATCGGCAGAAAGCAGAAGAAGAGAGATTTCAGAAGAATCTGGATTACCCGTATTTCCGCTGCATGCAAGCTTAACGGAACAAATTACTCAACCTTTATGAACGGACTTAAGAAAGCAAATATTGACCTGAACAGAAAAATGCTTTCTGAAATCGCTGTTTCAGACCCTGCCGCATTCGCAACACTTGTTGAGACTGCTAAGGCTGCGTTATAATTAAGTATTTGAGTACGAAAATTAACCCGGTTCATCCATAATGAACCGGGTTGTTTTTATGTATAGAATAGCTGATATTACGCTTTCCAAACGGCTTTCATTACAGAACTGATTTTCGGCGTTGTGCCGTAAAGCAGTACGCCTATACGGTATATTTTAGCGGAAATAAAACCAATGCCTATTGTAGATCCGACGAGAACAGCAATCGAAATGGCTATCTCATACCATGCAACCGTACTCATGCAAATTCTTGTGAACATAGCCATCGGCGAAGTGAACGGAATATAGGAACATACTTTCATCAGCATGTTATCCGTGTTTCCGCTCGACATGGAGAATATGACCACAAAAAACGCAATAATAAACAGAAATGTAATCGGCATGACGGATGTGTTTATATCTTCCAGTTTCGTTGCCGTCGAGCCGATTGCTCCATACAGGAATGCATAAATAAAGAAACCGAGAACAAAGAATACCAGCATATAAACAAACAGATGAACGGGTATATCAAAAATAGAAGCAATAATTTCATTGTCTCCCCAAGCGGATTTATTGATGTTATAAAATACAAGCGCTGAACCGAATATCGCGATAAGCTGTACAAGCCCCGCAATGCAGGAGGCAATAACCTTGCCAAACATCATACTCGCAGGCTTTGCGCTGGTAATCAGGACCTCCATTGCTCTTGAACTTTTTTCCGTAGCAACATTGGTGGCGACCATCTGTCCGTAAAGCAAAATAACCATATATAAAGCGAATATCATTATATATGTATAAAAGAAGTTTTGTCTTTGATCTTTTCCAAGACTGATTGTGTTACTCTCAATCTGAACGGTCATAATTTCGCCTGCAAGCTCAGGTGAAATTCCGTTTTGGATCATAGCGGACATTCTGTAAACTTCCTGCAATACCGTGTCGGCAATTGCCGTATTTGAGTCATACATTGAAAGGTTGTTCACGTAATAGGTATAGGAAGACGCACTGTCCAATACAAATCCGCATTCTGCATTGCCGGAGACGATTTGTTCTTTAACATCTTCGACCGTTCCTTCGGCTGCCATTACATTATAGTCGGAAAACGCTTCATCAAAATGCTGTTTTACAAGGGATGCAAGTTCGCTGTCCTCTGCATAAATAAGCATAACCGGTAATTCAGCTGAATCTGTAGTTTTATCATCAGACCTGAAAAAGGATAAAATATTGGGAATAAACATGGCAATGGCGATGGCCATTACAAGGAATATGGTTATTCCGACAAAGACCTTGTTCTTCAAATATCCGTTAAGTTCAAATTTAAGTATGGTTTTAAACTGTTTCATAATTATAGTCTCCTACACTTGTTCGCCTGCATATTCTACAAAAATATCATTCAGAGAGGGCTCAAATACCTTGACCTCATCAATATCATACTTTTCAATAAGACGTTTCATTGCAGCTTGTTTGTCATCTGGACTCGTGAGCTGAATAAGAAGGGAACCGTTGTCAGTCATCGTGCAGGCGTTGCCCAAATCCGTTCTTATCGGTTCAGGTCTTGATGTGCTGACTACCAACCGATCACGCACATAGTTTCTTTTAATATCGCAGAGATCGCCGTGAAGTACTACTTTTCCGGCATTGATAATGGCTATGCTGTCGCAAAATTCTTCTATGTAACTCATTTGATGGCTTGAAAATAAAACGATTTTTCCCTGCGCGATCTGTTCTTTAACCACATCTTTAAGCAGCATGGCGTTTACGGGATCAAGGCCGGAAAACGGCTCGTCCAGGATAACGATATGAGGATTGTGCGCCAGCGCCGTAATTAACTGTATTTTCTGCTGATTACCTTTTGAGAGAGTATCCAGGCGCTTGTTTCGGTACTCGCTCATACCCAGTCTTTCAAGCCAATTATCCACTGCCTTTACAGCATCCTTATGGCGCATGCCTTTCAACTGAGCAAAATATACAAGTTGCTCTATAATAAGTTTTTTAGGGTATAAACCTCTTTCTTCAGGAAGATAACCAAATCCTATTTTATCATAATCAATTGGTTTGCCATCCACTAACACTTCGCCGTTATCGGCGGGAAACACGTTCATCAGAATACGGATAGAGGTTGTTTTTCCTGCGCCGTTTCTTCCGAGCAATCCGAATGCCTTGCCGCTTTCTGCCGTAAACGAAACGCCCTTTAGGACTTCCTTTTCACCAAAAGACTTATCTATATTCCTAAGCTCAAGTATCATGTTGGTACCTCCGATAAAAAAGTGCATTCCCTTAGGGAACACACGAAAAATGCTTCCCTCAATGTGTAGCATCATTATAATACCATAAAGCTGCGGAAAATAAATAGATTTTAAGATAAAAGTCGAAAAAAGTTTTAGTTTTTAGGTCAGTGTCTATTATTTTATTTTTTATTGATTTTAGGAGGAAATCGTAATACAATAGAAATGTTGGCAAAGAGGCCTGATGCATGGTAGCTCTTTGCCTTTTTTTGGAGGTGCGACGATTATGGAAAACTTAGGATATTACAACGGGAAATACGGACGCATTGAGGAAATGCAGATACCGATGCTTGACAGAGTCTGTTGGTTCGGTGACGGTATTTACGATGCTACATATTCCCATAACCACAAGATTTTTGACCTTGACGCCCATCTGGACAGATTTTTCAACAGCGCAAGGCTGCTGGATATCCATATGCCGATGGACAGAGACGAGCTTGCGGCGCTCCTTGCCGAGCTGGTTTTAAAGGTGGACAGCGGTGACCAGTTTGTCTATATGCAGGTTACCAGGGGTTCAGGTCTCAGAGGTCATGTTTATGCAGAGGATATCCGGGCGAATCTCTGGATCACACTAACTCCGTCGCCTGTGGCGGATACATACAAGCCGATAGACGTTATCACCTATGAAGATAAGCGCTTTCATTACTGTAATGTCAAGACGCTGAATCTGATTCCCTCCTGTCTTGCGGCTACGGCGGCAAGCAGGGCAGGCTGTGAGGAAGCCATTTTCCACAGGGGAGACATTGTGACCGAGTGTGCCCACTCCAATGTGTCGATTTTTAAAGACGGCAAGGTAATCACCCATGCGCTGAATGATGAGATTCTGCCGGGTACCGCAAGACTCAGGCTGCTGGCGTTTGCCGAAAAACTGGGGTACGCTACGGAAGAAAGGGACTATACGCTGGACGAACTGATGAACGCGGATGAAATCGTTGTTCATTCCACCGGCTCTTTCTGTATTCCTGTTAAAACTGTTGACGGAAAGCCGGTGGGCGGCAAGGCGCCTGAGATGCTTAAAAGAATCCAGGACGCGCTGGTGGCTGATTTTGAGGAGCAGTGCAGAGCGGATTAATTTTATAATACATACGGAGTGCTTATGACAAGAGAAGAATTAACACAGCTGAATGTCGGCTATAATCTGGATACGCTGATGAATCTGGATCCCAGGGGTTACGGCGTCTGCCGCATACTTTATGAGGGCGCTGTTGCATTTACCGGCGGTCCTCTTTCCCTGAACGGCGCAAGGGGACTGGTAAAAAATATAAAAAAAGGGGAAAAGGTCTTTATTCTGACAGGCTTTATCCTTCTGCCTTGGGAGGAAGCGGAAACGGACGGCATTATCTCCTCCACGATTTTTGCAAGATTTATTATGCAGGCGTTCGGCGCCAAGCCGGTTATGCTTGTTCCCAGTCAGTGCGTCAAGGCGATAAAGGCAATGAGCAATGTTCTGTCTTTTAATATTACATACGATTTGGATGATATACCCGAAAATACGGTTTGTGTTGTTGAATTTACCAAGTACAGGGAAGAAGCAGACGCGCAGGCGGAGGAGATATTATCCCACGGTCATCCCTGCGCCATAATAAGCAACGAGGCGCCGGGCAGGAACAAGAACGGCTATTACCATAATTCTGTCGGCGTTAATACAACGAATATAGAAGCGAAATATGATATACTGTTCAAAAAGTGTCAGCAGCTCGGAATATACAACCTTTCCATTGGCGATCTGGGTAATGAGATAGGCATGGCTGCCATTGAGGACCATATCAGAGCGTACATTCCGTATGCGGAAGAGGGCGGATGTCAGGCAGGTTCGGGTTTCGGCATTCTGGCGGATACCAGCGCGGACAATATCATTACAGCCACTGTATCTGACTGGGGATGCAACGCGCTTATGGCGGCAACGGCGTTTTTGCTCAACAAGCCCGAACTGTTCCACGATGCTGAGGACCAGGCGGCCGCAATGGACGCGGCGGCAGCCAGCGGCATGCTGGATATGTACGGACTTCCCAGACCGTTTATCGACGGCATAGGAAAGAACATAAATCTTCCCCTTGTTTCGCTTATGGGTGCGCTGATCGAATATCCCCATACCGTTGAGGACAAAACGGCCGACTGGTTTAAATACACGATTAAAAAAGGATTCTTCACAAGATGATATATACATTTTTACATAACGGTGATACGGCTGTTACCGTTCAGTTTAAAAATGAAATAAGCAAAGAGGTAAACGGATACGTTACCTCTTTATCTGACAGGATGGAAAAGGAGGGCATAAAAGGCGTAACGGAACTGATACCCGCCTTTGCTTCGCTTACGGTGGTTTATGACCCCGTGGTTATTTCGTCCAGGAAACTGCAAAGGAAAATCAAAAGGCTTCTTTCATCCGTCAGGGAAAATCAGAAGTCAGATAAGGTGATATATAAGATACCCGTTTGCTATGAAGGGGATTTTGCTCCGGATATGGAGCATGTTATTCGCCATACCGGTCTTTCAAGAGAGGAAATTGTCCGTCTGCATACAGGGACGGATTATCTGATTTATATGCTGGGTTTTTTGCCCGGATTTGCTTATCTGGGCGGAATGGACAGCAGGCTCAATACGCCCAGACTTGCGTCCCCGAGAGCGGAGATATTTGAAGGCGCGGTGGGTATTGGCGGCGAACAGACCGGTATCTATCCCGTCGCTTCACCGGGAGGTTGGCAGTTGATCGGCAAGACGCCTGTTAAAGTCTATGATAAAAGCAAGGAAAATCCTATTTTGTATAAAGCAGGGGAGTATATAAGATTTTTCAGCGTTTCATATGAAGAGTATCTTCAAATTGAAAAGGCTGTGCAGGCAGGCACCTATACGGTGGAAAGGACGGTGCTTGCATGAGCTTTGAAATTTTAAATGCCGGACCGCTTTCCACCGTTCAGGATCTCGGACGTTTCGGTGTTATGAAAAACGGTTTTACCCAAAGCGGCGCTATGGACCAGAGATCCGCAAAGTTGGCAAATCTGCTTGTAAATAATGATATGGACTGCGCTGTTATTGAAATGACGCTGATGGGCATTACCGCAAGATTTGACGGCGATTATATTATTGCTGTCACGGGCGGTGATTTCGGTTCGGCGCTCAATGATGTACCGGTTAAGGTGAACAAGGCGTACAGAGTAAAGCGCGGAGATGTGCTGAAAATGGGTTACGCTAAATCGGGAGTCAGAGCATATCTCGCAGTCAGCGGGGGCGTCAACGTACCGCCGGTCATGAACAGCCGTTCAACCAATCTTAAGTCCGCGATTGGCGGATACAAGGGCAGAAAACTGATGAACGGCGATATAGTTGAGGTGTTTGACACAGATGTGTCAGGTCTCCGTATTAATAACGCGGAGCTGGCGCCGTATGATTACAGTCATGATATCACTGTGCGTGCCGTTTTGGGTCCGCAGGATGAAATGTTTACAGCTGATGATATAAAAAATTTTTTCAGCACGGCTTACAAGGTCACGCCGCAGGCTGACCGTATGGGTATCAGGCTGGACGGAAAGGCTCTTCAGTCAAAAAATGGGGTGGATATTCTTTCAGACGGAATCGTTTTCGGTTCCGTTCAGATACCAAAGAACGGTATGCCCATCGTGCTTATGGCTGACCACCAGACAACCGGCGGATATGCCAAGATTGCGACGGTGATTTCCGTTGACCTGCCTCTTCTCGCCCAGGCAAAGCCCGGTGACGTTATCCGTTTTGAACAGGTAACCGTTAAAGAGGCTGAAAAAGCGGCAAAGCGGGAAAGTAAGTTTTATAATAAACTAAGATTTTATTAAGGAGTCATTATGGATTATTCACATATGCACCCTCAGGAAGTGAAACGGTTGATAAGAGCGGGGGAGATAACCGGGCAGACCTCGGGTATGTGCAACGGTTACGCTCAGGCAAATCTGTGTATTTTACCAAAGGAATACGCCTTTGATTTCCTGCTTTTTTGTATGCGAAATCCAAAACCATGTCCGGTTCTGGAGGTCGGTGACGTCGGCTCAAAATCTTTCAGATTTATGGCGAGCGAAGGGAATGTCTGCAAAGATTTTCCCAAGTATAGGATATGGAAAAACGGAAAGCTTGCAGATGAGGTAACGGACATTACAGAATATTGGCAGGATGATTTTGTTTACTTCCTTATCGGATGTTCCTTTTCCTTTGAATCGGAGCTGCTGGAGGCGGGTATTCCGGTACGTCATATTGAGGAAAATAAAAATGTTCCGATGTTTAATACAAATATTGAGCTGACACCGGCGGGCGTGTTTCACGGTAATATGGTGGTCTCTATGCGTCCTATACCAAATCATCTGGTGGTAAAGGCTGTGAATGTAACCGCAGCAATGCCCCGTGTTCATGGCGCCCCGGTACAGATCGGTAATCCAAAAGTAATAGGTATATTAGATATAAGCAAGCCGGATTATGGCGACAGCGTGACGGTAAATGAAGGCGAAGTGCCTGTTTTCTGGGCGTGCGGCGTTACCCCGCAGAATGTTGTTATGGCAACGAAACCGCCTGTCGCGATAACGCATGCGCCCGGTCATATGTTGATTACAGATGTAAAAAATGTTGATTTGAAATATTAAGGTGAAAGTATGTATAAAGTTGATTTAAATTGCGATTTGGGCGAGGGCGCTCCCTTTGACCGAGAGATCATCCCTCTTATCTCCAGCGCGAATATCGCCTGCGGCTTTCACGCCGGTGACAGCGTTATGATGCATCAAACCGTTGCGCTTTGCAGGGCGAATTCCGTAGCGGCAGGCGCTCATCCGGGTTATCCGGACAGGGAAAATTTCGGTAGAACAAATATGGATGTGACGCCAAAGCAGGTTTATGACTACACGCTTTATCAGCTCGGCGCGCTTTCTGTCTTTGCTAAGGTAAACGGCGTAAGTCTTCAGCATATAAAACCCCACGGTGCTATGTATAATATGGCGGCAAAAAACAGGGCGCTTGCGGACGCAATCGTTGACGCCGTGTACGATTTCGACAGGAATTTGATTTTGCTTGCGCTTTCCGGCTCTGAAATGATCACATCCGCGAAAGAAAAGGGCATCAGATATGCCAGCGAGGTGTTCGCTGACAGAGCCTATGAGGCTGACGGCACGCTTAGACCGAGGAGTCTTGAAGGCGCTATGATAGAAGATGAAAATGAGGCGATTCAAAGAGTTGTCAGAATGGTAAAGGAAGGCAAGGTCACTGCGTATACCGGGGAGGATGTGGAAATTGAGGCGCATTCTGTCTGCGTTCACGGTGATGGCACAAAAGCTTTGGAATTTGTCAGGGCGCTGCGGCATGCTTTTAAGAAAAACGAAATAGAAATTATTTCCATTTCTAACTTATAAAAAGGAATTGACAAATCCTGTTTGCTGCGTTAGACTAAATGTTACAGACTGAAATGTCAGTTTCGTTTGATTAAATATTTAGGATGTGTTTTTGTGAAAAGATTTACAAGCTTGGTTTTATCCGCGGTTATGTTCATCTGCGCGACCTTAGGTACATTTCTGAGCGCGTATGCGGGCGACCCGGTTTTCGGTATTGATGTATCTGAGCATAACGGAGTCGTGGATTTTGTTGACGTCAAGGACGATAACAAAGAATTTGTCATGATCAGACTCGGTTATTATGATACAATTGATAAATATTTCTGGTCGAATGTAAAAAAAGCGCATGACGCAAAAATGGATTTCGGCGTCTATCTTTACAGCTATGCGTATTCTGTATCAGAAGCCAGAATAGAGGCTGATTTTGTTATTGATACGCTGGAAGAGCTGGAAGAAAGAGGCTATGGCAGGTACTTTACACTTCCCGTAGCGTATGATCTGGAAGAGCCTAAGATGGCACAATACGGTAAAACGCAGATCACGAAACAGATGACCACATTCTGCGACATGATAAAGAATGCCGGTTATGTACCGATGGTTTATGCCAATCTGAATTGGTTTACAAATTACATTAATCTTAATACCGCCGTATCCAAGGGCTATAAGCTTTGGTACGCATACTGGGTAAACGGCAGCCCAAGCTTTTCTTCAGAAAGGGAGATCGGCAATACCGGTGTAAAAGCTGATATGTGGCAGTATATCAACGGCGAAAACCAGAGTGACGGTTTTGACAAAAACGTGATTTATAATACGGACGAACTGATTAAATGCCGTCATAACTATGGGGCGCAGAAAATACAGCAAGCCACTAAGGACAGCGACGGATATATGCAGAGCACGTGTTCATGGTGCGGGAATGTAAGCAAAACAACGATTCCCAGAATCAGCAGCGCCGCGCTTTCCAAAACCTCCTATACCTATGACGGGAATCAGAAGAATCCGACAGTAACGGTAAAGGACAGAACGGGTAAGACGCTGAAAAACGGAACGGATTATACCGTAAGCTATGCAAGCGGCAGAACAAATGTGGGAACATATAATGTAACAGTAACTTATAAAGGAAATTACAGCGGAACGGATACGCTGAGTTTTAAAGTCATTCAGCAGATACCGGAAAGATGTACGCCCGTACTGTCCAAGACATCGTATACGTATGACGGAAACGAGAAGAACCCGACAGTAAAGATAACAGACGTAGTGGGCAATGTATTGAAAAAGGATGTGGACTACACCTTAACATATGACGAGGGCAGAACGGATGTCGGCACGTATAAAGTGAACATTGCGTATAAAGGGAATTACAGCGGAACAGATACCGTTAGCTTTAAAGTCATCCATCAGATACCGGAAAGGTGTACGCCAAAGCTTTCGGAAACAACATATGTATACGACGGAAAGCAGAAGACACCGACAGTAAGCATAACAGACGTAGTAGACAATGTACTGAAAGAGGGTACGGATTATACATTAACCTATGACGCCGGAAGAACGGAACCCGGAACATATAATGTGAATATCACGTATAAAGGCAACTACAGCGGGACAGATACACTGAGCTTCAGAATCATAGATCCGTCAACGGAAAAACTCACAGCAAGCCTGTCCAAGACGTCGTATACGTATGACGGAAATGAAAAGAACCCGACAGTAACGGTAAAGGACGCGCAGGGGAATGTGCTGACAAAGGACGTAGATTATACGTTAAGCTATGACGCCGGAAGAACAGA
>JAGHJI010000004.1 GCA_017886765.1 Eubacterium sp.
ATCCAACCCGCCAAAAAAATGACGGCAGTATCCGCCCGGATTATGAAATCAGTTCCCTTGCCCAAGTAAAGCCGTTGCTTGAGAGAATTTAAACATTATCCGTTTCAGTAATGTTTTAATTTTTTTATTTATACCATAACGATTATAAAAACAGGGCTGTGATTTTTTCACAGCCCTGTTTTACGATTAACCTAATTCGTTTACATATTTATTGATCTTATCCGCAATCGGTTTGGCATCCTCACGCAATACGGGAAGGAAAGGACTTCTTGGCTGACCGCAGTCAATACCGAATCTCAGGGAGATGACCTGCTTTGCCGCGCCGTAAAGAGATTTACAGGCAAGTAAATCAAAGATACAGTCGTTTATTTTATACTGCAGGACCTTAGCTTCCTCAATTCTGTTTTCATTTACCAGATTATCCAAAGCCACGAAAAGCTCAGGCATACAGCCGTATGTGCCGCCGATACCGGCGTCGGCGCCCATAATTCTTCCGCCAACAAACTGTTCGTCCGAGCCGTTGAAGATTATGAAATCATCTCCCGCGGCTTTGCGGTATCTTTCCATAAGGTATACGGGCTCCGCTGAGTTTTTAACGCCGATGATTTTTTCGTTTTTCGCAAATTCGCCCAGCATGGCAGGTGACAGATCAAAGCCGGTAAGCTGAGGAATATTATAAATGATAAACGGAACGTCCGCAGCGTCAATAATGGACTCCCAGTGAAGTTTCACGCTTTCTGCCGGCAGATGGTAGTAAACGGATGGTACGGCGCTTACGGCGTCGGCGCCTATGCTCTGGGCATGCTTTGCAAGCTCTATGCTCTCCTTAGTGGATGCGCAGCCAACGTGAACGATTACGGTGAAATCATCGCCTGCCGCTTCTTTCACCGCCGCGGCAACCTGCTTCCTTTCCTCGGTTGAAAGCAAAAATCCCTCTCCGGTTGAGCCGCAGGCGTATACGCCGCGTACGCCAAGGGATTTATATACCTTTACAAGCTGTTTCATTTTATCCCGGTCAATATTATCGTCTTTATCATATATTGCGTTTAGCGCGCAGAACACGCCTCTGAATTTATTTAAGTCTGTCATTTTTATCACCTCTGCCTAATTGTATCACACCATATTTTAATATTCAATAGACAATTCATTTTTGTTGTGATATACTTAATAAAAGAAAACAGCGGGGGAGATTTTTATGACGAATAAAGAGATACTTGAACAGATTAAAGGCGGACTGATTGTGTCCTGTCAGGCGCTGGAAACCGAGCCCCTTTATGACAGCTATATTATGTCAAAAATGGCATGGGCGGCATATTTGGGCGGCGCCGTTGGTATAAGGGCAAATACGGTTGTGGATATAAAAGCAATTAAAGAAAAGGTCAATCTGCCGGTTATCGGTATTATCAAGCAGGAGTATGAAGACAGCGATGTTTATATTACCCCGACTATGAAAGAAGTGGACGCGCTTGTTGAAATCGGCTGTGAAATTATAGCCGTTGACGCAACAAAGAGATTAAGACCCGGCGGCGTAAGCCTTGAGGCGTTTTTTACTGAGGCGAGAAACAAATATCCGGACCAACTGTTTATGGCGGACACAAGCTGTTTTGAGGAGGGCAAAATGGCGCAGGAGCTTGGATTTGACCTTATAGGAACGACAATGGCGGGATATACTCCGTATACAAAAGGAACGGTGATACCCGATTATACCCTTATGGAGCGGTATGTTAAGGAACTGGATACACCCGTTATTGCCGAGGGAGGCATTTGGGTGCCGGAGCAGCTCAAAAAGGCAATCGATCTGGGTGTTTACGCCGCAGTCGTCGGCACTGCCATAACACGTCCCATGGATATTACAAAGCGTTTTGTGAATGCGATAAAATAAAAGACCCGCCCTGTTTCCAGATGAAAACAGGGCGGGTCTTTTATGGTCGAGGCAACAGGATTCGAACCTGCGGCCTCTACGTCCCGAACGTAGCGCTCTACCAAACTGAGCTATGCCTCGATTTCGCGATATCTATTATTGCATATTATCATTCATTTTTCAAGCCCTAAAATTATTTTTTTGACAAAACATTATATGTAATGATATAATTTCATTATGTAATACACGTCAAGGAGAAATTTTATGAAAAAAATAATCGCTTTTCTTGCTGCTCTTGTACTTATCGCTGCAGCAGGCGCAGTTCCTGCGTCAGCCGATGAGAACGCGGTGCTTACGATTTCGGCAGAGGAAAATTCACACAATATATCCGACAAGCTGTACGGTTTATTCCTTGAGGACATATCCTATGCCTGCGACGGCGGTCTGGTGTCAAACCTGGTCAATAATGATTCCTTTGAGTATCAGTTTAACAAGACTACGGGCTGGGTCACGGATAACGTGGATTTGTCCGTTGATGAAACGGATACTCCGCTTAACGATAACAATCCTACTTATGCTGCCATTACGGTTGACGGCAGCGGTAGACTGACCAATCTGGGTTATACGGAAATGTATGACTATAAAACGTATGACAGGGATGAGGATAAAGCGCAGACAGCCGATATGGGCTTTAAGGAAAACGCTGAATATGATTTTTCCTGCTACATAAACAACAGGGATTTTGAGGGCACGGTAAGCGTTTATCTGGATTCCGACGCGAACAGGGTAAATGTTACCGAGCTGGATATTTCCAAATGCGGAAGCGTTTGGAGCCAGCTGTCCGCTACCCTTACATCCGTTGCTCAGGAGGACGGCGGACTTACCATAGAATTTGACGGTACCGGCACGCTGCTGCTGGATTTTGTGACCCTTGTGCCTAAGGACAGCCACGGCTACGGCATGGACGAATGGAAATATACCACCCTGCGGTCTGACCTTTATACTGCTCTTGAGCAGATGAACCCGGCGTTTATCCGTTTTCCCGGCGGATGCCTGGCGGAGGGAGACAGCCTTGAAAATCTCTATGACTGGAAAGAGACGATCGGTCCGCTGGAGGAGCGTGTTCAGTTCTATAACCTCTGGAGAGATGACGAGGGCAGGGATTATATCAATACGATGGCAATGGGCTACCACGAGTATTTCCAGCTCTGCAGTGACCTGGACGCTGAGCCGCTGCCTATACTTAACGTGGGACTGACCTGTCAGGGAAGGGCGGCCTACGACGATTATGTCCTGGCGCTTGAAAAATGCTCCATGACGGACGACGAGTGGGAAACCTATCTGACCGAGACCAGAAATATCGACCCTGAGAATACCCAGGAAAGGGAAGATTTCACAAAGTATATCGAGGGTCTTAATATAAATTCCCGTGAGGATTTTGAAACTTACCTGGATACTATTGCTCTGCGTCCCGGCACAGCCGAATGGGACGCCTATGTACAGGACATTCTGGATCTGATAGAGTATGCCAACGGCGACGCCACAACGACCTACTGGGGCGCGATACGTGCCGCCAACGGCAGCGCAGAGCCTTTTGACCTCAAGTATATAGGATTGGGCAACGAGAACTGGGGAGAGATTTATGAACGGAATTTCAAAGCCCTGTATGAGGAAGTAAAGAAAGCTTATCCGGATATTACCGTTATCTCCTCAGCGGGCACATATCTTGAAGGCGAGGCCTATGACGAGAACTGGAGCTGGATCAGCGCGGATTACAGGGATACGGTAGTTGACGAGCATTACTATACATATGACGGCTATCTCTTTGACCACAATGACAGATATGATAACTTTGACCGTGACGGTGCTCACGTATTTATCGGCGAATATGCCGCCACACCCTCAGGCGTGGGGACGATTCAGACCAAGTCGAATATCTACGGCGCTGTTGAGGAAGCAAGCTATCTTACCGGTATTGAGCGAAACGGAGATATTGTGGATATGGCTTCCTACGCGCCTACGTTCGCTAAGGTAAACGCGCAGAGCTGGAACGTAAACCTGATCTGGTTTGATTCCCAGGAGGTCGTGCTTACCCCAAGCTACTATGTACAGATGCTTTATGCCAACAACTACGGGACAAAATATCTGGAATCAACATTCGCAAACGGCGAAACGATACAGGATGGTGTATATGAATCCGTAACGGTGGATGAGGATTCCCAGACACTGTATGTAAAGCTGGTGAATACAAGCGGCAGTGCCAAAAGCGTTGATGTGAACCTGACGGGCTTCGGCGATATCAACCGCGTGTCCGTCCAGTCCATTGAGGGCAGCTATAAATCCGCCTGCAACGAAATCGGCAGCAATACCACATACCCTGTTGAGAACGATCTCACTGCGGGGGAAAGCGTGACAGTGGATATGGGCAAATATGACGTTACCGTTTTGCGTGTCGCATACGGCAATAATGACGGAGCGTCCCTTTACGCCTTACCCGATTTTATCAGTACGATGACGACCGATACCACCGGTTATCTGCCTGACGCTATAAAGATCGGCGTACCCTGCGGCATGGTCGGCGGTGTGGTGATCATAGCCGCTGTTGTCGCGATTGTCGTTAAAGTAAAAAATAAAAAGCCTAAGAAGAATGATTAACCATGAACATAACCTTTTATTCCAACGTTACTACAAAAGAAGAGGTGTTAAAATATATACCTCAGCTAAGCGCCCATCATGTAAAATTTGTAAAACTCAGCGATAAAAAACGCCTGACAGAAGAATGTAAGGATACAGAAATCCTTTTTGTTGACGCGATGGGTACGGTGGACAGGGAGACCATCTCCGCTCTCGCCGACTTAAAGCTCATTCAGTCGGAGGGCGTAGGATACCAGGGTGTTGACGTGTCCTACGCCATCCAGAAAGGGATACCCGTCTGCAACAACAAGGGCGTAAACGATACGGCGGTGGCGGAGGACGCCCTGCTGCTGATGCTGGCATGTCTTAAAAATATGATTACTGGTCATCAGAGTATGTATGACGGCAGACAGCTTGAGGTGAAAAAAGCTTCTTTCGGCGTAATCAAGGAACTCAGTCAGTGTACTGTGGGTTTAATAGGTTTCGGCGATATAGCCAGAGTAACGGCAAAATACTGCAATGCCCTGGGCGCAAGGGTAATCTATACAAACAGAACGAGATATAAGGAGCTTGAAAGGCAGTACAATGTTGCATATTGCAATATGGATGAACTTTTGGGGCGGTCGGATTTTGTGTCGCTCCATGTAGCGGTGACCGACGACACAAGGGGAATGGTGGATCCCTCCTTCCTGTCAAAAATGAAGAAAGACGCTTATCTCATCAACACTTCCCGTGGTGAACTGGTCAATAACGAGGCGTTGCTTAACGCTCTGCTGAGCGGGGATATTGCCGGTGCGGGGCTTGATGTTATTGCTCCGGAGCCTGTGGAAAAAGATAATATCCTGCTTGACGCAAGGATTAAGGATAAGCTGGTTTTAACGCCCCATATTGCCGGGATCACCAACCTTACGGTGCAAAAAATTTACCGCAATATGTGGGAGAATATACAAAGGATTATGAATGGCAGACCGTTGATAAACAGGGTGGACTGATATGAAAAAATTAGTATGCTTTTTCCTCAGCGTTATCATGCTGATCACTTTATTTTCCGGCTGTACAAAAGTGGCTCAATTTACCTTTTGTCCGGATATTGAAGCAGGGGATATTTCCGTTGTGTCCTTCAACTGCGCTGCTCCCTGGGGCAGTCTGCTTAACGGAACATCAAGCTCGGCGAGAGTCAAACGCTTTGCCGCGTATATGAATGCCGTTAAGCCCGATTCCATCGGCACGCAGGAAATGAATGCCGACTGGATGGAAAAACTGGGCGATTTAATGAGCGATTATGATTCCTACGGTGTTGCCCGCGGCGGCGATGACAGCGAAAAGAAGAGTGAGATGAACTCTATCTTCTGGCTTAAGGACAAATATGAATGTATCGAGCAAAACACCTTCTGGCTGTCTGAAACACCGGAGACCGAGAGTAAATACGAGGGCGCCGGCTGCAACCGCATATGCTCCTATGTTATGCTCAGGAACAAGGAAACCGGTCAGGTATATCTGCACATGAACACACACCTGGATAACGCCAGCGACGAGGCAAGGGTGTTCGGCGCGCAGGTCATCAGGGACAAGATAAAGGAAATCAAATTAACTTCCTCCCAGTCTGATTTCACCATTGTGCTGACAGGGGATTTTAATGATATAGAAAGCGGTAATCCCTGCCAAACAATAAGCGAGATGCTTACAAGCTGTTCCGCCGCGGCGCCTGAAAATAAGAAAAGCACCTATACCGACTGGGGTGATCTTGAGGATGACGGCGAGCCTATAGATTTCATATTCACGGACGGAGAACCGGCGGGCTATCTGATTCTTGACGATACTTCTAACGGTTATGTGTCTGACCATTACGGCGTATATGCGACGATTAGACTGTAATGAATCGTAAATAATAAGAGCCGGAAGTAACGGACGTTACTTCCGGCTTTTTTAAATAATATCTGTTTATCCGAAAAAGAATACCAGCAGCAGTACAATGATTGCGATTACCGCAACGCAGCCGAAAAATTTCAATCCCTTCGTGACTGCGTCCCCCACACCGGTGGGCATAACCTGGTTAAAGATATATCGTACAGGTTCCTTGACCTTTTTGCCTACAAGATTTTTAAACCTTAAATCGTATGTGCCGATCGTGCCGTCCTTTTTAAGCTCGATGATCCTTACGCCTCTGTCCAGACCGGGACCGTATACGTGAAAGCCTGCCCCCTGGGCGTACCCCAGGTCAATGCCGTCGACCTTGCCGTGGAAGGAATTGTTGTGGTCGTGACCGAAATAAACGCCCAGTACTTCGCCCTTTTCCTTAAAGGCGGCAAATTCGCCGCTGTTTTCTTCAGGGTCGGCAGGGGATTCTTTCATAAATCCGTCGGAGTTTACAAGGTCTCTGTTTAAAACAAAGTGTTTATGCGCGTGATTTCCGTATCCTCTGACCGCGCCTCGGGTACCCATTTTTACCTCGTTTAACAGTTCAACTACCTCGCAGACAGGTATGTGCTGAATAACGACCGAGGGTATCAGTCTGCCGTATTTTTGTTCATACTCGTCCCTTGTTTTTCTGTACCAATCGATTTGATTTTCGTGTACATGGTCATAGCCGAGCTTTAAATTGGAATGGCTGTCTATCAAATAAAGGAGAAATTTCAGCTCGCCGCCGTCGGAAATTTCGATAACGTGATTTGCTGTTCCGTCAATGCCGTCCGTATTCTCACCGATAAAATAATCAAATCCCTTGTAAATCTCAAACTGTTCCTCATTCGTCAGACCTACCTGCCTGTCATGATTTCCGAAGCAGACGGAAAAGGGAATCTTCCTGTTCCTTACCGGTTTTGTCAGAATATCCAGAACCTCGGTTACCGTTTCCTTTTTCAGCTTTTGGCCTATGACGCCGCCCCAAATCTGGTCTCCTGAATAAACCACCAGGTCAGGGTTTTCACGGTCAAGAGCGGCGTTTATCAGGTCCAGCGTGTCGGGACTTACCTTGGTACCCTCCTGGGTGTCGGCAATCTGCATAATCTTAAAAGTTTTATTCTTAAAGCTGGGCATATCTATTCACCTCATTTTATTGTTGTAATCATTTTAACACATATTTTCCTTGACTGCAACTTTAACTGCAATTATAATAGTAATGGTATCTCTGCCTGTAGCATAATGGCTGATGCATCAGATTCCGATTCTGAAGATTGGGGGTTCGAGTCCCTTCAGGCAGGCCACGCCGGAGAAAAGAAAACTTTTCTCCGGCTTATTTTATTTTAATAACGGATAACAACAGAACAGGCGCAGACCTTATGCCTGCGCCTGTATCATTCAGTTGAGTTTTTAAATTATGCGGTTGTTTACGGAATTTAAGCCTCTTCATCCTGGAGCGCGTCGTAACCGTGTTCGCCGGTACGAATCTTAACAACGTCCTCCACATCGTAAATGAAGACTTTTCCATCTCCGATATTGCCTGTATAAAGGGTTTCCTGAACCGTTTTAACCAGTGTTTCAACCGGGATTTTGCATACTACGATATCAATCTTGATTTTAGGCAGCAGGCGCGAACCTACCGGATTGCCTCTGAAATAAATGCCGTGACCTTTCTGCGCGCCGTAGCCGAATACATTGGTAACAGTTATACCTGTTATACCGAGTTCACCAAGCGCTTCTTCCAGTTCACCGAATTTGCTCTGATTGGCAATAATGGTAACCTTTGTGATTTTTGCTCCCGGTGTTTCATGATGTACAACTTCAACCGTGTTTTTAACAAGCTTTTCTTCAGCAACGTCATCGGATGTTTTCTTACCGGCGTTGGATGCGCCGAGTTCTGAATAATCCTGCGCCACCGCAACAAAATCGGGATAAGCGACATTGCCGTGCTCACCGATATCAAGACCCTGAAGCTCCTCCTCGCGTGAAACGCGGATTCCGATGGTCTTCTTAAGCACGAGCCAAAGAATTCCGGTTGTTACAAAGACGAACGCGCCGACGGTAACGATACCCAAAAGCTGCTTGCCCAGCAGACTGAAACCGCCGCCGAAGAAAAGACCGTTTGTTGTGGAAAGGGAGGTGACGCCTTCCTCTGCAAACAGACCGACGCAGATCGTGCCTAAAACGCCGCAGCCCAGGTGAACAGAAGTTGCGCCTACAGGATCGTCAATCTTCAGCTTGTCAAACATCATGACGAGGAATACAACAAGTATGCCTGAAACAGCACCGATGATAATGGACGATTCCACGGAAACATACGCGCATCCGCCGGTTATACCCACAAGACCTGCAAGACAGCCGTTTATCGTCATACCCAGATCAGGCTTTTTCATAACGATCCATGACGTTGCCGTGGATGTGAGTACGGCCACGATGGCGGAGGTATTCGTTGTCATAAGAATGTGCATAACGTCAGTTGGATTTTCAAAGCTCATGGTAGAGCCGGGGTTGAATCCGAACCAGCCGAGCCAGAGGACAAAAAGACCGATGACGGCAAGGGACATGCTGTGACCGGGAATGGCCTTCGGCTTGCCGTCTTTACCGTACTTACCGATACGGGGACCGAGGATAATCGCGCCTGCCAGAGCAGCCCAGCCGCCCACGGAGTGAACAACCGTATCGCCGGCAAAATCCATGAAGCCCAGATCAGCCAGCCATCCGCCGCCCCATACCCAGTGACCGACAATGGGGTAAATGACAAGGGTAAGTATAAACGAGAAGATGATGAAAGATATGTACTTAACTCTTTCCGCTACTGCGCCGGAAACGATCGTTGCCGCAGTTCCGCAGAATACAAGCTGGAAAAAGAATTTGCCCCAGAAAGGAACGGAAGAGGTAAGGGTTTCATCATAAAACGAATTATCGGCGTCGCCCAGAATAAACAGATGCTCCGTACCGATAAACGGGTTGTCTCCGCCGAACATAAGTCCCCATCCCAGCAAAAGAAAGCCGAGGGAGGATACAGCAAAGACGATAAAATTCTTGGAAAGAATGTTTACGGTGTTTTTCGCTCTGGCAAAGCCGGCTTCTACGCTTGCAAAGCCGAGATTCATAAAAAACACCAAGATTGCCGCAAGGAACACCCAAAGGGTGTCCGTTATGGAAAATGAAGCCATAAAACTTCTGCCTCCTGTAGTGTTTTATAAATTTTCACCTGCCGCGCGCACACAGGAAATGCATATAGTTTTTATCGATAAAAAAAGAGGACGAAGGCGTAAATAGAAACGTCTTCGTCCTCTATGCGATTCATTATACTATGTTATTCACAATTTGTCAATGCTTTATTCAAATTTTAATCATCTTTCGTCAGATAAATTCAGTTGAAAAACATAACCCATTATATGCTTTGATTGTTATATCATGCGCGGGGATAAAGTGATTGCTCGTGTTGATATCCTTAGATTTTCTATTGTGTTTTCCGCATCTTCTTGTCCCATTGGGCAAGAATATCTGCGTATTCACAGTATTTATGCGGCCTGACAGGTCTTGTGAAAGGCGGGGAACAGAAATGCAGAAGCAGACATTCGCCTATATCTTTGTAATGATCCACATATTCATAATCTATTAATTCCCCGTTTTTAATCCTCTGCTTTATTCTGTTGTGATACGGATACATCATTTCTTTTGGTCATCCATTCTTCTGAAAATAGGAGGTTATTTGTGTGAAGCAGTTGCTTCGGTTTTAATGTAATAAAAAATAATGCGAATAAAATGTGTTACCTTTTATCCATAAAGCCAACATATTATACAGGGAGGTCATTATGGATATTAAAACACTCAAAAAGATATTAAATGAAAAAACGATGCAGTTTACGGAAGCTGAAATTCAGAATATGATAGATGAAGAGCTTGAAAAACCGCCGGAGGAAATGGATACGAAATTTATAGATTTTTGTATGGATGTGCTTGAAAATAATAAATCAAAGTGATCAGTCTCCATACGACTGAAGAGCGTATAGCCTTATTAGCAACAGAAACCGATTGACAGGGAATGTTTAAAAATATTATAATTGGTATAATGAATCCCGGAGGAATGATTTATGAAACAGTTATTAAACAATCTTCTGTTCAGCAAAAAGGCTCTGGCTGTTTTTACTGCTTTTTCGGCTGTGTCAGCGCTGTTCTTTTACTCTGTACGATACGGTTATGTTTTTGTGGATAATGCTTTATATTCAGGCTTTTCACTCGGGCTTTTTGTTTTCGTGGTTTTAAGCGCAGTATGCCTGCTTATCCTGCTCAATTTAAAGGTAAGACAAAAATTTCCCATATCTGAAAAAATGATGAACGCTGTCGCTCTGGTGTGCGAGGCTTTAAGTATTATTGCCTTTTTATATTCGGTTATCACTTTGATAACGGATAATTTTATGAGCTTATCTTCGGCTTTCTATCTGGGCGCTGAGGCTTTTCCGGTATGGTCGCTTGTTGTCGGCGTTGCTTTTTTCGCATTTGTATTTCCGCTTATAAAAAAGAACGCTGTCAGGAAAGCGGTTTGTGTCATAACGGCAGTCGTACTTATATTTGTCACATACGCTTCGGTATTTCCGGTAACGCCGTACAGATTCACCAGCGGTCCGGTTGTTTTTGATAACGGACAGGAATATGCCGTGGTTTTCTCAACAAATGATGCCGGAACCGGATATATTGAATATGAATATCAGGGGGAGACTGTTCGTTTGTACGATGAAAGCGACGGCCGCAAAAACGGAAGCTCCATGATACATACCGTGACGGTGCCGAAGGCGCAGCTTTCTGAAAATACCTATAAGGTAGGTTCGACAAGAGTGATTGACGAGCTTGGCTACGGAGGCAGAAACGGAAAGACAATTGAAAGTGAAAATGTTGCCTTTAACGATTCCTTCGGCGAAAACATAGATGTGCTTACGGTTTCAGACTGGCATACGAAAAATGAACGGGCAAAAGCGGCATCCGCAAATCTCGGAGATTATCAGGCGCTTATCCTGTTGGGTGACTGCGCGCCGTCTCTTATGAGCCAGAAGGATGTTGCCGATTATATTCTGGAGTTTGCTTCGGATCTGACACAGGGCAGTATGCCTGTTTTGTATGTGCGCGGCAATCATGAGACCCGCGGAAGAGAAGCCTCCAATCTCAGTTCCTATCTGGGATTTGATCATTTTTATTACACCGCGTCCCTTGGAAGCTATGATTTCATCGTGCTTGACAGCTGTGAGGATAAGGAGGATTCGCACCCCGAATACGGCGGCATGGTCAACTATGAAAACTACAGGCGTGACATGGTGGAGTGGCTTGACACGCTGGAGGAAACGAGCAATCACACGATTGCGTTGTGTCATGCCAAGGAGATCTGCCGTGAGCCTGAATTGTCACAGCAGGCGCTTGAGAAATTGGATGCTCTTAATGTAAGTCTCCTGGCAAGCGGTCACGAGCATATACTTGAATTTGAAGAGGGCGGAAATTTCCCGACCTTGATTGACGGCGGCGTGGATTCTGTAGGTGCCGGTTCCTATGCCGCGTCGATTCTGCGGATATCGCCATCGGGAATTCAGATGGAAAGCGCCGATGAAAACGGTGAAATATTGCTGAATGAAACGGTTTCATGGCGGTAATGTTTTAAGCAAATCATGATTTCAGTAAGGAATAAAAGCTCAGTGTAAACAATTCGGTTTGTTTGCACGGAGCTTTTGTTATTCGTAGCCGAATTTATATGAAAATAAATTATTATTGGAGTATGAGGAAAATTGTGGTATACTATTTATCAAGCTATATATGAGGTGACAACATGAAACTGCTTGTAATTGACGGTAACAGTATTGTTAACCGCGCTTTTTACGGTATAAAACTGCTCACGACAAAAAGCGGAGAGTATACAAATGCAATCTATGGCTTTTTAAATATTATGCTTAAGCTGGAGGATGTCTGCTCGCCGGACGGTATTGCGGTAGCCTTTGATGTGCACGCGCCGACCTTCCGCCATAAAATATATGACGAATATAAGGCGGGTCGCCACGCCATGCCTGATGAGCTGAGACAGCAGATGCCGGTATTAAAGGAAATGTTAAAAAATCTCGGTATATCGACTCTGGAAAAAGAAGGCTGGGAGGCTGATGATATTCTCGGCACCCTTGCCGAAGCCTGCCGCAAAAACGGCGACGAATGCTTCATTGCCACGGGGGACAGGGATTCCCTGCAGCTGGCGCACGGGGGCGTTAAGGTGTTGCTTGCCCGTACAAAAATGGGACAGGCGGTAACAGATGTTTATGATGAGAATACAATTATGGAGGAATACGGCGTAACGCCGGCCGAGCTTATACAGGTCAAGGCGCTGCAGGGCGACAGTTCGGACAACATCCCCGGTGTTGCGGGAGTTGGCGCCAAGACGGCGCTGGATCTGATTCAGCGGTTTCATAATATTGATTATATTTATGAAAACCTTGACACACTGGATATAAAAGCAGGTGTTAAGGCAAAGCTGGAAAAGGACAGGGACAAGGCGTATCTGTCACTTGACTTGGGCACGATCCGCACGGACGCTCCCGTTGATCTGAATACTGAAAGCTACAGAGTATCAGGCGGCGACAGTCAGAAAGCGGTTGCACAGTTTATAAAGCTTGAGCTGTTTTCTCTTATTCCTAAATTCCATCTTGACCCGAACAATGCCGCGCCGGCTGAAGAGAAAGCGGAGGAAAAGAGAGAGATCACACGGCTTACCTGTGTTGACGCGGATTATCTCCTGAACAGAGTGAAGGGTACGGACGCATACTTTTATCCCCATATCGTGGACGGCGGGATTACGGACCTGTACTTTGCTTTCGGTGACGAAATCATCGTTATTCCCTCCGAAACACCGGAGTATTCCTATTTTGTTCGCAATTTCTTTGAAGACGAGGAAACAAAAAAATATTCCTATAACACTAAAGAATTGCACCGCCTTGCCTGTAAGTACGGTGTGGAATTGAAAAATGTCTGCGGTGACCTGATGCTCTCCGCCTATCTTTTAAGACCCAGCGACAGCAATTATGATGTGGAACACCTCTGTCTTGAATACGGCGTAAAGGTGCCTGAATTTTTAAACACTCTGGGAGAAGCGGACAGGACGGTGTCCGTTGCCGCCGTAATCAAACCGCTGTTTGAAAAGCTGGATAAGCTGATTAAAGACGCTGATGAGGAAAAACTGCTCCATGAAATTGAGCTTCCGCTTTCGGCAGTTCTTGCCAAGATGGAGTATGCCGGATTTGAGGTTGACCGCGACGGTATTGAAACATTCGGTGAAAAGCTGGGTGCAAGAATCAACGAGCTGACGCAAGCTATTTACGAAAGCGTAGGATATGAGTTTAATATCAATTCGCCAAAGCAGCTTGGCGTGGCTCTGTTTGAGGACCTTGGGCTCCCCTGCAAGAAAAAGACAAAGACCGGTTATTCCACAAACGCCGAGGTACTGGAGGGACTTGTCCATCAGCATCCGGTCATTGAGCAGATTCTGGAATACCGCTCGCTGAGCAAGCTGAAATCTACCTATTGCGACGGACTGCTGAAGGTCATTGAAGATGACGGACGTATTCATACACGTTTCAATCAGGTGGAAACGAGAACCGGCAGGATATCTTCCCTTGAGCCGAATCTCCAGAACATACCTATCCGTACGGAATTAGGCAGAGAAATGCGGAAATTTTTTATTGCAGGAAAGGGCAAAAAGCTGATCGACGTGGATTACAGTCAGATAGAACTGAGGGTGCTGTCCGATTTGGCTGATGATGAAACGATGATTAATGCCTTTAACAATGGTGAAGATATACACGCCATTACGGCATCCCAGGTATTTAACATGCCGCTTGAAATGGTTACGCCGCAAATGCGCAGCAGGGCAAAGGCTGTTAATTTCGGTATTGTTTACGGAATAGGGGCATTCTCCCTTGCGAAAGACATCGGCGTTACGAACAAAGAGGCGAAGCAGTACATTGACAATTACCTTGCCACATACAGCGGTGTGGACCACTACATGCACCGCATGATCGAGGTGGCAAAGGATAAAGGCTACAGCGAAACGCTGTTTAAGAGGAAACGCTATCTGCCGGAGCTTGCCTCCTCAAACCGTATGCTCAGAGCCTTCGGCGAGCGAGTTGCCAGAAATATGCCGATACAGGGCACGGCGGCGGATATTATAAAAATCGCGATGGTCAAAGTGGACAGGAGACTCAGAGCCGAAAATATGCAGTCGCAGCTTATTCTTCAGGTTCACGACGAGCTGATTGTTGAGGCGCCTGATGATGAGGCGGAAAAGGCTCTTGCCATCGTGACCGAGGAAATGGAGAACGCCTGTAAGATGAAAGTCCTCCTCAGAGCGGACGGAAAGATAGGAAATACGTGGTATGATGCGCACTAATCTTTCGCGCAGCGAAATCAGATAGAATGGTGCACACTTGCCATGCGGGCGATTGGTAATCGCCCCTACGATGAACCCAGACCATTTTCTGCCCGCTGTGCGCAACTCATGCATTTTAATAAGAGCAAAAACTAGGAAAGAAAGATTTCCAACAAGGAATAACAGAGTATAATAATCGGAGAACTGTGGCACATGTGCGAATAATTACGAAAAAGGAGAATCTCAATGAAATATCCTAAAATGATACTATTTGATTACGGACATACTCTTTTGTATGAACCTGGTTGGGATTCTGATAGAGGAAATAAGGAGCTTTTGAAATATGTTACAAAAAATCCGAATAACTGCACTCTTGATGATATCAGAAAAGGCGCAGAACTTATTTTCGGAAAACATATCGAAGGCGTTCGTAAAATAGGTTATGATATTTCTGGCCAGGTCGGTAATAAAGTATTGTATGAATATCTTGGGATTGAGTTTTCCCTGACGCCGCTCGAAATGGAGACCGTTTTTTGGCAAGGCGCGTCCATGGGAGCGATTATGCCGGACGCTGACAAAATGCTCGATTATCTAAATGAAAATGGCATAAGAAGCGCTGTTATCAGCAATCTTTTGTGGTCGGGAGCTGCCTTAACTGAAAGACTTAACAGACTGTTGCCAAACAATCAATTTGAGTTTGTTATGACTTCAAGTGATTACTTTATGCGAAAGCCCAACCGAATTTTGTTTGATATTGCCATACAAAAAGCCGGAGTTACTTCCGGTGAAATATGGTATTGCGGCGATGATCCGCAAGCAGATATCGAAGGAGCGTCACAAGTTGGTATTTATCCCGTTTGGTACGATCATGACACGCATAAGGACTACAACAACCGTAACAATGAACACTTACCACAGTGTGAACATTTACATATTCACGAATGGAATGATATGATAGGTTTGTTAGAGAAAATAAAACCATGTATAATAACTGCACAAGTATGATGAACATAAAACCGTTTGAGAAAAAGTATCTTGACGATGTATATGAAATTGAAAAAATCTGCTTTTCAAACCCTTGGTCAAAAGAGAATCTGGAAAGGCAGATTGATACGCAGACCTCACATTTTCTTGTTGCGGAAATGGACGGCAAAGCGGTCGGCTATATGGGATTGCAGATTTTTGCCGGCGAGGGTTATGTTACGAATGTAGCAGTCCTGCCGGAGTACAGAGGCCAGGGAATCGCAAAGGCTTTGATAGCAGAGCAGATGAAAAACGATATGGAATTTATAACCCTGGAGGTCAGGGAAAGCAATACTCCCTCCATTCATCTGTACAAAAAATCGGGGTTTGAAACGGTGGGCGTGCGCCCTGATTTTTACGCAGACCCGACCGAAAACGCAGTGATAATGACAAAATACATGAACAAATAAAGACAGGTATAGAAATGAAAATATTAGGCATTGAATCCTCCTGTGACGAGACTGCGGCGGCGGTTGTGGAGGACGGAAGAAACGTTTTATCCAATATCATTGCTTCCTCTCTGGAGGAGCATAAGCTCTACGGCGGGGTTGTGCCGGAGATTGCGTCACGGCGCCATGCCGAATCCATAAGCGGTGTTGTAAGGGAAGCTTTGGAACAGGCGAACTGTAAAATGGCGGACATTGACGCTGTGGCGGTTACATATGCGCCGGGGCTTATCGGGGCGCTGCTGGTTGGTGTTAATTTCGCTAAGGGACTTGCTCTGGCGGCGGACAAGCCCCTGGTGCCCGTTCACCACATCAGAGGCCATATTGCGTCAAACTACATTTCAAGTGATGTAAAGCCGCCGTTTTTGTGCCTGATTGTCAGTGGCGGACACTCCCACATTGTTGCAGTGAATACGTATACCGAATTTGAGATCATAGGCAAAACACGGGACGACGCCGCCGGCGAGGCGCTGGACAAGGCAGGCAGGACCATGGGGCTGGAATACCCGGGCGGCGTCAGCATTGACAGGCTGAGTCCGCAGGGTGATGAAAATATGTTTAAATTCCCTAAACCAAAAGTCAGCGGCAGCCCATACGATTTCTCGTTCAGCGGACTGAAAACAGCGGTGATCAATACCGTTCATCACGCACAGCAGAAAGGAGAAGAAATAAATACCGCGGACCTGGCGGCTTCTTTTCAGAAAGCGGTGGTTGACTGCCTGATTTCCAATTTGGAAAAGGCTGCTCGGGAAAAGAATTATAATAAAATTGTTATAGCCGGCGGCGTTTCTGCCAATTCTAAATTAAGGAGAGAGGCGCAGAAGCTTTGCGAAAGGCATAAATGGACACTGTATTTGCCCGAACTGAAATACTGCGGAGACAATGCGGCGATGATTGCCTCACAGGGATATTATGAATTTATCGGCGGTACTATAGCCGGCGAGGACCTTAACGCTTATGCCACAATGCCTATTGACAAGAATTACAAAACTGATTGACGGTCTATTACCTTATTGTTACATTTTAATGAATTTTTACCGCCGCTATTGAATTTTTACTATTATTTGGTATAATCTATTTGTGTGATTACCGAAAGGTATATGCAAATTACAAACTATTAATAAAGGAGAATAGATGCTATGGAAACAAATCTTACATCAAATAAGTCACTTCTTGATTGGCTTGATGAAAAGGTTGAATTACTCAAACCATCTAAGATCGTCTGGATTGACGGCTCTCAGGAGCAGATTGATGCTCTCAGAGCAGAGGCTTGCTCAACAGGCGAACTGATCAAGCTTAATGAAGAGCTTCTTCCCGACTGCTATCTTCACAGAACAGCAGTAAACGACGTTGCTCGTGTTGAGGATCGTACACTTATCTGCTCAAGAAGTGAAAAGGATGCCGGTCCTACTAACCACTGGATGGATCCTGAAAAGGCATACAAAATGCTTTACGACATCGCAGCAGGTTCATATGAGGGAAGAACAATGTATATTATCCCTTATTCAATGGGTCCTGTAGGTTCTCCGTTCTCTAAAATCGGTATTGAGATCACTGACTCTATCTACGTTGTTCTCAATATGTGCATCATGACAAGAGTAGGCAAGAAAGTTCTTGACGTTCTCGGCGATTCAAATGACTGGGTTCGCGGCATGCACTGCAAATGTGATATCGACGCAGAAAACAGATGGATCTGCCAGTTCCCTGAAGACAACACCATTATTTCCGTAAACTCAGGTTACGGCGGAAACGTACTTCTCGGTAAAAAGTGCTTTGCTCTTCGTATTGCTTCTTACCTTGGTAAGAACGAAGGCTGGCAGGCAGAGCATATGCTGATCCTCGGCCTCGAAAAGCCAAACGGAGAGACTAAGTATATCTGCGCAGCATTCCCGTCAGCATGCGGCAAGACCAACCTTGCAATGCTTATTCCGCCTGAGGGATACAAGAAGAAGGGTTACAAGGTATGGTGCGTAGGCGACGATATCGCTTGGATCAGAAAAGGTCCTGACGGACGTCTTTATGCTATCAACCCTGAAAACGGTTTCTTCGGCGTAGCTCCGGGAACAAATGAAAAATCAAATCCAAACGCTCTTGAATCAACAAAGAAGGGCACAATCTTCACAAATGTTGCTCATAATCTTGACAACAACACAGTTTGGTGGGAAGGTCTTGACAAGAATCCGCCAACAAATGCTGTTGACTGGAAGGGCAATCCTTGGAACGGCGCTGAAAGCGAAGAAAAGGGCGCTCATCCAAACTCAAGATTTACAGCTCCTGCTGTTAACTGCCCATGCATCTCAAGCGAGTTTGAAAATCCGCAGGGTGTTCCGATTTCAGCTATCGTATTCGGCGGCAGACGTGCTAAGCTTACTCCGCTGGTTTATCAGTCAAAGGATTGGAATCACGGTGTATTCGTTGGTTCAATCATGGGCTCTGAGACAACTGCTGCAGCAACAGGCGCAGTAGGTGTTGTTCGTCGTGATCCTATGGCTATGCTTCCGTTCTGCGGTTACAATATGGGTGATTACTGGAAGCACTGGATTGAGATCGGTGAGACTCTTGATCCTGACAAGGCTCCTAAGATCTTTAACGTTAACTGGTTCAGAAAGGACGACGAGGGCAACTTCCTGTGGCCTGGTTTCGGCGACAACCTTCGTGTTCTTGACTGGATTATCGACCGTTGCGAAGGCGATGTTGACGCTCAGGAGACAGCTATCGGTTATCTTCCTTATGCTAAGGATATCAACCTTGAAGGTCTTGATATGACTGAGGCTGACCTTGACAAGATTCTTGACGTTGACAAGGATGCTTGGGAAGAAGAGCTCAAGGGCGTTGACGAACTCTATGCAAAATTCGGCGATACGCTTCCCAAAGAGCTTGCTGACGAGCTTGCGCAGGTTAAAGCCGACCTTGAAAAATAATTATATATAATGATAACAGGGCTGTGATTTTCACAGCCCTGTTAGACTGTCGATAAAGTCGGCTGAACCACGCCAAGACAAATGTGTGTAGCATGGCATTTTCTTTTGTAGGGGACAGCGTCCTCGCTGTCCCGTTCTGACGAAGGGATTTTAACAAAAAAACAGCGGTAAGGATATCGAATCCTTACCGCTGTTCTGCGTTTTTCGTTTTTTGCTCGGGGGCAGTACTCTCGTACAGCTCCCGCTCGCAAGAAAACGAAATTCACCTCGATTTCTCGAAGTCTGTCCAGCGTGTAGGAAGTACATACTTTTCTCTATTTACAGTTTTTTCTACACGCTGACAGGACTGTGATTTTCACAGCCCTGTTTTTGTTTGTTAAAAGAAACAGACCCGCTGATTTTATACCAGCGGGTCTGTTCTGTTTTCTAAAAAAATAGAAATGTAAAAATTATTATCGGTAAATCATAAAAGAGTTTGCAAGCTGGTCATATGAAACAGCCATAAGCGTGAAAAAGAGAAAAATAAAAATAACTGCCAGTACCCAAAGAACAATGGGCAGGACGATGCCTGCTATGCAGAGGTTTTTTGCTTTCTTTTTATTCAGTTCACTGTTATAGCTGTATTGATTTGACGGAGGGATCTCGTTGATTTTGCTGATACCGATACAGCCGAAGATAATGCCCAGTATCGGAAAAAACAGACCCAGTATGATTGCTAAGATGCCCATTGTTCTGGCATCCTCAATCTTTGAACTTATCATATACTCATACGCCTCGGGCGTGTACTGCTGGGCATACGGATTGTATTGGGCGTTCGGCTGCTGGTAAGTCTGCCGGGTATATCCGCTGTCCCCGGATTGAAAGGGCTGCTGGGTATATGTATTTTCAACAGGTTCACCGCAGTGCTCGCAATAGTATACGCCGTCGGGGATATACTGACCGCATTTCTTACATAACATATCTATCACTCTTTTCATCTTTTATATCTCTATTCTATCAAATGCCGATTTGTTAGTCAATATAGCAAAATTTTGAATAATCAGGCTAAAAAATTTTTATTTGGCATATTTTCACCGAAAATATAGATGATTTTACGCATAAAACCGCTCTGTACGCTCCATTAGTGCAGGGCGATTTTTTCGTTCTGTAAATATCGGTTAGGGAGATGATTATATTTCAAGAAGAAAGAAAGTGACGCAGCGGGATGTGACCGAGGGCTTCAGGCGCCTTGCCTTCGGCGATATTCAGGACGCGGTAAAGCTTCTTTTTGAAACAGAGGAAAACATACTTTCTTCTCTTCCGGCTCTTGATCTGTTTAATATCAGCGAGATAAAACGGCAAAAGGGCGGCGGAATGGAAATCAAGTTTTTTGACAGAATCAAAGCGCTTGAAAAGCTCAGGGAGATTACCGGCGCAGACGAAAGGCAGACAGCGCTATCCTTTTACGACGCGCTTGAAAAAAGCGCCGGCAGGATCGGCGAAAAGGAAAAAGAGGATATTTATGACTGAGTTTACTCCTTTTTCAGAAAAGCAGCTTTTTGTTTTAAACTGGTGGTGCAAAAACAGCAAATTCAGAGACAGAAACGGAATCATCTGCGACGGCGCCGTCAGAAGCGGGAAGACGCTTTGTATGAGTATATCCTTTATCTGCTGGGCGTTTTACACTTTCAGCGATACGTCCTTTGCCTTTTGCGGAAAGACCATCGCTTCACTGAGACGGAATGTGATTACGCCTTTGTTGCCGGTGCTGGGTGACCTGGGCTTTAAGTGCGAGTTTAAAATCAGTAGAAATTATTTGGAAATATCCAGAGGCGGCTTTTCAAACCGCTTTTATCTTTTCGGCGGCAGGGACGAATCCTCCGCCTCTCTGATACAGGGGATGACGCTGGGCGGCGTAATGTTTGACGAGGCGGCGCTTATGCCCCGCTCCTTTGTGGAACAGGCGATAGCGAGGTGCTCCCTGGAAAACGCCAAATATTTTTTTAACTGCAATCCCGAGCATCCGTATCACTGGTTCTATTTACAATGGATAAAAAGGTGCCGGGAGAAAAACATGCTTTATGTCCATTTCACAATGGAGGACAACCCCTCCCTTTCCGAGACGGTAATAAACCGGTATAAAAAGCTCTATTCAGGAGCGTTTTATGAACGTTTTGTGGAGGGCAGGTGGGTGGCGGCGGACGGATTGGTCTATCCTATGTTTGTCCACAGCCGCCACGTAAAAAAATACGCCGGCAAAATATACGAGTACTATCTGTCCTGCGACTACGGTACCGTGAATCCCTTTTCACTGGGGCTTTGGGGCAGAGGCGAGGATGGGTGGTACAGGCTTGACGAGTATTATCACTCCAGCCGTGACAAGGGCGTTCAGCTTACGGATGAGGAATACTATCAGGCGCTTTTGCGTCTAGCAGGGGACAGAGAAATCAAGGCGCTGATAGTGGATCCGTCGGCAGCGTCCTTTATCCAGACCGTCAAACGTCATAACCGCTGCAGAGTCATAAAGGCGGATAACGATGTGAACAGCGGTATAAACCGAGTGTGTCAGGCGCTTAAAAATGATGAGATATTCATCTCTCCCAACTGTACTGACGCGATAAGGGAGTTTTCGGTCTACCGCTGGGACAACGGTATCAAAAAGGACGCTCCGAAAAAAGAAAACGATCACGCGATGGATGATATAAGGTATTTTGTATCTACCGTGCTGTATAAGCAGGTCAGATCAGATTCCTTTGCGTCCGTTGCCATAGAAAGGAAATAACTTTGGGCTTATTAAATTTCAGAAAAAATAAAAGGAATACGGTTTCCGCCTCAGCGGTGCAGACTTCGCCGGGGACAAGGCATCCGTATTACCAGCTTTCGTCGTATATGCCGATGAACGGTATGTCGCGTGTCTATGCCCAGGTGCGCGAGGCTGTTCCCATCATTGACGCTGCTGTCAATAAAATCATAAGACTGACGGATGGCTTCCGCTTTGAAACAGGGGATGAAAGACTGAATGAAAAAATGAACAGCTATTTTGAGCAGATAAACGTGGGTGGAACGCAGCAGGGAATATCCGCTTTTGTTTCCAACTATCTCAGCCAGCTTTTAACCTTCGGCACCGCAGTCGGCGAAATGGTTATCGGAGACGGAGAAATATACGCGCTTTACAACAGCGAGTTATCCGGATTGGAATTCAGAAGGGCATCCAACGGAATTGACGTTGATTTTTATACCTGCAATGAAAAAATTGCCAATCCCTCTTTGATCCTTTATTCCGTGCTTAATCCGAAACCGGGAAAGCTCTGCGGCACCAGTATTCTGGAGGGACTGCCGTTTATCAGCGATATTCTTATGAAAATTTACAATACCATCGGCGAAAACTGGGAACATGCCGGCAATATCAGATACGCGGTTGTCTGCAGACCCTCCGGCGATACGGACAGCATGGACGCGCAGAGCAGAGCGGACGCTGTGGCGAAGGCCTGGAGAGAGGCTATGGATTCAACCAGCGTTAAGGATTTTGTAGCGGTAGGAGATGTGAGCGTACAGGTGATAGGGGCGGACAATGTCTGTCTAAACAGCGAGATACCCGTAAGACAGCTTCTGGAGCAGATTGTAGCAAAAACAGGGCTGCCGCCCTTTATGCTGGGGCTTAACTGGTCCTCTACGGAAAGGATGAGCACGCAGCAGGCGGATATTCTTACCACGGAGCTTGAGGCCTACAGGCGTATTCTCACTCCGGTAATAAGCAAAATCGGTGATATGTACCTTGCCCTGAGCGGTGAAAGCCGCAGGGCAACGGTCATATGGGATGATATTACGCTCCAGGACGAATGTGACAGTGCAAAAGCCAGACTCTATATTGCTCAGGCGGAAAAAACAGAAAGGGAAAATTCAGTGTAGGACTACTGAATGGGTGTATGTATGACTATTGGATATATTGAAAAAGATTTTTCACCCCAGGAAAGCGATCTGCAGAAGATCAACAGATTTACCAGAAGTGAATTCGGCGCTGACAGCCTTTACATTTTCAGCGCGGCGCTGTGCAACAATGACGTTGACAGGGATTATGAAAAATTCTCGCTTCAGGCGCTGGAAGAGCTGAGTAAAAAATTCCTGGGGAAAACGGGTATCTCCGACCATTCTATGAAGGCCTCCGACCAAAAGGCCAGGATTTTCGATACTTGGGTAGAAAAGGTGGAGGGCAGAAAAACGGCGGACGGCGAGGATTTTTATCAGCTGAAGGCCAAGGCGTACATGGTGAGAAGTCAGGAAAACGCAGACCTCATTACAGAAATTGAAGCGGGAATAAAAAAGGAGGTTTCCGTTTCCTGTTCCATGGGCAGCAGTGTATGCTCCATATGCGGCTGTGACAAAAGAAAGGGATACTGCGAGCATATAGCTGGCCGGGAATATAACGGAAAAACCGCTTTCACCATTCTGTCAGACGTCAGGGACGCGTATGAATTCAGTTTCGTGGCAGTACCTGCCCAGCGTGAGGCGGGGGTCACAAAATCTTTAAAACATATGAAAGGAAAAAATGAAATGACGCAGATCATAAAAACGCTTAAAAACTGCGGTGATGAAATTGTACTTTCCGCAGAACAGGCTGAGGAAATTGTAAAAGGCTTTGAAAGTTTATCAGAAGAAGCGGCTCTCGGCAGGGAATACAAAAAAAGTCTGACAAACGAGGTTATCAGCCTCTGCGCCAAGGCTATGCCGGAAATGGACCTGAATGTTTTCAGCGGCGTGGCCCAGGTGATGACCACAAAGGAACTGCTTTCATTCAAAAAAGCCTTTGCCAAATCAAAGAAACCGGAGGGCGCTGTATTGCAGCTTAAACCCGAAAAGCGTGAGCCGGCAGGCGGTGCGCATGCCAACTACAAAATTTAGGAGGAAAACATCATGGCATTTGATAACATAAAACTTGAAAAAGGACTTTACACAACAGGAAAATCATTTACGAAGGCGCTGGAAGAAATCGATCCGTCAGAAAATTACAGAGGCACCTCTCTTGAGGGGCTGGACGCTTATGAGAGACAGCTCAAGAGATTTGACATAAAGGTGTCAGGCTCAAATTCAGATCCGGTCTCAAAATTCTTTGCCACCACCGATTCTGCGGCACTTTTTCCGGAATACGTTTCAAGAGCCGTACAACTCGGTATGACGAGTGACAATAAGGTTGAGAGAATCGTTGCAACCACTACGGAAATTGACAGTATGGACTACAGGTCCATCTCTACCGGAAATGTAACAGCAGATTTTGCTCTTTCAGAAGTGGAAGAAGGTGAAACGCTCCCGGAGCTTACGATTAAGCTGAATTCCAATCTCACTAAGCTCAAAAAGCACGGCAAAATGCTTGTCTCGTCCTATGAGGCGATTAAGTTCCAGAAGCTCGATCTGTTTACCGCGGTGCTTAAACAAATCGGTACATATATTGCCAACAGTGAGTTTGAGCAGGCGCTGGAGGTGATCGCAAACGCGGATAATATAAGAAATCTTACCCTTCAGACCGAAACTTTAGGCTTTGCGGACATAGTAAACGCATGGGCAACCTTTGCCCCGTACAGAATGACAAGCCTTGTAGTGAATCCAAATTCATTGGCAAAACTCTTACTTATGGAGGAATTCAGAGATTCCTATGCCGGAATGGATGCACACGCTACGGGCAATATGATTACACCATTCGGCGCCGAGCTTTTCTCAACCGGTGTACTGCCGCAAAATGTGGTGCTTGCCTTTGATAAAAACTGTACAGTTGAAAAGGTACAGGCGGGCGGCGTTATAACAGAATTTGACAAGCTTATTGACCGCCAGCTTGAACGCGCCACGATTTCAACGATTGTAGGCTTCTCTACTATTTACGGAAATGCGGCCTCCCTTCTCAAACCTGCCGGGGACTAAAGGCGGAGCAAAATGACGGATTATACATTAGTCAAAGAAGAGCTTATGAAAGCGCTGGGATGCGACGAGGCGCAGGCGGAACAGTATGAATCTTATATAAATAGCGCGCTTGCGTCCGTTGCCGCAATGCTTCAAAGCGATGAGGATGAAAACGATATACGTGTTGTAACACTGTGTGCGATGAAAGCATATTACCAGATCATTCTGACGCAGGAGGATGACGGTATCATTTCTTTTAAAGCCGGTGACGTTTCGTATACAAAGGAAGAAACATCGGTATCCAGGGCAAAGGCATTATTAAGAGCGGCAGAGGAAAACTGCGGCGGTTTGGTGTACGGCGGCAGCTTTGCGTTCAAGGCGGTGTAAAATGAAAAAGGATATTATAAAAAGCCAGCTGGATAAGGCGGGCAGGACGGTTTATCTTAAGGACGGCGCATGGAGGTCCGTACCGTTTAAAGCCTGTGTTTCCCACCTGTGGAGGAAAAAGACTTCCGCTTTTGAGCCGGAATATGCCCAGCTTGGCAGGAGCTTTTCCGAATATTACCTTTATATCGGGCCTTACGGTCACGATATTACATCATTGTCCGGTGACGCTGTGCTGGAGCTGGATGGTGAAAATTATGCCTTCAAACACGCCGACGCCGTTCTTTTCGGCGGAGAGGTTATTTACTATACAGGGATACTGAAAAGAATAAAGGGGGCTGACTGGGATGAAAATTGAAAATATACTTGACGCGCTCATCCATCTGATAGAATCGGACGATTATTTCTCTTCTGTAAATATTCTGAAAGCGTATCCCTGCTCACCGGCGCCAAGCCGTCTTGCGGGAGAAACGGTAGCGCTGGGACTGGAGAAAATCAAAATGTCCTCCTCAAGCGTGGACGAAAGCAACAGAACCGGTGAAATATCCGTGTTTGCCGATATATTCATACCTGTAAAAAAATCAAACGACAGAGCCTTTGATATTTTATCAAAGCTTTGCGGATGCTTCTGCGTTTATAATGTTCTTTCTGTGTCGGCTCAGCGGATCGCAGTGGATGTGAACACCGCTTCCTATGTGCTTAAAACGGTTTTTACTTTTAACGATGAGATTGAGGTGAATTGAATGAACGAAAATATTGATATTGCAAAGCAGATAAGCGAGATCATACGCCTGGACCAGAAAAGGTATGATAAAAGCGGCGGTGATGTGTAAATGAAATTAAAATTCAGGGATTTTGAATTCCCTGTTAATCCGTCGGACATAGAGATTTCATCGTCATCCAACTGCGTGAGCAGGGCGGTCTTAGGGAAAAACAGCAATGTCCAGAACCTATCCGTTAATCCGGTGACTGTTACCGGCAGCGGAGCATTTTACGGCGATAACGGCGGAGAATACTGCGCCATGCTTCAGAATATGCTGAAAGATAAAAGTCCCGGCTGGCTGCTGATACCCTCCGCTCCTCCGGTAAAAGCCTTTTTTACAAAGTTTACATTCAATAAAAACTGTAAGAAGAATTGTGTGCAGTATTCCTTTGCATTTACCGAGGATTGTACACAGCGCGCAGCGGAAAAAGCTTTCACTTGTACTGTTGCGAAAGAGGGTGAAAACGCCTTTGACATCGCGTACCGGTGTTCCGTGACGGTGGATGATATTATGAGACTGAACGATATCAGAACGCCGTTTGATATTGCGGAAGGGAGCAGAGTGATCATCAGATGAAAATAGTTTTGAAAACAATCAGCGGAATGGAATATGAGCCGGAGGAAATCACGGAGATTAATTTTACTCGCACCGCAGGTGTAGCCTGCGACAGTATCCGTTTAAGATTTAAAAGTTCGGATCACCGCGATGAAATCGTTACAGTTAAAGCCTTTAATGCCGGTGAGATGATTTTTAACGGCTATTGTGATAACCAGAGAATCAGTGAGGACGGCGGCGGATACGAAGTTTATATATACGCACGTTCGTCCGCCTGTATCCTTGTTGACAATGAGGCTGAACCTTTTACATACAATATGCCCACCGCAAACCAGCTTTGCTTCACTTTTGCAAGACCTTTCGGCTTTTCAGGAAATCTGCCCGTTATTGAAAGCAAGGAAAAGTATGAGGTTACCAAAGGGACTTCCTGTTACGGAGCGATAAGCGGTTTTGTGTCCATGGCGGCGGGAAAGCATATATATATTTCTCCGCAAAACCGTATTCAGCTTCTTGAAAAAAGCGAGGATATTGAAAACCTTGGAAAGTATGGTGTCCTAAGCGCAGCGACGGTTATAAACCGGAGCGAGCCGCTGACGGAGGTGCGTTTCAAAAAGACGTCGTCCGCTTCCGGTTACAGACTGCACATGAGGGCGCAGGCGCGGCAGGATTTTAATTTTAATGAAAGGGTCCGTTATGTCAATCTATCCTCTCTGCCCCAGTGGCAAAGGAAATATACCGTTTTAAAGACGCTGAAAAATTCCTTTGAGGATTATCGGACCCTTGAGGTTACGGTGACGGGTTATATGAGCAAGCCTTTGCTCCAGCGCTTTTCTTACAGTTCGGGAATCGGCGCGTACGAGGAGTATATTTTAACCGAAAAGGAATATATATACAGCGCGTCGGGAGAAATGACAAAGCTTACACTGAAAAAAGAAATCGATATAAAGGAGATAACGTATGTGGATTAGCAGAAAGCTGATATCAAAAGAGGACACACCTGCGATACAGAGCGGTATGAGTACGCTGAATCATAATGGGCAGGTGGAGGCGGTATCCACCGGAGCGGAGAGAGATATCCGTATCTATTCGCCTTACGGCTACAGCTTTTCACTGCCGTCGGGTGTGGAAATGCTGCTTTCAAACAGCTCCGGGCAGCAGGCAGCGATAGGTACCCTTATGCAGAATACGGATACAGAGCCGGGAGAAATAAAAATCACCGCGGCATCCGGAGCGTGTATCCGTCTGAAGAACAATGGTTCAGTGGTGATAAACGGAATGGAAATTGACAAAGACGGGGTGATCGTCGGTGAGTGATAAGAACCCTATTATCCGCCGTGTCCTGACGGACTGCGTTACCGCGTTTATCTGCCCGAGGGGAGAATTTTATCCTGACAAGGACTATGGAAGCCGGATTATGAAAAACATTGTTACCGCGGATATACAGACCCTGCTTTGTTACGCCAGACAGGCGGTAAGCGAAATGGACGGCGTATTTGTCAAATCAGCGGTGAAGGAGAAAGACAACATATTATTTAATATTCTGATAAACCATGAGGAAGGGCAGGTGAGCATCCCGGTTGAATAAGACGTATGAACAAATCATGGAAGAGATGAAAAACGCGTATTTCAGCGAGTGCGGTGAAAGGCTTGACGATTATTCACAGACTGCAAAAAGGCTTGAGGCTGTAGCCGGAGAGCTGTATGCGATCTCCTGTTACGGTGATTATATATTCAGACAGGCATTTATACAAACTGCCACAAAAGAAAATCTTGACAGGCACGGTCAGGTCAGAAACTGCGTCAGAAAGACGGCGGCCAAAGCCTCCGGTACTCTGACCTTTTATATTGACCAGCCGGCGGAGGAAAAAATCGAAATAGCGGAAGGTACAGTCTGTTCAGCGGAAAAATTTCCCTATATCCAGTTCGCCGTAACACAGAGCGGGTCGATTGAAGCAGGACAGACCGGCGTTACGCTGCCCGCGGAGGCGCTCTCCAGCGGCAGTGATTATAATCTGGAGTCCGGCACGGTTACCGTTATGGTAAACGCGCCCGTGGGTGTGAGCGGCGTCAGAAATGATATACTGTTTACCGGCGGATATGATGATGAAAGTGACAGCGCTTACAGGCAGAGGATTCTGGCGCATTATTCTGTTGAGCCTAACGGTGTAAATGCGCAGTCCATAGCCAACGCTGTTTTGCAGCTTGATTTTGTAACCGACTGCTATATACCAGACGCGGATACCCCGGGCAAGATTACGACGGTTGTCGCCACGAAGAACAACCTCATCACTGCAGAGCAGACAGAACAGGTGAAAAAAGCCGTAGGGATAGACGAGCTTACGGGAGCGCAGATTGATGTTCAGCTTGCCCAGCCTCAGGAATTTTCCATAGTGATCGAAGCATATATCCGCTCAGGCTTTGATAAGGAGAATGTGAAGACGGAAATGGAAAGAACAGTCCGGGAAATCTGCTCGGCATGCAGAATCGGAGAGGCGCTGATGCTGAATACCGTGTCAAAAAAGCTGGCGGCTGTTTCTGAAATCAGCAGTTTCAATATTTATTCAAACGACGCTTACGGAGAGGTTGTTCCCTGCGCAAGCAAAAGCTATCTCTATCTTGAAAATCTGGCGGTGAATTGCTTTGACGAATGAAAGGTTATATGAAAGACTTTCCTCGCTTTTTGACAAGCTGGGTATAGAGCATCCTGCCGGCTCGACTGAAAATGCGGAGCTTATGGCGTACTGCGTCGGAATAGACAGTGTGTACAAGGATTTTGAACTTTATTTCAGTCAGCTATTCGCGGATACAGCTTCGGGATTGGGTCTGTCTCTTTTCTGCGAGCTGTTTAAGCTTGATTCCGGCCTGGCGGACTCTGAGAAAAGAACGCTTATTATACAGGGACTCGGAAGGCAGTATGGTGATTACATATTCGGCACGATGGAAAGTGCATTTGAAAAGTTAGGAGGCTTTTCCGTAAGCTGTGAGCATTTTCTTCTCACCATTAACGGCTCGGTTAAGGATGATCCGGCCCTGCTTTCCAAGGCAGGAAAAATCATTGAAAATAATCTTCCGCCCTGTACGGCGGCGAAATTCAGCGGAGACGGCGCCGATTTTGATTACTGGGATTCCACCGATTTTTTATTTGCTGAATATGATGATCTGAAACTGGGATTTGAACTTTTGGATACAGTAACAGTATAAGTAAAGGAGAGAAAATGAGCAGTACAAATAAGACAAAAAATCTGGGACTGAACAGCTGGATAGGCTCCGATAAACCGAAAAGAATTGATTTTAATACGGACAACGAGATAATAGACCAGGTCGTTTCCGGCCATAATCAGGATACCTCCCTCCATATCAGCGATGACGAAAGGGAAAGATGGAACAACTATATGTTTACCGGAATGTATTACGGAAACGGGACGACACAGCGGGTTATTACCACAAGCTGTCCCTTTGAGGCGAGAATCGGTTTTGTATTTGCCAACAGCAGAACGATGTCCATCGTGCGTTTTTCAGAATCGAAGAACAATAATTATTTCGGCATCTTCGGCTTCCTTGCAAATTCGCTGGGTATTAAACTGAATGACGACTGCAAAAGCTTTACGGTTAATCAGAGCGCTTCCGCGATGACATCGAGTGAATATGCTAATTTCAACGAGTCGGGCGTGGCTTATCATTATGTAATGTTCAGATAATAATTATAAAACTGTACTCCGGATCTTTTGGTCCGGAGTCAGACTGTCGATAAAGTCGGCTGAACCACGCCGAAATAAAATACAACAATCCGTTTTGCCTCCCTTGTTAAAGGAAGGTGGCAGCGCGTAGTGCTGACGGAGGGATTCTAATAAAAAGCAGCGGTAAGGATATCGAATCCTTACCGCTGTTGTGCGTTTTTCGTTTTTTGCTCGGGGGCAGTACCCTCGTACAGCTCCCGCTCGCAAGAAAACAAAATTCACCTCGATTTCTCGAAGTCTGTCCAGCGTGTAGGGATACATACTTTTTTAAATTTACAACTTTTTCTACACGCTGACTCCGGATCTTTTGGTCCGGAGTATTTTTTCTTTACTTTATTGATATATTGTACTATAATACTAACGCATTGTATCCGCGGCAAAAATAAGATTTGCCGGGTGGTTATGCACTTTGCATTCCGCTCAGGAACAGTAGCAGAAAGGAAATTTAATATGAAAACAAACACACGGAAAATCGCAGGGACCGGTCTGCTTACTGCTATAGTAGTGGTGCTTCAGCTGCTTGGCAGTTTTATAAAACTCGGTCCTTTCTCCATCTCACTTGTGCTTATACCAATAGTAGTCGGTGCGGCGCTGTATGGTAAGCTGGCAGGTGCGTGGCTGGGTCTGGCTTTCGGCATAGCCGTTCTTGTGTCAGGCGACGCGGCGGCGTTTATGACGATCAATCCTGCCGGCGCAATAATTACCGTTATCGTCAAGGGACTGCTTGCCGGACTTGCGGCAGGGCTGGTTTACAGTCTGATTGAGAAGAAAAATAAGACGGCGGCAACGATTGCGGCTGCGATTGTATGCCCTGTAGTCAATACAGGCGTGTTCCTTATCGGATGTTCGCTGTTCTTTATGGACACGGTAAGGCAGTGGGCGGAAGGCGCCGGTTTCGGCTCTTCGGTAGGAACGTATATGATCGTCGGTTTGGTAGGGCTTAATTTTGTATTTGAACTGGTGATAAATATTGTACTTTCACCTGTGATTGTTAAGCTTGTAAGACTGGGAAAGAAGGAAAGCAAATGATTTTAGCTGTAGACATAGGAAATACGAATATTGTACTGGGGTTTCTGGACGGAGAAGAGCTGATTCACGAATGCCGGCTTACCACGGCGGCTGATGATTCGGCCGACGAGTATGCCATTAAATTTAAAAGTATATTTGAAATTTTTGATATAAGGGTTGAGGATATTGAGGGCAGCGTGCTGTCCTCGGTGGTGCCGCCCCTGAACAGGACCATCCCCAAGGCGCTTATGCTGATTACCGGCAAGAAGCCGATTGTTGTGGGACCGGGTGTGAAAACGGGGCTGAACATAAAAATCAACAATCCTGCGGAACTGGGCGCAGATATGGTGGCCGGCGCGGTGGCAAGTATATCCAAATACCCCTGTCCGCAGATCGTTTTTGACCTGGGTACTGCCACAACTGCCTCTGTTATTGACAGAAACGGCTGCTTTCTCGGCGGCTCCATCGTCTGCGGAGTAAAGACAGGTTTGAATGCGCTTACGTCCTCAACAGCGCAGCTGCCGCAGATCGAGATCGTGGCGCCTGAAAAGGCTGTGTGCGCTAATACGATTGATTCCATGCGCAGCGGTACGGTCTTTGGCACGGCAGCAATGCTTGACGGAATGATAAAAAGGTTTGAGGCGGAGCTGGGCGAAAAAGCCACCGTAATCGTTACGGGCGGTCTGGGCGGTGTGATTGCCAACTATTGCGAGAGCGACATGATCGTTGACAGACATTTGCTGATTGACGGACTCCGTATAATATATGAGAAGAACAAATAATTTTTATATCAGAGGTTAATTTTATGGCAGTATTTCGCGGTTTCAGGGCATACAGACCTGCCGGTGACAAGCAGGCGCTGATACCCGCGCTTCCCTATGACGTTATGAACGGTGACGAGGCAAAAGAAATGGTAAAGGGCAATCCCTATTCTTTTCTTCACGTTGACAAGGCGGAGATTGATCTGCCGCCGGGAACGGATATTTATTCCGACGCAGTGTATGAAAAGGCGAGGAAAAATCTTTTAAAGCTTGAAAACTCGGGTGCGCTGGTACAGGACAGCCGACCCTGCTTTTATATATACAAACAGGTGATGAACGGCAGGGAGCAGATTGGTATCGCCGGCTGTGCTTCCATAGATGATTATACAAATAATATTATTAAAAAGCATGAGCATACACTGGCAAAAAAGGAGACCGACCGTATACGCCACGTGGATACCTGTGATGCCAACACGGGACCGATATTTCTTACATACAGAAAAAACGACGCCATTAACCATATCGTGTCACAGTGGATGCGCAGCCACAGCGCTGTTTATGACTTTTTTGCCGACGGCGCCCAGCAGACGGTGTGGGTCATAGATGACAGCGAGACGGTCAAGGAACTCTCAGCTCTGTTTGAAACCGTTGCGTCAATGTATATCGCCGACGGACACCACAGGTGCGCTTCCGCAGTAAAAGTGGGTCAGATGCGCAGAAAAGCCAATCCGGATTATACAGGCGATGAGGAGTTCAATTATTTTCTCGCGGTTGCCTTTCCCGGAGACCAGCTTGAAATCATGGATTATAACCGTGTGGTCAGGGACCTGAACGGCTACAGCGTCTCTGATTTTATTGACAGACTTTCGGAAAAATTCACTGTAACAGAACGTAACGGCAGATACAAGCCGGTAAAAAAACACACCTTCGGTATGCTGATAAAAGATCAGTGGTACAGCCTGGAGGCGAAAAGTGAAATCATCAATGAACTTAATCCGGTGGAAAGGCTGGATGTGTCGATCCTTCAGGACAATATACTGGCGCCGATCTTGAATATCACCAATCCCAAGGATGATGACAGGATTGATTTTATCGGCGGTATCAGGGGATTGGGCGAGCTCGAAAAAAGGACCTCTGCGGATATGGTGCTTGCCTTTGCCATGTATCCCACGACTATAGACGACCTGATGGCGATTGCGGACGCAGGGATGATCATGCCTCCGAAATCAACCTGGTTTGAGCCAAAGCTCCTTTCCGGTCTGTTTATCCATCCGTTGTCGGATAAATAAATGCTTCTTGCAATTCATGCTTTACTGTGTTAAAATAAAACTAATAATTTTTTGGAGGGCAGAATATGAAGATTGCGAAAGAATATTCCGAAAAAATTGATATAAAAAAGAATACGGAGTATGCTGTTAAGGGAATAACAAAGATATGTAAGAAGATCGGTCCCCGTAAGCCCGGCTCGCCTGAGGAGCTCCGCGCGCAGCAGTGGATGGAAAGGGATATGAAAAACTACTGCGACAAGACGGAGATCGAGTCCTTTACGCTGCACAGGCAGGGATTTATGGGATTTATTCCGTTCACCGTGGCCTGCGGTGTTGCGTCGGTATTTGTAAACTGGTTTGCATCTCCGATTGCCGCCCTGGTGCTTTGTGTGCTGGCATTCATTCCTCTTTTGTTTGAATTTCTGATGTATAAGCAGTTTGACGACTTTCTTTTCCCGAAACAGACGTCTCACAACATGATTGCCACAAGAAGTCCGAAGGGCGAGGTTAAACAGAGAATTATTCTTGTAGGTCATTCCGACAGCCAGTTTGAATGGACGCTGAACTATCTTATGGGCGGACTGAAGGCAAAGCTTTTTGTTGAGATTCCCGCTGTTGTCGGTCTGATTGTGCAGACGGTGTACGCTGTTGTCTGCCTGATTGTCGGCAAGGGTACAATGGCGGCTATGGATATAACGAAGGCAAGATGGTTCTTCATCACGTTTTTTGTAGTATCCTGCGTGTTCATTCCTTTTGAAATTGCTTTCCTGTTTTTCCAGAGCTGGACGAAATCCGTTCCCGGCGCTTCCGATAACCTTTCCGGATGCTATGCGGGTATGGCGACCATCAAGGCGCTTGCAGAAGCCGGAATAGAATTTGAGAATACAGAAGTCAGAATGATCTGTTCCGGTTCTGAGGAAGCCGGACTCAGAGGCGCCAAGGCGTATGCCAAAGCGCATGAGGAAGAACTTAAAGACATACCCACGGCAGTTATCGCTATCGATACCTTCCGTGACCTGGAGGATATGGCGGTTTATGACCGTGACCTTTCAGGTACCGTCCGTCATGACTGGGGCGTAAAGAATCTGGTCAAAAACGCCGCTGCCAACTGCGGATATGATCTGTCCTTTGAGTCTATTTACATAGGCGGAAGCGACGCCGCCGCGTTTACACAGCGCGGTATAAAGGCTACTGGCTTTGCCGCGATGAATCCGGACCCCCCGCGTTATTACCATACACGTCTTGACACGCCGGAAAATCTCAGACCCGAAGCGATTGAGGCGGGCATAGAAATATTGTGCGAAACGCTCTGTATGTACGACAAGGAAGGCTTGCCGGAAAAATAAGTTCATCATTTTGTATAAATCACCTGTTATTGTAAAAAAATATAGCAGGTGATTTTTTTATGATGTTTTTAAAGGCGTTTTTGGTGGGCGGTCTGATCTGTGTTATCGGTCAGCTTCTTATTGACCTGACAAAGCTTACCCCCGCCAAGATACTTGTTCTGTTTGTGTGTGTGGGTGTATTGCTGGGCGGAATAGGCGTCTATCAGCCGCTGGTCGAGTTCGCCGGCGCCGGCGCCACCGTACCCCTTACCGGTTTCGGTAACTCGCTGGCAAGAGGGGTCAAGGAAGCAATACAGAAGGACGGCTTTCTCGGGGTAATAACCGGCGGTTTTACCGCATGCGCGGCGGGCGTTACCGTGGCGATGCTCAGCGGCCTGATTGTGGCGCTGATATGCAGACCCAAGGATAAAGGATAGGCGAAGACGTTAAAATTCGTTGTATCTTGTCAGATGAATTATCTTGATATCTTTTTTTCTATATGTTATAATTACAGTGCAAGGAATTGTAATATACAGTATATGGAGGTAATTCAGATGGCAATGACCTATGAATCTGTTGTTCAGGCGGCAAGGAAAAAGTTTTTAAATACGGATGTATCCTCTGTTCAGGGAACACTTGCGTTTCAGATCAATCTCATCGGCAAGGTCGAGGGTATATTCTATATTGAAATCAAGGACGGACGCGTACATGTTGAACCGTATGAGTACTATGACAGAAACGCTATCCTTACAATGAACGCGACGAACTTTATGAAGCTCATCAACGGCAAGCTTGATCCTGTTATTGCTTTCACAACAGGAAAGCTCAAGGTTGACGGAGATGTAAACGCCGCGCTTGAGATCGTTAAATTTTTAAAATAATTAAGTTAAAAGGATAGTGTTTTCCACTATCCTTTCATTTTGATTTGAGGTGAAGATATGTTCAGGGAAGTCAGTTTTACGGACGTTAAGGAAAATGTTGTTGACCTTTTAAAAAACAGATGGGGCCTTGTTACCGCCGGTGACAGCGCAGCCTGCAATATGATGACGGTGTCCTGGGGCGCTGTGGGCGAGCTGTGGGGGAAGGATATGGCGACAATCTATATCCGCCCTCAGAGATATACCGAGGAATTTCTCAATAAAAACGATTATTTCACTCTGAGTTTTTACAGACCTGAGGATAAAAAGCGGATTCACGGCGTATGCGGCTCCAAAAGCGGCAGGGATGTTGATAAAATAAGGGCGTGCGGTCTGACACCATGTTATGACGAGAATGCGCCTTATTTCCAAGAGGCTGAGATCGTCCTCGTCTGCAAAAAAATGGCTAAGGGAAAATTTGAGCCTGATGAATTTACAGATCCCACGATTACGGATACCTGGTATCCTGAAAAGGATTTTCATTTCATTTATTACGGCGCCATTGAAAAAGTCTTGATTTCTGAATAATTATATAGTATAATATCTTAAGCGAAAAAGGTAGGGGTTTTGTCCTTATTTCATAATGTAGCGTATGGGCCCTGTGCAACGGAGTGCTACGAACCTTGTCAGGCGGGGAACCGAGCAGCAATAAGTGGATTATTCTGTGTGCCGCAGACCAGTCTGTGCGTTACATTATGAAATAAGCAGCTTCTGCCTTTTCATTGTCTAATGTGATTTTAAGGGGGTAACGTGCGTTTATGTATCAGGTTTTATATCGTAAATACAGACCGAAAAACTTTTCAGATGTGTACGGACAGGACCACGTTATTTCCACGCTGAAAAATGAGATCAAAGAGGGGAGAATCTCCCACGCCTATCTCTTTACGGGCTCCAGAGGCACGGGTAAAACCACCTGCGCCAAAATTCTTGCAAAGGCCGTGAACTGTGAAAATTCGGCGGACGGCGAGCCGTGCAATGCGTGTGAGGTCTGCCGGGGTCTTGACAACGGTACGATCTATGACGTTGTTGAGATTGACGCGGCGTCAAATAACGGCGTTGACAATATCCGCGATCTGCGTGAAGAGGCAAATTACACGCCCAGCCGCGGCCGTTACAGAGTATATATCATCGACGAGGTGCACATGCTCTCCACAGGGGCGTTTAACGCATTGCTGAAAACCCTTGAGGAGCCGCCTGCCCATGTTATATTTATTCTTGCCACCACGGAGGTGCATAAGCTGCCGGCGACCATTCTTTCACGCTGTCAGCGCTTTGACTTCAAGCGTATCCAGCCGCAGACCATGGCGGTAAGGCTTAAGCAGGTTGCTTCCCTGGAGGGAATGACCCTTTCCGACGACGCGGCAGTGCTGATTGCCAGGATAGCTGACGGCGCCCTGCGTGACGGACTTTCCATACTGGACCAGTGCGGCAGCAGAAACAAGGAGATTGATTCCGCCCTTGTATCAGAGGTTGCCGGTCTTGCCGGCAGAGAGGTGCTCCATAAACTGACGGATTGCGTACGCGGCAGGGACAGTTCAAATGCGCTGGAGATCATTTCAGACCTTTATCAGAACAGCTATGATATGGAACGACTCTGTGTAGAGATGATCAATCATTTCAGAAATTTTCTTATCGTCAAAACAGTTAAGAAGAGCAGGGAGCTTATCGTCTGCACGGATGACGAGTATCATTCTATCGTGGAAGAGGCGAAAGGCTTTACACTTGAAAATATAATTAACGGTCTGGATCTGTTTCAGAATACCCTTACGAAGATAAAATCGGGAGCAAATTCCAGAATAGAAATGGAAATGTCGTTTATTAAGCTTTGCGAGCCTAAGCTTGACGATTCCCGGGAATCTCTGCTGGACAGGATATCACAGCTTGAAAGAGCCGTTAAAAGCGGCGTGGCGGTACAATCTGTACGGGAAAAAAGCGAAGATGTTCCAACGTCTGCCGGTGAGGAAAAAGGCGCTGGACAGAATGAAAAAATAAAAGAACGAACGCCTGAAACCGTACCGCAGGAACAGACGCAAATACCGCCGGTTCAGGAAAAAGTGCAGGCGCCGGAACAGCCCCAGACGCAGCAGATACAGCCGGAGCCTGAGGGCGTAAGCGAATTTGAGCATTGGGCGGAATTTATGGATATAATCCATAAAACGGATATTGCGCTTTTCGGTGTGTTGAGCGGATCCGGCGCGCATTTTGACAGTGGCCGGTTTGTTATCGACAGCCCGAATCCGACTATAAAACAGTTTATACAGATACCGACGCATCTTAAGGCGATCAAACAGGCGGTGCTGGAAGTAACCGGCAAGCCTTATAAAATAGCGGTCAGCAGACCTAAAAGCCAAAATCAACAGCAGCGCGATCTGCTGGAGGATCTGATCAACCGCGCGCAGAATAATGTGGAAATAAATTTTGAATAAATAACAGGAGAACAAAACTATGAAAGCAAGACTTCCAAAGGGAATGGGCGGCGGCCCTCAGAATATGCAGAGCATGCTCCGTCAGGCGCAGAAAATGCAGGAGGATATTGAAGCCAAAAAGGCGCAGCTTGAGGAAAAGGAATATGTTGTCTCTTCGGGCGGCGGCATGGTGGAAATCACCATGATGGGCAATCATGAGGTCAAGGCGATAGGTCTTAATCCGGAGGTCGTTGACCCGGATGATGTGGAAATGCTGGAGGATATGCTGGTTGCCGCTTTCAACGAGGCCGTGCGTCAGATAGACGAGGAGTCTGAAAGAGAGCTTGAAAAGGTGACCGGAGGACTGAATATCCCCGGACTTTAAAAAACTGTGCCCGTTTTGGTGAAAAAATACGGGTAAATTAAACAAAAGTGTTGAGGTAGTTATGGCGTATAATCTTGCACCGCTTCAAAATTTAATAGAGCAGTTTGAGCGTATGCAGGGCATAGGGCATAAAACGGCGCAGCGTATGGCATTTTATGTGCTTGGACTGTCTGATGAGGAGGCAAATGCGTTTGCCAAGGCAATCACCGACGCCCATACGAAGATCAGGCAGTGTAAAATTTGCTGCGATCTGGCGGACGATGATCTCTGTCCCATCTGTAAAAGCAGTACCAGGGATAAAAGTGTGATATGCGTTGTGGAGGATCCCCGGGACGTTGCGGCGATAGAGCGCACCCACGAGTATAACGGTACCTATCATGTCCTGCACGGCGCCATATCGCCTATGGATAATATTGGTCCTGACCAAATCAGAATCAAGGAACTCATGGCAAGACTGAACGACGACACGGTGGAAGAGGTCATTATGGCGACAAATCCTACCGTTGAGGGAGAGGCGACCGCTATGTACATAAGCAGACTGCTCAAGCCTATGGGCATTACGGTCAGCAGACTTGCTTACGGCGTTCCTGTAGGCGCGGATTTGGAATATGCGGACGAGGTTACGCTGTCCCGCGCCCTTGAGGGAAGAAATCTGATATAAAAATGCAAAGGAGTGATAGACTTGGACAGGAATGAAAAGCAGGTCATTGCGAATAATAAAAAAGCCTATCACGACTATTTTGTCCTGGAGACTTATGAGGCGGGCATTGAGCTTTTCGGTACGGAGATTAAATCCATCCGTAACGGCAGAGTGAATCTTAAGGACAGCTTTTGCTCTGTTGATGACGGGGAAATGTTCGTGATAGGTATGCATATTTCCCCTTATGAAATGGGCAACCGATTTAACCGCGACCCGATGCGCAAAAAAAGGCTGCTCCTGCATAAAAGGGAGATTATGAAACTTTTCGGTCAGTCCCAGCAGCAGGGTCTGTCCATCATTCCGCTCAGCCTGTACCTTTCAAACGGCAGGGCGAAACTGGAAATAGGATTGTGTAAAGGTAAAAAACTTTACGACAAGCGCGCCGTTCAGGCGAAAAAGGATTCAGAAAGACAGATCGAACGTACACTCAAGGAAAATTATCACTGATATAGATACCCTTATATATGGGGGTGAAAGGCTTTCGACAGGGTTGTTGAGCCTTGGTCAGCGAGTAGCGGAGTTGCACCGCTTTAAAAGTAACAACTTAAAATGAACTGACAAAGATAGATCAGTAGCTCTTGCTGCTTAATTAGCGGCTTGCGTTCTCTTACAGAGCGCCACGGCTGCATGAGGGCGTCGACTTAGTGGCGAACATGAATGAAAGAGCGCCTCGGCTTTCATCAGGAATCAGAGGATACCGTAGGTCCAAGGCTGTCTGCCGCCGTGGACTGAGGGGATAACCCAAAAGACAGACTACACTCGTAGAGCCCTTGGTAAGATGATTTTGGACGCGAGTTCGATTCTCGCCACCTCCACCAGCAAAGCACCGAAAGGTGCTTTTTATTTTTAGAGAATCGAACAGGGAAATGCGAAGCATAGAAACAGTCCGGGGGACTGTTTCGGTGCCCGCGTGCGTGTCGGCGAACGCAGAAGTGAGCCGAGCGATTCTCGCCACCTCCACCAGCAAAGCACCGAAAGGTGCTTTTATTTTTGTTTATTTATTATACTCCTGTTAAATCCGTTTTAAATTTATATGGTTTTGGATGAATTTTATTGCATATCGTCTCAGGGTCATATATAATGAGCTTATAGAGGGGGTAGACGGTATGGAAAAATTCGTGCCTAAAAAAGAAGTGATGGCGTACGCCGTCGGCGCACTGGGGCAGGGAATGGTTTACGCCATAATGAGCTCCTACATATCCGATTTTTATTTATCGGTACTGAAGCTTTCGCCGGTGTTCGTGCTGTTTTTAATGTTTTTCGCCAGGATATGGGACGCAGTCAACGATCCGATCATGGGTGTTATAACGGATAGAGCGAACCCGAAAAAGGGCAAGCTGCGCCCTTATCTTCTAATTACGCCCATACCTATTGCGATTCTGACGATTCTGCTTTTTAATTCGCCGAATCTTTCCGGCGTTCAGCTGATGATTTATGCCACGGTGACCTATGTCCTGTGGGATATGGTCTACACCGTGTCCGATGTTCCGTTCTGGGGACTTCCCAATGCGTTGACGCCGAATCCTGACGAAAGAGGCAATATCATCAGCGTTGCCCGTACGGCAAACGGGGTCGGCTCCGCCATACCGATGGCAATGTTTATGCTGTTAGGGTTCATTTTGCCTTACATGAATCTTTCCGGCACCGAGCTGGAGGAAACAAAGTATATGACCATCGCTCTTTTCTGCGCTGTGGTGGGAAATATCTTGTTTGCCTTCGCATATTTCAAGACAAAAGAGCGTGTGAACATCCCCGTACCCAAAAAAAGCAAAGGCAACGGCAAGGGAACCCTTAGACTGATCTTTACCTGCAAACCGCTGATTCTGACGGGGCTTATGGGCGTTCTTTCCGCCGGCCGTTATATGTATCAGGCGGGAGCGGTGCATGTGGCGAGATACAGTTTTTATGTAGGCAGGGATCTGACCGGGGTCACCGGCGCCGAGAGGGAGGCTGCCCTGCAGTCCAATATCAGTACCGTTTCAACCGTTTTTTCAATCGCCACGGCGGCGGGAATGTTCGGCACCATGCTCATCATGCCGCTTTTATTCAAAAAGTTCAATTACAAGCAGATCATTATAGGCACCTCTGCCTTAGGCTTTGCCGCCTCGCTGATCATGTGGTTTATCGGATATGATCATTTTTGGGCGTGCGTGCCGTTTTTGGTCATATCCTGCATACCCTGCGGCGCCATCAATATCTGTATTTGTGCCATGATCGGCGACAGCCTGGACTATATGGAGTGGAAAATGGGCGTCCGCCTGACCGGAATGGGCAGCGCGATACAAAGTTTTGTTTCAAAATTCGGAAATGCCCTGGCAACTTCATTTATTGTTCTGATGTATATTATTGTAAATCTTGATGTTGCAAGCATAAATGCCGATATCACGGCAAATCCGCTTGAAATGGGCCAAAACATCAGGTCCGGTATGTTTAGTCTGGTTTCTCTTATTCCGGGATTGTCCCTTCTTATCTGCGCTATACCGGTGTTCTTTTATGACCTGACGGGCAAGAAAAAGGAAAAAATCACCCAAGAGCTGGAGGAACAGAGAAAAGCCAAGGGAATCGTTATTGAAAAATAGGTAAAAACCAGGACCGCTCATATCGGGCGGTCTTTTTTTGAGTTAAATTATTGTAGCAAGTAAATAGCGTATTTTTATTTTCCAAACTTGACACTATAATATTTATAATATATAATAAACTAATTAAAAAATGCGATAAGGAGTTTTTATTATGGCAACAAAACAATTTAAAATGACTGCGGCAGGCAAGGAAGAGCTTGAAAAAGAGCTGGATTACCTGAAGACTGAAGGCAGAATTGATATAGCGGAAAAGCTTAAGGTTGCGCGTTCATACGGTGACCTTTCTGAAAACAGCGAGTATGATGAGGCGAAGTCGGAGCAGGCTAAGATCGAGGCGCGTATCAGCGAGCTGGAGTATCAGCTTGATAACGCGGTGATTATTGACGCCGCCAGCTCGGACACAATCAGCATGGGCTCCAAGGTGACTGTAATCAGGAAAAATGACAATACACAGGCGGTTTATGAGATCGTGGGCTTTGCCCAGTCGGATCCCGCACAGGGCAAGATTTCCGATGAAAGTCCGGTAGGCAAGGCGCTGATGGGCGCCAAAGTGGGCGAGACAGTTGTTGTTGAGGCTCCAATCGGTAATCTTGAGCTGGAAATCAAGACAATAGATTAAAAGAGGTACGTTTTATGGCAGGAAAGTTTGAAATCACCAAGGCAGGCGACGGTACGTTTACATTTGAGTTTTTTGTAGATGATGCGTCCCTGGGAAAAAGTCCTGTTTTTGAGAAAGAGGATATGTGCAAGCGGGGAGTCAAGGCTGTTAAGAAAAACAGCAGAATGAAAGTGCAAAATACCCTGCAGAATGACGAGGAAAAAACCAATCCCAAATATCTCGTTGAGGCGGACGGGGACAAGGTCAAGTACACCCTGTTTCTCCAGACCGGAGCGGCAGCCCTGGAGGGCAGCGCCGAAAGCGAGCAGCAGGCGCTGGAGAATATAGAAAAAATCGGCAACAACGCCAACGCCGCTCAGATGAAAATGGCGGAGGTCGTCCTTTCGGAAAACGAGCAGAAGCAGATTCGTATCAACAAGCTGAAGGAATTGCAGGCGTCCGGAAACGATCCCTTTGAAATCACAAAGGCCGTTCAGACGCATACTGCCGCACAGATTAACGAACATTTTGACGAACTTGAGGATAAGGACGTGTCCATCTGCGGACGTATTATGACCTGGAGAGATATGGGCAAAGCCAATTTTATTGACGTTCATGACAGGACGGGCAGGATGCAGGTCTATGTCCGTATGAACGATATCGGCGAGGAAGCGTTTAAGGAATTCAAGAAATGGGACCTGGGCGATATTGTTCAGGTTGACGGCTTTGTTTTTAAAACAAGGACCGGTGAGATTTCCGTTCACGCGAAAAAAATCACGCTTCTTTCAAAATCCCTTCTTCCTCTGCCGGAAAAATTCCACGGTCTTACGGATACCGACACCCGTTACAGAAAGCGGTATCTGGATATGATCATGAATCCGGATGTTAAGGATACGTTTATCAAGCGGTCAAGGATCATTTCATCCATACGAGAATATCTGGACAACCTGGGATTTATTGAGGTGGAGACCCCGATGCTCAACAATATCCCCGGCGGCGCGGCTGCAAGGCCGTTCATTACCCATCATAATACCCTTGATATGGATATGTATCTGCGTATTGCCACGGAGCTTTATCTGAAAAGGCTTATCGTAGGCGGTATGGAAAGGGTCTATGAGATCGGACGTAATTTCAGAAACGAGGGTATGGACGTAAGGCATAATCCGGAGTTCACCTGTATCGAGCTTTATCAGGCATATACCGATTATCACGGCATGATGGATATTGCGGAGGCTTTGATCAGAAACGCGGCAAACGAGGTATGTGACGGTAATCTTCATATTACCTTTAACGGTACGGAAATTGACCTGGAAACGCCCTTTGCCCGCATGACGATGATAGAGGCGGTTGAAAAGTACAGCGGCGTCAATTTTGCTGATTTTATGTCGGACAATGAAAAGGCGGTGGAGATCGCTGAGAAAAAGGATATAGAAATTGCTCCCGGCAAAGCCACATGGGGAGATATCCTCAATTCATTTTTCGAGGAATATGTGGAGGACAACCTGATTCAGCCCACATTTATTATGGACTATCCTGTTGAGATCAGTCCGCTGACTAAAAGAAAGCCGGACTGTCCGGCTCTTACCGAAAGATTTGAACTGTTTATCGTTGGCGGAGAATACGGCAACGCTTACTCCGAGCTGAATGACCCTATTGACCAGATGGAGCGTTTTGAGGCGCAGATGAAGCTCAGGGAAGCCGGCGACGACGAGGCGAATATGATAGACCACGATTTCGTTACGGCTCTGGAATACGGTATGCCGCCGACAGGCGGTCTGGGTATCGGCATTGATAGACTGGTCATGCTCCTTACCGATAACTATTCTATCCGTGATGTTCTGCTGTTCCCCACAATGAAAACGCTGGACAAATAAACCCAGTGTTTATGCGGGTTTACAGCACATCAAATCCCAGTTGACAACAAATTGACAACAATTTTTCATAGTAATATGGAGAAATACAGCGCAAAATGAATTGTTGTCAACTCAAAAACGCAAAATAGCACTTACTGCTAAGAGAACACTTTTTGAAAGTAATTTCAGGAGTGTTCTCTTTTTTCGTTTAGGGTTAGCTTTTGTTATGACAGAAATGATTTGAATAGAAAGAAAGGAATGAAATCATGATTAGTGACGAGACAAAGGCATATCATGACCTAAAAAAACGCAATGAGGTGCGTGAAAGTGCTAAGAGACTTCGTAAACAGTTTCTTCGCTATAAAGATGCAGAGATTGTTTATAGCATTCAGCATAAAAAACTGATGGAACTTGCCAGTGAGGCAGGAGCAATCTATCGAATGGATAGTACAGTGTTGATTAACAGAGATATTTTTGATGAATATTTGGAACGGTTCCGTGAACCAAGTACTTTGAATTTTAAGGAGGAGGAGGAATGAGTGGAAACCTGTGGATGTTTTCGGATATGCTTGACGATGAAGATATAGAAATGTTAAAGCGTGATTTTATAACCTATTATCAAGGCGCTGATTATTATGGTCTCGGGCTAAAAGTATTTACTCGTATGGCACGAGAGGCCGGGGCTGTATATAAGATCGGCAAAAAGGTTTTAATACGACGTAGTATTTTTGAAGAGTATTTGCGTCAATTGTATCGAAAAGAAAAAACGCAACAAAACAGTAATGAGTAAAAGCGGAAGGGGGCTACATAGAGGAAGAATATCAAACTGCAGGATTGCAATACAAGCAAATTTTAGCCATTCATTTTGGATTTTCACTGCTTTTGTCCAAATCTCAGTATGAGAATCCAAAAAACTCTATAATTCAATAACTGCCACAGAAAGCCGGATTGAGTAACAATCAATCCGGCTTTAATTTATATCAAGGCTCAAATGTGTATTCAATTTTACCAAAGCATAGGAGGATACTTTAAATGAGGCAAGGCGTATTGATTTATGATCATGATACAGATCGGATGGATATTCGGTTTGATTTGGATGATTATTATGGAGGGCTTCATTGCGGAACAAGTATGGAGGTATTTGTGAATAATAAATGGGTTCCTACCAGAATAGAGATAAACGATCAATGGTATCTGGTTGGAATTAAAACAGGTAATCTTATAGGCTTGAGAGTAAGAATCTAAATATTCATTAGGGGCAGTTTCTTTAAATAAGGACTGCCCTATTTTCATATCAAAATTTAAGAAAGGAGAACGCTGTTATGAAATGCTTGTTAAAGTACCAGTGGGTAAAACTGTCTCGGGCATATTTACCTCAGGGCAAGGGGCTAATGGGTTACTGGGCAAAACTGGCATCTCGTGCAGCGTTTCGAAAGGGACATGCCCTTTATTGTGGATACAAAAATGAGGTAATTCCGGGAATGTGGTCTGGTGGAATTGTTGGACTTAAAAGCATTCTTGGTTTGAAGAGCCGAGCACAGACCTTAGAAATAATGAATGAATTATCCGCTTTAGGATATATCAGCTACTCTTTGGATCCAAAAACGAAAAAGCTAACCTATCAAATCAATGACTGGGTTGTAAAATGTTCTGGAGCTGAATGTTCTGAAGGTACTGTTTATGCGAGTGACGGATATGGCTTTATTTGTCTTCCGAGAGATATTACTCAGAGGCTGGCAGATAGTAACCGTAAATTCAGTGAATCGGATGCATGGTTAGATCTTTGGTGTCATACTGTCTGGCAGGATTCAGGAAATATTTTCTCTTTATTGGCACCAACCGTTCAATTTGAACGACGCAAAGCTTTATTAACCTTGGAAACCATGGGACAGAGATGGAAATGGGAAAAGACAAAAGTATGGCGTTTCTTTCAAAAGTATAAGGATGTCTTCGCGCTGTATCGTCTTCCCGGCTCCTATGGATGTCTCATTTTTAATCAATTGTATCAAACCGGTACAGAGGTTTCACTGCCTACACAGGCGAATGTTGTACGCATTATCGAAGAAATACGCATTTCAGCAGGCAATGTACATATTGAAGGTACGGACCATGAACGCTTATCCCGCATGATAGCATGGTTTAGTGTAAAAACATCTGCTGAACGTATCGAAAAGCCGGAAGAAAACAGCAAAGCTGAAAATCGCGTTGCACTTTCGAACCCTATAATACGCGCGTATTTTTCTCTGCATTGTTGGAATTGTAAGAATTGTAATTATGACTGCAAGGAAGTAGTATATATCTCACCTTTAGAGAATTTTGAGAATATACGAGGACCTTGTGTTCATTTTCCAGAATTCAAAAAATCAAAGGAGAGTTACTATGAGCGAGAATAAAAAAGCAGAACAATCTGCATATGAACAGCAGGAAAGCCGCCTTTCTGCGCAGTCAGCAGCATTTATTAAGCTTCTGACACAGCGTGGAATCCTTGGCGATGCTGATATTGACGATGATAAGATCAGACAGGTGCAAAAAGATAAAAAGCGTCGTACATATCACAATACCGAGATGCTTTTGCAAAATTACCGAAGTATTGTTTGGGCACTGGAGTGTTTTCCAACGACTATTGTTGATGAACTAGATCGCCCTTTGAATGATTTGGACGCTATACTGCGTTACATCGATGTAGAACTTAGCTTGGATAACAAAAAGTTGGAAAGTAGAATCGAAAGCATAAAAAAATCCAGACTTCTCCTGGATCGAGTGAATGAGGCACTAACCGTTCTGAAGAGAAAACCGGAACACGGCGAAAAAATGTATGAAGTAATCTACATGACATATCTTGCACCCGAAAAACTTTCTCACAACGAACTGTTATACCGACTCAACATTTCCTCACGGCATTATTACAGGCTTCGAACGCAGGCAATTGGCATCATTTCTTTACGACTTTGGTCAGTTCCTTCTACCGAGATGGATTCGTGGTTTGAAGTGCTGACATTGCTTGAAGATTTATGCTGAAAACAAAATGTCCTATTGGATGGCACAAAAATGTAAATAAATTGGCAAGGTATATGCCGATGACATGCAAAAGGAAAAGAGTTATAATTATATCATCCCAAAATGGGACTGGCGATAAAACGCTGTTTCTGAGACTGAGAAAAGTCTATGGAAACAGCGTTTTTTGCACAATCAAAAAGGAGGTATACAGCATGACAAGTCAGATCAAAAAAGGGAAACGATACCTGGTAAATGGGTATTGGACATTGGTCAGCACCGCTTCAGCATTACTGATCTCTTTGCAGCCAATCATGGCTGACACGATCTGGGATCGTTTCTCGAAAATAATGCGCGATGTCTATGGGCAGCTGGCCGGTATCAGTACAATCGTAGCTGTCACTGCTGCGGCAGTCGCACTTCTGGTTCGTATGATTTCAAGAAACCAGCGTGCAGTTGACGAAGCGACAAGTTGGCTGAAGCGCATTGTTGTGACGTGGATTGTTCTGAACAGTTTAGGCTTTATCGTTGCCTACCTGCAGCCGCTTGTCAGTGGCGGACAATACACAGGCACTTAATCCCTCCAAATCCAAATAATCAGTGTTGCGGATTGGAGGTGATGCGCTATATTAGATTGGATTTTTGAGGGTATTGCTAATTGGGTTGCCAGTATCGTCAGCCAGCTAATGGATGCGGTGTCCGGAATATTTCTTTCTGCTCTTGGAACCGATATGACAGCAATGGAGGAATACTTTCCGTTTCTCTCAAAAGCATTTGATGTTATGCAGTACACTGCATGGGCTATGCTGTTTTTAATAACAGTGTGGCAGTTGTTCAAGGCATTTGGAGGACCAATAACGGAAAGTGAACACCCTCTTCAGTTAATTGCCAGAAGTTCTATTTTTGCAGTGTTAATTGCATTTGCAAAGCCAATTTTCGAGTTGACGCTGGATATTGCAAGGGCTCCTTACACAGCTTTAATGGATATTCAGATGACGGCAGAAGATTTTACATTTGCCGGGGTTGAAAATGTGCTGAAAAGCGGAATAACAACGCTGGTTTCTGTGATAACGGTTGTTGGTCTTATACTGATGCTCATTCTTGAAATCTCTCTTGGTTGGAACTATTTCAAACTATTACTAGAGACAGTAGAACGCTATATTGTTGTTGGAGTACTGTGCTATACTTCCCCCTTGGCATATTGCATGGGTGGCTCCAAAGCAACTGAACAGGTTTTTAAATCTTGGTGTCGTATGGTTGGATCACAACTGCTGCTGTTGGTCATGAATGTATGGTTTTTAAGAGGCTTCAGCACTTCTGTGGGACAATTTATCGCGAATGCCGGCGCACTGTCAAACGGTCAGGGAAATATCTTCCTTTGGATGTTCTGCGCTCTGGCATTTCTTAAAACCGCCCAGAAATTTGACAGCTATTTAGCGGCCATGGGTTTAAATGTCGCTCAAACAGGATCAAGCATGGGAATGGAGATTCTGATGGCAGCCCGTGTACTTTCTGGTGTAGGAGGTGCAGCCAAAAGTGCCGGAAATGTATTCAACGGAGGTTCGAGTGCAGCTGGAGGAACTGCTGCTTCGTCATTCGCTGCTGGGTTTGCAAGTAAGTTTAAGGGAAATTCCTATGTACGCGATGCTGTAGTAAATGGCGGAACAAGAATGGGCGCCGGAGGTGGATTTGGCTTTGTGGGTCGTGCATTTGGTGGCATTGCTGCAAGAAATGGCGCTACATTAACTGGAGAATCAATTTCCTCTGTCGCTTCAAGAACACCAAATGTTTCCGGAAGCATAGCCGGTGAAATTGCTGACCGAAGCCTTGGAAATTATATGCCGCAGCTTGGCAATCACAAACTGAGTGGAACACAGATTACTGGAGGACATATCAGCACAACTGCAACCGGTGCTGATGGAAAAAACTCAAATGTGGAACTGTATAATGCATCTCAATTTGAAAAACCACAAGGACCGCACTCAGTGGTTACCGCATCAGATGGTACACAATGGTATCAAATGGCAAGCGGCGAAGGCAGAAATGCATTCTACAGTACACCGGAATTTACCGGAAACGCAGCAGAAGCTGCTCAGGTTGCCTCTGTATTTCCAGGAGCAGCAGAAGGAACATCTTTGCGTACTGTGGGTGAAGGTGTTCTGGAAGCGTCTTCAGATACTGGAAATACTACATGGTACAACAGCGCCTTCTATCAAGAGCCTGAAGCACCTCATTCCATTATGACAGATGCCAATGGCGTGGAATGGTATGCGATGGCTCAACATGGCACCGTGCCTGAATTCGAAAACGGTGATGAAGCAACCATTTATAACCAAAGCGTATTTAGAGACTTTATGCCTGGATATGAGCAGCAGATCATGTCTGTAGATGGAAGCCAGCGAGATGGACACTTTGAAGTGCGTCATGATGATGGCAGCGGCACCGCCTTCTACGATACGGCTGTTTATGATACTCCGAGAGGAGACTATCAGGTATATGAAGACAAAGACGGCCATCAATGGTTTGCTATTCATGGCGATTCTGCAGTGGAACGCCGACCAGTCTATGAGAACGGAAAACCTGTTTATGATGGAGAAAATGTAAAGTCGGTTTCAGTTGAAACCGTTCGATACAAATCTACACCAAGCCGTTTTGAAAATCCGGAAAGGCGGAGCGATACTTCATCCAAACCGCCCCGAAGAAAAAATTAACGAAGTAAAACAGCCATAGTTATGGAAATTCCAAAAACTATGGCTGTTTTCATTTATCCAATATAAGTCCAATGGTATGAAGTCAAGTAGGTGATGAAGAAAAGAATTAAGAAAAGCGTAGGGAAAAGCACTATGTAGGCGGCAAAAAGGGAACACCAAACTAAGCCCTGCTCCTGTCATTTTTTGAAA
>JAGHJI010000040.1 GCA_017886765.1 Eubacterium sp.
GTTCTTTTGCCAATAAAGAAAGCTCTTCGTTTTCCTGAGCCCCCACCAACATTAAAACCGCGTTGGGTTTCATCTTCATAATTTCAGAAAAAATTTCAAGTAAAAAGGGATGATTTTTCTGCGGCGGATAAACTCTTCCCACGTGACCTACAACGAATTGACCATCCACTGCCATTTCGCTTCTTTTGCGAGCTCTTATCCCCTCGTCAAATCTGAATTTATGACAATCGATAGCGTTTGGAAGGACCGTAAACTTGCTGTCGTCTGCGTACCAAAATCTTCCCGCGTCTTTTCCGCACGCAAAATTTTTATCCGGAATATTTTTTGCAATCTGATAAAGAATTTTATTTCTAAGATTATTTTTTGAACTAAGTGAATACCATGTTGAATGGCAGTGAACGGCAATTTTCTTTATGTCGTGTTTTTTCGCATAGGGCGCAATAAAAACGGCAAAGTGCGGACAATGGATATGAAGCGCGGACCATTCACCCGAATGTTCATCAAAAAAAGCATTCATTTTTCCTGTAATCAGATCTTTAGGCGAAGGCGGAGCAATTTTAAACACCCTGCCGCCGAGAGCCTCAATATCAGCCTGTCTGGTTTTCTCCGTGCGGGCGAAATACACCACGTCAAATTTTATGTCCTGCGGCATAGCCTTAAAATAATTCAGTATTACGCTCATCACACCGTTTGAAATACCGATATCCGGAATCATATGTAAAATTCTCATATTAAATCCAAATCCTTGTAAATATCCACCATTTGTTTAATAACACTTTCAGTCGAATACGATTTTACTCTATCAAGATTTTGTAATTTAAATTTTTCTGTAAGTCCGGGATTATCGTATAATTTTAAGACCGCATTTGCCATATCAATACAATTATCAAGTTCTACCAGATAACCATTAACGCCGTTTTCAACCAAATCATTATTGCCCCGGACATCCGTAGCGACGATTGCATTACCGATTGCCTCTATCAGGTTGATCGGCAGGCCCTCCTGGCGGCTTGACGATACAGAAAGATCACACATCCCGACAAGACTTTCAATATCACGTCGGTAACCCATTATGTTAATATGATCATACACGCCTATGTTTTTGGCGTATTCAATATACGGCTTTGCCTTACTCTCCAATCCCGGAAGCAAAAGATAAATATTATCATGCTTATTAATCAGTATCTTAAGTGTATCAAACAGCATATTCTGATTTTTTCTTTCACAAAAATCAGCCGGATAGATCAGTAAAAAATCGTCGTCCTTATATCCGAATTGCTTACGAAGACTGCTTTTTTCTTCACCGCCCAGACTATGAAAACGGCTGATATCCACTCCAACTCCGTTGACATAGAAAATTTTGTTCGCTTTAAATTTATTGCTGAAAGAAAGATTATAATCTTCATGATTTATTGTAATCAAACAATCGGTATATCTTGACAAATACTTTTCAACAGGATAAAAAAGCAGCCAGTTCTTTTTTGAGGCGCCTTTATAAAAATGAAAACCATGAGCGGTATATATAACCTTGGTTTCTTTTTTTCTTGCGTCTATTGAGGCGAATCTGGCAACAACAGCGCCCATTGGAGTATGACAGTGAACCGCGTCATAATTGTTTTCATCAATTATTTTCTTTAGCATTTTATAAGCCCTGATATTATCAGGACTATAGGGACTGCGGCTGAACGGCACTTCATAGACCTTGTCAACGGCAGATAAATCCAGACCCGGCTTGTCCGCCGAATTATCTTTAAAAGCGGCATGCACCTGACATCCTCGGCTTTTCAATTCTTTAATAAAAGGCATATGAAACTGTCCGATATGGCTGCGTACAGTTGCAACAAATAATACTTTCATTTGTACTCCTCAAAAATTTTAAACCTTTTCCGTATCCGCATGCTCATCAGCCGCCGTTCCTTTGACGGTTTCGGCTACATTTACATTATCCTTGTTCTTCAGCACGCTGAAAACAGTCATAAATAAAATTTTTATATCAAGAAAAAGGCTCATATTTTCTACATAATATACATTAAGCCTTATTCTTTCATGCCATTCGGTATGCTTCCTGCCATTCACCTGCGCCCAGCCCGTAATACCGGGACGAACCTCAAACATTCTTAACTGTTCGTCGGTATACTCGCTTATATTCCAAGGATGATAGGTAAGCGGAGGTCTCGGACCGATAAAACTCATTTCACCCTTAAGAATATTTACAAGCTGAGGCAGTTCATCAATACTTGTCGCTCTGAGTATCTTACCGACCTTTGTAACACGCATATCATCTGCAAAGGAATACTGCCCTGTTCCCATATGCTCGGCATTCTCACACATGGAACGGAATTTATATATCAGAAATACTTTGCCGCCCAGCCCCAGTCTTTCCTGTTTGAAAATTACGGGACCCTTTGAATCCAGCTTGATTGCCAAAGCCGTAATCAGCATAAGCGGAGACAAAACAATGAGGAACAACAATGAAACAAGTATATCAAAAAAGCGTTTGAAAGATTTATACATTTTTTATCTCCCTGACAATATAGTTAACCCGCGATTGCAGCTTCAAATGTGTATCATGCAAGAAATTACGGTCACAACCCTGCAGATAAAGCTCATAATCCCGCAGCTTTTTCATTCCGCTCTGAAAGACATCATCAATTACCTTTAAATCATTTGTTTTACTTAAATCGCAGAACGACCTTGACAGAATCGCTATGGAAGAACCGAGGCGGTAATGCTCTGCCACAATATATTCAGCAGGGAGCAGACCCTCTCCGATCCTGCCGAAACCGCCGAAACCGAATTTTATGCCTGCACTTTTTATTTTTTTGGTAATTTCTTCCACAGTCGAATCAGCCAGAAGCTCAAACAGAAAATGACGTCCGAGACTGAGATGCAAATCATTGAGCCCGATATGTATCTCATCAATGCCGTTAAGCCTGAGTACGCTGTCAAGATTTTTAACAGCGTCTGCATTTTCCAAAAGCAGCATTGTTTTTGCTCTGCCGTCAATAATATGGATAAATTTCTCCACATCCTCAGCCGTATGCCACATGGGAAGCATAACAATATCAGCGCCGGCTTCAAGAACGGCGTTGATCTCCTTTTCGGAATTTTTGTGTATCGGATTCACTCTGACAAGGAGCTTTGATTTATTTAAAACTTTTCTGAGATTTTCAACATCCTTGACAGTATGATGATTCTGAACGGTGTCCATGCCGCCCTGGCGCTCATACTTGCCGATATATTCCATATCGACAAATATTCTGTCCACTCCGGCATTCTGGGCAATCAGGGCGATATCCGGTTTGTTTGTTATGTACATCAAATCGAGCATTTTTATTTCCTGTTTTGTATAACCTGTTTCAAATAACGTAATAATAAAGTAACATAAAATTAATAATTCAATTAATTATATTATAAAATGATTATTTAGTCAATAACAATAAAGCCGTGTCGAATAATACGCTGTATATAAAATTCTTGCAATTATATGCAAAACCATTTACAATGGGCATATAACAGAAAGCGAATTGAATTTCAGGAGGAAAAAATGAGCGAAAAGAAAAGAAGCAGTTTTACCGGCTCCATCGGTTTTGTACTGGCGGCGGCGGGCAGCGCCGTAGGGCTTGGAAATATTTGGAGATTTCCATACCTTGCGGCTAAGGACAACGGAGGACTTTTTCTCCTGTGTTATCTTATCCTTGTAGTCACCTTCGGCTTTACCCTGCTTACGACCGAGATTGCCATCGGCAGAAAAACAAAGCAAAGCCCCCTGACGGCGTACGGGAAAATAAATAAAAAGATGGGCGGTATCGGAAAAATCGCCACGCTGGTTCCGGTGATTATTCTCCCCTATTACTGCTGCATAGGCGGCTGGGTTCTAAAATATTTTTTCACTTTCGTTGCAGGTCAAGGTTCACAAGCGGCAGCCGACAGCTACTTTACCTCATACATCTCTCAGCAGTGGCAGCCCATTATTTGGATGGTAATCTATCTTGCGATTACTGCCGTCACGGTTTTCTGCGGCGTAAATAAGGGCATTGAAAAGATGAGCAAAATACTTATGCCGATACTGCTGATTCTGATTGTCGGTATCTCCTTTTACTCCCTGACACTGAGCTACACCGACGCGAACGGAGTCACCCGAACGGGACTTGAGGGACTGAAAATTTACATCATACCTGATTTTACCGATATAACCTTTAAGGAATTTTTTATAACGCTGATGGACGCTATGGGGCAGCTGTTCTTCTCAATCAGCGTAGCGATGGGCATTATGGTAGCATACGGCTCCTATGTCAGCGACGAAACCAATCTGATCAAATCCATCAATCAGATTGAAATTTTTGATACGGCAGTTGCATTTCTTGCCGGACTGATGATCGTTCCTTCCGTATTTGTGTTTATGGGAACAGAAGGAA
>JAGHJI010000041.1 GCA_017886765.1 Eubacterium sp.
CAATAAAAATTTCCGTTTTACCCTGACAACCAACGGCATCTTGCTTAATGACGACGTCATGGATTTCTGTAACCGGGAGATGGGAAATGTGGTTCTGTCCCTGGACGGCAGAAAGAAAACGAACGACGCCATGAGGATCACGCGCAACGGCGCAGGTTCCTATGATTTGATTCTTGATAAATTCAAAACATTTGCGCAGTCCAGAAACCAGAAAAACTACTATATGCGGGGTACGTACACACGCAATAATCTGGATTTCGCCGCCGATATTATCCATATGGCTGACCTGGGATTTAAGGAGCTTTCCATTGAGCCGGTGGTATCCGACCCGTCCGAACCGTACGCCCTCAGGGATGAGGATCTGCCCGTCCTTAAGGAGCAGTATCAGATACTGGCTGACGAGATGCTGAGAAGATACAGAAAAGGAAACGGCTTCACATTTTATCATTATATGATCGACCTGGACGCCGGTCCGTGTATTGTAAAAAGAGTCTCCGGCTGCGGCGTGGGCACGGAATATCTGGCGGTCACACCGTCCGGTGCGCTTTATCCCTGTCATCAGTTTGTGGGGGATGAAAAATTCCTGCTGGGTGATATCTGGAACGGAATCCAAAACCCAAAAGTGTTGGAACAGTTTAAAGAATGTAATGTTTATTCACATAAAGAATGCAGGGACTGCTTTGCAAAGCTGTACTGCTCCGGCGGCTGCGCGGCAAACGCTTATCACGCCACAGGCTCGGTAAACGGCGTATATGAATTCGGCTGTGAACTGCACCGAAAGAGAATCGAGTGCGCCATCATGCTGAAGGTTGCAGAAGCGGAAGAAAATCTCAAAGTAGAGTACTAACATTAATGGCAATGAGATACCCTCATTGCCATTTTTTACATATGTATAATCTTTGTGGCGACTCTTTCGCAAAAAGTTTCATCATGCTCTACAAAAATCATTGTGGGTGTGTACTCAAGAATCAGATTTTCAAGCTGTACCCTTGATATAATGTCGATATAATTCATAGGCTCGTCCCAAATATACAGATGTGCCCGTTCGCAAAGGCTTTTTGCGATCTGCACCTTCTTTTTCTGCCCCAGACTGTACGTTTCTGCCGGCCGCGCATATAGCTCACTGCTGAAATCCAGCTTATTCAGTATGGCAAGACACAAATCATATTCTATGCCGGCACGGGCCGCATAATCGGAAAGCAGACCGCTGACATCTTCACCCGACTGGGAAATATAAGATATTTTTACGTCCCCGTTTATTTTATATTCCCCGCCTGTATGCGTGAGCTCACCCAGCAGAATTTTTATCAGGCTGCTCTTTCCGCAGCCGTTTTTGCCCTTTAGCGCTATCCGGTCTCCCCTGCTGATTTCAAAAGATATATCACTGAATACGGTATTACCGTATAACGAAAGACTAAGATTTTTAGCATACCCGAGAATATTACTGCGGTAAATCTGAGGACTGAGCTTCAGCGGAAAACTGTTTTCCGTATCGGACAGCAGCTTTTCTTTTTCCGTTTTCTGACGCGCAATACGTTTATCATAGGACTTTGCGCGCGACATTATTTTTGCCGCCTTGTGCCCTATATAACCTCTGTCAACAGGACCGCCGCCGAATTTGGATGATTCTGTTTTATCTGACCAGGCAGCGCTGCGCCGCGCCGATATTTCAAGGCGCTTTATATCTTTTCTGATTTTTTCGTTTTGACTTTTTTCAAACTGTTCCCGCTTTTCAAAGCTGTCCTGCCAAACATCATAATTTCCGGAAATAACGTCTATACTGTTTCGGTTAATTGAGATTATGTGGTCGCAAACCTCGTTAAGCAAAAATCTGTTATGGGATACAAGAATAAAACCTTTTTTGCTTTTCAGATATTCCGCCACCGTTTTTCTTGTGTCGGAATCAAGATGATTTGTCGGCTCATCCATCAGTAAAAAAGCGTTATCAGTAAGAAACACGGCGCTGAGCAGACACTTTGTCTGCTCTCCCATCGAAAGCGTGTCAAACGGTCGGTAAAGCACACCGCAGTCGCAGGAAAGCGTATTCAACTCCTTAATGATTTCCCAGTCCTCCCTGCCGCACTGCGCTCTGATGATTTCCACAGTCAGCTCGCTTTTGTCGGCAACTTCATAAGGAAAGGAGTAAAAATCAGTGTCCGCGGTTATGCTGCCCGAATATACCATCTCACCCTTTAATAATTTTAAAAGCGTGCTTTTCCCTCTCCCGTTTCTGCCAATCAGACCCAGCCGCCAGCTTGTATCCATATGAAATGAAACATGATCAAAAACATTTTCGAGTGCCGAATCATAGCCAAAAGTAAGGTTATTCACACTGATTAAAGACATATCCGTATACCTCCAAAGAATAAAAATAACTGCCGAAACGCAGTACGGCAGCCAAAGAAAAGTATACAGAAATAACCATACACACAAATAAGCTGACGAAAATGCGTTTCTGCAATACAAGCATAACGAATGCACATAACTGTCCCTTGGTGTATGGCCAGCATCCGTTCAATCGTTATGATCTGCAGATTGTATTACGCATTTTCCCACGCTCTCTTTCGCATATAACTTGATATAAATATAGCACACTCTTTTATTTTTTTCAATATCTGAAATCAGCAAAATAAAATTAGCTTTAAACATGAATTTTCAGGACACATAGTTTTTCTCTTAACAGATATTATTTTTATACTTTTACACAATAGTTATTGACATATCTTAGTTTAATAGTCTATTATAAATAAGCAAACGTTTTGAAAATAAGGGGTATTATTATGACGTGGAAAGAAATATATGAAAGCAAACTTGTAACAGCGGAAGAAGCAATTAAGGCGATCAGAGCCGGTGATAAAGTTGTCACCGGCTTTGCCTGCGGCGAGCCCTTCGGTATAGAAAGAGCCCTTGTTGAGCATTATGAGGATTACAAGGATGTTCAGATCGTAAATATGCTGACCCTCGGCGACTCGCCCTGGGTACAGCCTAAGATGAAGGGACACTTTACTCTTAACTGTCTTTTTGCGTCACAGAGTAACAGAAAAGCTATTTCAACAGGGGTATGTGAATTTACTACCTCACATTTCTATGAAATACCTGATGTAATAAAAAATTACATCCGTCCGAGAGTTTCCATCGTTATGGTTTCTCCTCCAGACGAGCACGGCTATGTCTCCTTCGGCACAACCGTGGATTACACCCGGGGAACAACCGATTACTGCGAAGTGGTTATCGCCCAGGTAAACAAATATATGCCCCGTACGTTCGGAAACAGTATCAAGCACGTCAGGGATTTTACATACTTTGTTGAGATAGATGAGCCGCTCCCCGGAGTCAAGAGCCTTGAAATCAGCGATACGGAAATGAAAATAGGCAAAAACTGCGCTGACCTGATCCATGACGGCGACTGCCTGCAGCTCGGTATCGGCGGTATTCCAAACGCGATATGCGCACAGCTTTGGGACAAAAAGGACCTAGGCTTACACAGCGAGCTGGTGGGCGACGGCGTTGTTGATCTGCTGGAAGCCGGAATCATTAACAATAAGAAGAAAACAGCTAATAACGGCAGGACTGTTTTGGGCGCAGCCTTCGGCTCCTCAAAACTGAATGATTACATAAACAACAATCCAGCGGTAGAGCTTCATCCCATTGATTACGTAAACAATCCCATTGAGATCGCAAAAAATGATAATATGGTTTCCATCAATTCCTGCCTGCAGATTGACCTGCTGGGTCAGGTGGTCTCCGATACGGTGGGACTGAATCAGTTTTCAGCAGTAGGCGGTCAGGTAGACTTTGTAAGAGGCGCCACAATGAGCAAGGGCGGTCGTTCTATTATCGCTATGCCTTCCACGGCGAAAAAGGGACTGATCTCACGAATCGTTCCATTAATTACCGAAGGCAGCGCCGTCACCACCCCGAGAAACGACGTTAACTATGTTGTAACGGAATACGGCGCTGCTCAGCTTAAGGGCAAAACTTTGAAAGAAAGAGCAAAGGCGCTGATATCCATAGCCCATCCGAGATTCAGACCCCACCTGATGCTGGAATACAAAAAGCGTTTTAACGAAGATGTCTTCACAAAAGAAGAACTTAAAGACCAGATGGCGGAAATTAAAGAGAACATCGAAAACACTGTTGACGATTTAAGGGATAAATTGCGAAGTGATTTAAAAAAAATCTTAGCCGCCGATAACAGCTAAGATAAAAATCAATATGAAATTGACTTTAATAGAAATATATGGTATAATTTGTTCATTAATTTTAAGGAGATAACAATGGCATTAGTAAAAGAAGAATATTTCGGTATCGCAAGAAAAATTGTATCCAATATGACGTCTGAAAGCTGGGAAACAATCCCCCATGCTACATTGAATTATCATGCAGACGTGACAGAACTTTTACAGGAATACAAAAAAATAAATGAAGGCTGTACAGACAAATCGAAAAAAATCACGATCAATACAATTATGATTAAAATTATCTGTGAAGGCCTCAAAGCTGCGCCAAAGATGAACACCCATCTGTTTTTCAACAGAAAGCTTGTCCGTGGCACGCTCAAATACTTTGACCATATTGACGTATCCATGCCCATGATTTTACCAAGCGGTGAAATGATGACGGTCAATATGCACGATATGGGAAATAAGACCCTTTCGGAGATGACCACGGCAATAAATGATACCGCAAGACGCGCAAGAAATTCCAATATGGACGACGTTATGTTTGAGGTATCCCTGGACAATACATTAAAGGGGCTCAAACAGGGAAAAATTCTCCAGACATTCCGCAGATTATACGGTTCAAAGATGCCGGGAAAACACAAAGTACATACCCTTACCGGCAGCGAAAAGAAAAAATATTACTCCATCCCTGTTAAAGACCGGCTCACAAAGCATGATATTGAACAGGGCACCACTACGATTTCAAATCTCGGCTCTATATACCGCGGGCAAAAAGGAGAATGTGCGCTCCTGGAAATCATTCCCCCGCAGACCACGGCTTTTGCCATTAACTCAACGCAGAAAAGACCGACTGTTGTAACTGACGAAAACGGCAATGATAAAATAGAGATTAGGCAGATTATGCCCATTACTATCGCGATCGATCATAGAGCGCTGGATTACGGCGACATTGTTCCGTTTTTTAAAAAGCTTGATGAGATATTTGAAAATCCGTCGGTTATCCAAAGCTGGAAATAAAAATACATACGTTTTAAAATCCGATTCTCATTTCAGAGAACCGGATTTTTTATTTATATAATATATGAATTTTATATTGCATTAAACGCAAATGTTGATTATAATACATATGTCAGTTCGCAAAATCCTGACCAGTTTCGCACTTCGAAGCTTCTAAAAACAAAACTAAGGAGACAATTGAATCATGAAAAACAAAAAGGTTTTATTCATCGTACAAACCGCCGTTATCGCCGCCATGTACGCGGCGCTTACCTACGCGCAGAATTTTCTGCTGCCCGGTACCACTTCCGCCGCGGTACAGTTTCGCGTTTCCGAGGCGCTGAACATATTAGCGCTGTTTACGCCGACGGCAATACCGGGACTTACCATAGGCTGTGTGCTGTCAAACCTATACAATATCGGCTCGGGACTTCCGCTGGATATGATCTTCGGCTCCCTTGCCACCCTCGGCGCCACGCTTTGCATTTATTTTACAAGGAATATCAAAATTAAGTCCTATCCCCTTCTTGCCATGCTTATGCCGGCGGTCTGGAACGGCGTCATTGTCGGATGGGAGATCGAAACCTTCTTCGTTGAAGGCGATTTTATCTTTGCCGATTTTCTGCTGCAGGGCGGTCTTGTGGCGCTGGGCGAGCTGGGCGTAATGCTTGTCCTCGGCTCCGCACTCTACTATATTATAGTTAAAAGAGATTTAAGCAAAAAATTATTTAAGGCATAGATAAAATCATGTAATGTTCATTCATTTATTGCTACAATGACTGCAGTAAAAAAGCATTTTAAATCACAAAAAGCATCGCTGAAAATTTCAACGATGCTTAATTTTTGCCTTAACAACGGTATTTGTGATATTTTTAAAGACGTTCGGAAAATTCCAAACGCCTTTATTTTATGGTCGGAGTGACAAGACTTGAACTTGCGGCCCCCAGACCCCCAGTCTGGTGCGCTACCACCTGCGCTACACCCCGATATATTATCTATAAAATGTAAAATACATTTTTAACCTTAGCTGGTGCAGGTAACAGGACTTGAACCTGCACGGTCTCCCACTAGATCCTAAATCTAGCGTGTCTGCCAATTCCACCATACCTGCATATCGACTTAGATATATTAGCATTATTTTAAAATAATTTCAATAGTTTTTTATCATTTTTTTATTTATTTCATAATATGTATCAGGTTGTTATGACCTCTACTGTGAGGAAATCCATTTCGCACAGCTTTTTTATTTATCTCCCATGGCGAAGGACAGCGGCTGACTACGGCTGCTGTCTTTTATTATTCGTAATTGCCGCTACGGCGCAGTACACGGACTTGGCGCCGTATATTTTAAGCATCTTGGCGCATTCGTTCAGTGTTGAGCCTGTTGTCTTAACATCATCAATCAGTAATATCGTTTTACCGTCCAGCCGGTTTTTATATTTATCGCTCACATCATAAGAGCCGAAAGCATCAGCTTTTCTCTCCATAGCGGATTTATGGTGCTGTACACCGGTATAGCGTATCTTCACCAGTAAGGGCAAGACCGGCGCACCCAGCTTTTCTGATATTTTCCTTGCCAAAAGCTCAGACTGATTAAAGCCGCGCTTACGCTCACGGAACTTACGCAGAGGTACATAAGTAACCATATCAAAAGAAATATTGCCGTAATACGTCTTTACACATTTATAAATATCTTCACTAAGCCTGTCGGCAAGAAACAGCATCTCGCTGTTCTTATACCTATGTATGGCATAAACAAGACTGTCTTTGTAATAATACGGCGCAACAATCTGCTTGTACTCATGCTTATGCTTTTTACAGGAGCACTCCGTTTCAGAACTGCCGCAGTATTCACACAACGGCGGCTGAATCACCGGCGGATTTTCACAGGATTTACAGACCTTGAGGTCAAGCGCAATGACCTCGCCGCAAAGCTCGCACCGATTGGGGAACAAAGCCTTTGAAAAGGTTATCAGGGCGGACTTAAAAACATTCATACCGTAAGATAAGGGGAAATTTTTTCATAGACCTTATCCCCTATCCCCTTTATATTTTTTATCTGATCAACGCTTGTATAACCGCCCAGATAATCACGGTATTCTATGATATTGTTTGCTTTTACCTCGCCTATTCCGTTGATAGTCATCAGCTCCTCGGCAGTGCAGGTATTCAAATCAAGAGGATAACTGACCAAAACGTCCGCATCACTGCCGCTGTCCGCATCGCTTTTCGCACCGGCAACAGCACCGTCCGTTCCGTTGCCCGTAACTGTATTTGCCGTAATCTGTGTCGCGGTTTCGGAAACTTCGGAAACCGTATAGACCGAGGCACTGGTATCCTGCACCGAAATTTTAGGCATGGAAAGCGCATAGTACAAGATGATACCCGACAGTACGATCAGGCCGAATCCTATAACGATTATGCTCTGCCTCTTGCCTCTGCTCATCTTCTCCCCGACTTTCCTTTGCTTCTTTTCTTATATGTTCTTGAACTATTTGAATTGCTTTTATACTTCTTTCCCGGTTTACTGCCGGGCTTTATCAGGCATTTTGCATCATACCCAATCAGGTCATAACGTCCGGCACGCTTCAGTGCCTCCTCGACCAAGTGGTGATTTTTAGGATTATAATACTGGAGCAGCGCCCTCTGCAGCGCCTTATCGTGTTCCGACCTGGCGACATAGACCTCCTCCATCGTATAGGGATCAAGTCCGGTATAAAACATACAGGTAGAAATCGTTCCCGGCGTGGGATAAAAATCCTGAACCTGTTCGGGTCTTATATGATTTTTCTTGAGAAACAGCGCAAGCTCGATTGCGTCATCAAGGGTTGACCCCGGGTGAGAGGACATAAGATACGGTACAAGATACTGTTCCTTATTCACCTCGCCTGTATATTGAAAATACCGCTTTGAAAAGGCAATATAAGCCTCAATATGCGGTTTTCCCATCTTATCAAGAACGGAAGCCGAACAATGCTCGGGAGCGACTTTAAGCTGACCTGAAACGTGATTTTCCACCAGTTCCCTGAAAAAAGTATCATCCCTGTCCTCAAGAAGATAATCATATCGGATACCGCTTCGTATAAAAACTTTTTTCACGCCGGGTAAGCTCCTGACACTGCGCAGAATATCAAGATATTCACTGTGGTCAACATTAAGATTAGCGCAGGGCTTGGGGGCAAGACATTTTTTGCCCTTGCACAGTCCGTGCTCCAACTGGTAATCACAGGATGGTTTTCTGAAATTTGCCGTAGGTCCGCCGATATCGTGTATATAACCCTTATAATTCGGCATACGCGTCAGCTTTTCAGCCTCTGTAACAATGCTTTTTTTGGAACGTGAGGTAACATATCTGCCCTGATGAAAAGCGATGGAACAGAAATTACAGGCGCCGAAGCATCCGCGGTTGTGGGTAATGGAAAACTCCACCTCACGAATACCCGGAACGCCGCCCAGCTTTTCATAGGACGGATGGTACGCTCTTGTATATGGCAGAGAATACACTCTGTCAAGCTCCTTTTGCGTCAAAGGAGGCATAGGCGGATTCTGAACGACCATTGTTTTTCCGTGCTTTTGTTTGATCCGTCTGCCGCTGATATGGTCCTGCTCATCCTGCTGTATTCTGCAGGACTTGGCATATTCTCTTTTGCTTGATAATACGTTTTCATACGAGGGGCACTCCACGCCCTCATACGGTGTTTCAACGGTGGGGCAGGTATAGCAGGTACCAAGTATATCCCGCATGTCGGATATATTTTCCCCCCGGTCAAGCCTTTGGGCAATCTGCACGGTCTGATTCTCGCCCATACCGAAGGTGAGCAGATCGGCTTTTGAATCCAAAAGAATACTCGGTCTGATTTTATCATCCCAGTAATCGTAATGCGCAAATCTTCTCAGCGAAGCCTCCAATCCGCCTATGATCACCGGACTGTCAGGATAAATACTTTTAATTATATTAGAATATACGATGACCGCTCTGTCAGGTCTTTTTCCGGAAACGCCGCCGGCAGTATACGCGTCATCATGCCGCAGTCTTTTGGCGGCGGTATAATGCGCCACCATAGAATCAATATTGCCGCTGGTTACAAAAAAACCCAGACGGGGTCTGCCGAACTGCGTAAAATCAGCCGTGCTTTTCCAGTCCGGCTGGCTGAGCACAGCGACTTTAAAGCCTTCGCTTTCAAGGACTCTCGTTATGATTGCCGCACCAAAAGAGGGATGGTCAACATAGCTGTCGCCTGTAACATAGACGAAATCCACGCCGTCCCAGCCTCTTTCCAGCATTTCCTGTTTATTTATCGGGAGAAATTCGTTCATTATTCTTCCTCATTAGATTCTTCAACCAGCTTAAAAGAAGGCACGTCACTGACCGGCTCTGTCTGCTCAAAGGACATCTGCTCTGTATTTTCAGCCGTAAACGCAGTGCTTGACGAATACGCCTGCATTTCAAGCCACTGCTGGCGATTTATGAGTATCTCTCTCGGCTTCGAGCCGTTTGCAGGTCCGATAATTCCCTTTTCCTGCAGCTGGTCCATGATCTTTGCGCCACGGGCGTAACCTACTGACAGTTTGCGCTGAAGGAATGAGGTGGAAGCCGTACCGGTCTCCAGTACAACGTCAACCGCTTTATCAAAAAGAGCGTCCAGCTGCTCACCGTCTCCGTCGTCTTCAAAGGGTGACGATTTTTTATCCTGTACCGCCTTGGCTTCAATCTCCCTGGCGATTTCGTCGTCATACTGGCTTTCGCCCTGATTTTTCACAAAGTCGCAGAGCTCCTCGACTTCTTCATCAGAAATAAAGCAGCCCTGAACACGAATAGGCTTGGACGCGCCGATGGGCGAATACAGCATGTCACCGTGACCCAGGAGCTTTTCCGCGCCTGCTGAATCCAGTATGGTCCTTGAGTCAATCTGGGAGGAGACCGTAAGCGCGATACGTGACGAAATATTCGCCTTGATAAGACCTGTAATGACATCAACAGACGGACGCTGGGTAGCGATGACAAGGTGCATACCGACAGCGCGCGCCATCTGCGCCAGACGACATACAGAGTCCTCAACCTCTTTCGGAGCAGCCATCATAAGGTCCGCAAACTCATCAATGAAGATACAGATCTTCGGCATAGGCTCCATATCCTCATGCTTTTTCACATACTTGTTATATCCTTCTATATCCCTTACACCGACCTGTGACAGTCTCTGATAACGCTGAAGCATTTCCGAAACAGCCCAGCCCAGCGCACCCGCCGCTTTTCTCGGGTCCGTGACCACGGGGACAAGCAGATGAGGAATACCGGCGTATTTTGAAAATTCAACCTGCTTGGGATCTATCATAAGAAATTTAACTTCATCGGGCTTTGCTCTGTAAAGAATCGAAGTGATGATCGAGTTCATACACACCGATTTACCGGAGCCGGTGGTACCGGCTACAAGCAGGTGCGGCATTTTCGCTATATCGCAGTAAACGCATTTACCGGCAATATCCTTGCCAAGACCTGCGAAAAGCTTGGAGCGCTGTTCGTAAAATTCAGGCGTGTCAATCAGCTCGCGCATCGTCACGGTATTTTTGACCGTATTGGGCACCTCAATGCCTACGGCGGCTTTACCTGGAATAGGCGCCTCTATACGCACGTGGGTAGCGGCGAGATTGAGGGCAATATCGTCCGCCAAATTTGTAATTTTGGAAATGCGTATGCCCGCCGCCGGTTTCAGCTCATAGCGGGTTACGGTGGGACCGCAGGAGATATCGGTAATGGTAGCGTCAACATTAAAGGAATGAAGGGTCTCAATAAGCATCTGCGCGTTTTTCTTAAGTTCTGAGCTGATATCCCTCGTCGATTTTTTCACACCGATTTTAAGCAAATCTACAGTTGGAAGCTTATAATCATTGACCGTAGCTTCCATGGACTCCTTAGAGACCTCAAATTTATCAACAGGCTTGTCATCCTGTTTGTTCTCCTCAGACGCGTCCTTGACAATCTCGTCAATGGACTTGGATTTTGGAGCCGATTTCTTTTTATCATTCTCACGCTGACGGCGGTTTCTTTCCGTAGTTTCATTGATTTCGTCAATGATATCCTTTGGCACCGAGGTTTCTTCCCCCGGATCAAATACCTCTTTCTTTACCTTTTTTCTGCCGCGGGGCTTGTCCCCGTCCTCAGGAGGATTTTCATCCAGAGGAACGTCGATATTATTTTTATTCATTCTCCTTTTCTCAATCTGTTCGGAGATTACGGGCGCAACTTTCTTATACGTTTCTTTCGCCGGCTTTGCAGCGCCGGAAAAGAACTGCAGCACCGTAATGCCGGTAAGCAGCATAAAATCAACAAGGAACAGTACCACGGTCACCACGATTGCGGGAGCCTTGCCCATGGACAGCAGCAGCCAGCCTAAAACGGCGCCGATAAAACCGCCGTTAAAGGAAGTCGGCGCATTTTCATAGCTTTCCGTAATCACTGTCTTAAAATCCTCTCCGGTTCCGTGCGCTAAGATATGGACAAAAGCGGCGATAAGCAAAACCATAATAACGGTTTCCACGGATTTTACGGCAAGCTTCGACGGCGTTGATTTATTAAAAGAATAAAACAGCATAACAACGATGGAAATCAGCGGAAAAACACATGCGGCGAAAATACCGAAAATTCCCACATAAACATTATGTAATACATTCCATACGCCGGCGCCGTTAATCACAGCCAGACAGAAAAAGATAACGGAAAGCGCAAAAACGACGATGCCTGCAATTCTGACCGCGTCGTCCTGCCTCTCAGCCGTCTGCGCCTGCGCCTTTTTCGCTGCGGCGGATTTATTTTGTTTTGATTTATTTTGCGTTTTTTTATTCGCCATGCTTTACCTCATTCTATCACAAATTGAAATATTCCGATAACCAGGCAGATGATTCCCAGCGCAACATCGTACCACGCGAAGAATTTAAGCGCCTTGTTTTTAATCACATACAACAGAATTTTCACCGCGAAAAATGTAACCGCGGCGGAAATCACGATACCGAGTATTGCGGAAACAACGCTGATTGCGGTAACGCCCACACAAATTTCAATCACACCGGTGACAAGAAGCACCATTACGGAGAGCACCATGGAATACCTTACCGCGTATTTATCGCTCATTCCCAGTAAAACTGCAACGCAGAACACACCGGCAACCAGTGAACAGCCGGCAGTTGGCACCGCTATAAACGCCGTCAGGCCGATAATCAGAGCCTGCACTGCGGCAGGAAAAGTTTTATTCCTTTTATCTATCATACTCTGGGTAATTATCAGGAGAACACCTGTAAGAATAATACAGATACCCTCACCCAAAATAAATTCATTATACGACGTTCTGTTAAAAAACTGATAGATATTTCCGTATTTACCAGCCGGAATCAAATACAGAAGCATCGGCACAAAGGAAAGTATGGTCATTAACATAAATTTCCTTTGCGAGGGTGGATTTTTTATATCCAGTCTTTTGTGAAACAAATCATTCCAGGCGCCGAAAAAGTTTTTAGCCAGATAAAAAAACAGTTTGTAAAACGCCGCTATGATTCCGATGGCGATTCCTATATGTATCACGCCTGTCAGCTGGGAACAGGCGTCTGTATATCTGCCGGAAAAATTATGAAATATCGCGCTGTGTCCGCTTTCAGATACCGGAAGCACCCATGTCAGAGCCTGTCCGATAGCCTGAAAAATGGCAGTTAAAATCCACATTATCCTTACCTCCATAAAGAGAAGCGTTATCAAGATAGTACCCGGGACGGATATAGTCGTACGGATTACTGGAGCGAATACCGTTTGAGACGGAAACAGGCGTATAAAAAATATCATTTTCCGATATTATCGAATAGATCATCCGGCACCCTCCTCAATGGTAACATTGAGAAAATCAAGAGCGTCGCTGAGTCCGCCCATTTCATCAATCAGACCCGATTTTACAGCTCCTTCGCCGTCAAGCACCGTTCCCACATCCATGATAAGCTCACCGGTCTTCATCATCAGTTCACGGAAAGCGGAGTCGGAAATTTTGGAATTATTGGCAACGAAATTGACGATTCTGTCCTGCATTTTTTCAAAATATGAGAGGGTCTGAGGAACGCCTAAAACCAGCCCGTTCATCCTGACCGGATGCACTGTCATGGTGGCGCTGGGGACGATAAAACTCTTACGGCAGCTTACCGCCAGAGGCACGCCGATGGAATGGCCGCCGCCAAGGACAAGGGACGCTGTGGGCGTTTTCATTGTTGACAAAAGCTCCGCTATCGCCAGTCCTGCCTCAACATCGCCGCCTACCGTATTCAAAATGATAAGCAGTCCCTCTATCTCCTTGCTCTCCTCAATGGCGACAAGCTGAGGGATAACATGCTCATATTTGGTCGTTTTATTCTGACTGGGCAAAATATAATGTCCCTCTATCTGACCGATGATTGTCAGACAGTGGATAAAATGACCGTCCTTGGAAACGGTTATGGACCCTGTCTCGAAATCCGAAGTACTGCTTACCTGGGGCTCGTCATTTTTATTTTCGTCATTCTGCTCCTGATTGTTCTCCATCTTTGAATTTTCTTTTTTATTATCGGACATAAAAACACCTCATAGTTATTTATGCCCAATAGTCCACGATATAATGTATTATTTTATCACAAACGGGTGTTTATTTCAATATAACTATTAAATAATATTAATAATAAAATAATTAATTATTACATTTCTGTAATCCTCATTGACACAAAAGCGCAACTGTACTAAAATATCTTTGTTAATTTTATAAACAATTAGGAGGATTTTTTATCAATGGGACTTACTTTAGCACAAAAACTTATTAAATCCCACCTTGTTGAAGGAGAGATGAAAGTCGGCACTGAAATCGGACTCAGAATCGACCAGACGCTTACGCAGGACGCCACCGGAACCATGGCGTATCTGGAGTTTGAGGCAATGGGCGTTGACAGAGTCAAAACGGAAAAATCAGTTGCCTATATTGACCACAACACACTTCAGACCGGCTTTGAAAACGCGGATGATCACCGTTATATACAGACAGTTACCAAAAAGCACGGTATTTATTTCAGCCGTCCGGGTAACGGTATCTGCCACCAGGTACACCTTGAAAGATTCGGCATCCCGGGCAAAACACTGATTGGCTCGGACAGCCACACACCCACCGGCGGCGGTATCTGTATGCTGGCTATGGGCTCGGGCGGAATGGACGTTGCCGTTGCCATGGGCGGCGGTACGTACTATATCCCGATGCCGAAAATGACAAGGATCAATCTGACCGGCTATCTTAAGCCATGGGTATCCGCCAAGGACGTTATCCTTGAGGTACTGCGGATCATGAGCGTCAAGGGCGGCGTAGGAAAAATTATTGAATACGGCGGAGAGGGCGTCAAGACCCTTTCTGTACCCGAAAGAGCCACCATTACCAACATGGGCGCCGAGCTGGGCGCAACGACCTCGATCTTCCCGTCAGATGAGATTACCCTCGCGTTCCTGAAAGCGCAGGGCAGAGAGGATGACTGGACTGAAATCCAGCCTGACGCTGACGCGGTTTATGACGAGGTTATTGATATCGACCTCTGCTCCCTTACACCTATGGCGGCATGTCCGCATATGCCTGACAATGTTAAAACCACGGATGAGATCGGAAAAATCAAGGTTGACCAGGTAGCGATAGGCTCCTGCACAAACTCCTCCTATGTGGATATGATGAAGGTTGCCGCAATTCTGAAAGGAAAGACCATCGCTCCATCCGTTTCACTTTGCATTGCTCCTGGTTCAAAGCAGGTGCTGAATATGCTGGCTCTTAACGGCGCGCTTTCAGATATGATCAGCGCCGGAGCAAGAATTCTGGAGTCCGCCTGCGGTCCCTGCATCGGTATGGGACAGTCACCGAACTCAGCCGGTATTTCACTGAGAACATTCAACAGGAATTTTGAAGGACGTTCAGGCACCAAAGACGCCGGAATCTATCTTGTGTCCCCTGAAGTCGCGGCGGCATCCGCCCTTACCGGTTATCTTACAGACCCACGCGAGCTGGGCGAGGCGCCTGTGGTTGAAATGCCGGAAAAATTCATTGTAAATGACAATATGATTGAGCCGCCTGCTACAGAGGAGGAGGCAAAGGACATTGAGGTCGTAAGAGGACCGAACATCAAGCCTTTCCCGAAAACATCTCCGCTGCCTGAGGAAATCTCAGCCAAAGCAATCCTCAAGGTAGGCGACAACATTACGACCGACCATATCATGCCCGCGGGAGCAAAGATACTCCCCTACCGTTCAAATATACCCCACCTTTCTCAATACTGCTTTGCAGTATGCGATGAGACCTTCCCGGAAAGAATTAAGGCTGAAGGCAAAGGTATCATTATCGGCGGCACAAACTACGGCCAGGGCTCTTCAAGAGAGCATGCCGCGCTTGTTCCCCTTTATCTCGGTGTTAAGGCGGTTATTACAAAATCTTTCGCAAGAATCCACGTCGCAAATCTTGTGAACGCCGGAATACTTCCGTTCACTTTTGTCCATGAAGACGACTATGACAAAATCGACCAGATGGATGAGCTGTCACTGCCCAACATCAAGGATTGTATTGAAAACAAAAAGCAGATCGTTCTTAAAAATATAACCAAGGGCGAGGAATACGAGCTTGACTCTTCCCACCTTTCCGACAGACAGAGGGCAATGCTCGTATGCGGAGGTCTTCTGGACTACACAAGAGAAACGAATAAATAAGACAAGGAGAAATTTTTATTATGGCAGACGAAAAACAGATTCTGGACGAGGCAGTTGAAAAATTCCGTTCACTGATGGAAGCACAGCTTGCCCGCGCAAAGAAGATAAAAGAGGACAAGGAGTTTACGGATTATCAGGCGCTTGACACCATCGTCATCGGTATCTGCGGCGGCGACGGCATAGGTCCTGTAATCACAAAGGAAAGCGAGAGAGTGCTTGCGTTCCTGCTGAAAGACGAGGTTGCGAAGGGCAAAGTCACATTTAAGGAAATCGACGGTCTGACTATAGAAAACCGCGCGGCCTGCAATAAGGCGATTCCGGACGATGTTCTCGAAGAACTGAAATCCTGTCACGTCATTCTTAAGGGCCCCACAACCACGCCCAGAGCCGGCGACCCGTGGCCGAATGTTGAATCGGCTAACGTGGCAATGCGGAAGGAACTGGATCTGTTCGCAAATATGCGTCCCGTAAAGGTGCCCAAGGAAGGAATCGACTGGACATTCTTCAGAGAGAACACAGAAGGCGGCTATGCGGTAGGCTCTCACGGCGTGAACATTACAGACGATCTGGCAGTTGATTTCACCGTAGCCACCCAGGAGGGCTGCGAGAGAATCGCGCGCCTTGCCTATGAATACGCGAGAAAAAATAAAAAAGGCAAGGTCTCTATTATTACAAAGGCGAACATCATCAAAACAACAGACGGAAAATTCCTGAAGACCGCTCAGAAGATCGGCGAGGAATATCCGGAGATCGTAACGGACGACTGGTATGTTGATATTACAACGGCGAAGCTGATTGATCCTATGAGAAGAAAGGATTTCAAGGTATTTGTTCTTCCGAATCTCTACGGCGATATCATCACTGACGAGGCTGCGGAATTCCAGGGCGGCGTCGGCACTGCAGGCTCAGCCAACATAGGTAAAAAATACGCCATGTTTGAAGCGATACACGGCTCCGCGCCGCGCATGATAAAAGAAGGAAGAGGCAAATATGCAGACCCCTGTTCTATGCTCAGAGCGTCTGTAATGCTCCTTTCACACATCGGTTATCAAAAAGAGGCGGACGCTCTTGAGGCGGCTCTCGACAAGTGCATGTTTGAGGAAAAAAAGCTCACTATAACAGGCAGGGAGACAGGCTGCACCTGCAGCGAGTTCGGTGACTATGTAATGGAAACCATTACCGAAATGACCAAATAATTTCAGAGAGGTAAAACAAAATGTCTGTAAAGGACGATATTTCTATATCCGTTATCAAACGGCTTCCCCGCTATTACCGCTTTCTGCAGTCACTTAAGGAAAACGGCATTGTGCGTATAAGCTCAAAGGAGCTTGCGGCGAGGATGGGACTGACCGCATCACAGATCAGGCATGATTTCAACTGTTTCGGCGGATTCGGTCAGCAAGGCTATGGCTATAACGTACCTGAGCTGCACAAAAAGATCGGTGAGATTCTTTGTGTGAACAAAGAAATCAAAACTATCCTTATCGGCGCGGGTAATCTGGGAAAAGCGGTAACGAATAAGCTTTTCAATAAAAAAAGCGGATTCAAACTGATAGGCATTTTTGACAAAAACGAAGCGCTCTGCGGCAATATGATCAAAGGGATTCCGGTAAGACATATTAACTATATTGAAAATTTCTGCATTGACAACGAGCCCGTCTGCGCGGTAACCTGTATTCCGTCAAACGATATGAGCGAGATTACGGATCTGCTTGTCAAGGTGGGCATAAAAAGCTTCTGGAATTTTTCCAACTATGATATTGCTATGGCGCACCCTGAAGTGCTTGTTGAAAACGTGCATCTGACGGACAGCCTTCTGACACTGGGATATCTTATCAATACAACCAATGAAACGGAGGAATAGCCCTTGCAGTTAATCAGCACAAAAGATATTGTGGATATCGTGAGATACAGCGATGACTCCGTCATACTGGTTGAAAAGATACCGCTGCCGAATCCGGCGCAGTACAAGGTGCAGTATTCGGTAGTTGACTTCAAGAGCAGGAGTATTGACGTTTCAACAAAAAGCGCCTATTTGCTAAAGAAATTCGGACCGAATTTCAAACGCATCAGCGAGATAATCCCTAATTTTGTCCAGTGTGAAGCGGCGGTGCTTTACGACAGAAGGGTGCTCGCTATCTATCCTAACGGCGAGGCCGGAATATTTGACCGTGACGGTGAGCTGGACTGGAGCGGAACATTTGATTACCACGGCAGTCCGGTAAAATGCCTTGCCCTGGAGGGAAAATATTTCTGGAATATATGTCCGGGAGAAAACTGCGTGATACGTTACTCCTGCCAGAATATGAAAGTGGATCTGAGAATCGGGGGCAAGGATTCCACCACCTTCATTAACCCGACTTACATTTGCTATGACGAAGGCGATTTTTATGTTTGCTGCGATAATAATAAGGTAAGAAAAATTGACGGAAACAATTATACGGTATCCGATTACCTGAATTTCAGCAATACGATAAAGCGCTATTACAAATTCGGCGACTACGCTGTCGCGGTAATGCCCGAGGGTACTTATGTAATGGAAAATAATGAATAAAAATAAAGCGGTTCAATGACCGCTTTATTTTTTTGATTATTGTGAAATACAGGAATATTACTAAATGCCGATTTCCGTTTTCATTTCCCTGAGGATTTTACAGGATTCTTTGAATTTTTCCTGCTCTTCATCATTCAATTTCATCTGGAGCACCTCGCGCACGCCGTTATGATTTACCACGGACGGAACGCCCACATATATTCCCTGTTCTCCGTATTCTCCCTTAAGATAGGTGGAAACGGTAAAGATTGAATTCTCGTCAAATAGAATCGCTCTGGTCAGTCTGGCAAGCACCATTCCTATGCCATAATATGTGGCGCGCTTTGCCTTGATGATCTCATAAGCCGATTCCTTGACGTCCACCGCTATTTTATGCATATCCTCCATCAGATGCGGATAGCGTTCCTCCAGCTCTGACAACGGATTAACCGAAATTGTGGCATTGCTCCAGGCAACAAATTCGGAATCGCCGTGCTCACCGATAACATAGGCATGAACATTTCTCGGATTGACCTTAAAATAATCGCTCATCATATGGCGCAGTCTGGCGGAATCCAGCGTTGTGCCAGAACCGAGGACCCGGTTTGCCGGAAAACCGGATAAAGTATAAACCACCTGTGTCATAATGTCCACGGGATTGGAGGCGATGAGAAAAACGCCGTTAAAACCGCTTGTAACAACCGGCTCAACGATGGACTTGAAAACTTTATAATTTTTCAGCAGCAGATCTCTTCTGGTTTCTCCCTCCTCCTGCGGAGCGCCGGCGCAGATAACAACCAAGTCGGCATCGGCACAGTCGGCGTAGTCGCCGGATCTGATTTTCATGGAGCTGGGAGCAAACGGCAGACCGTGAGAAAGGTCCATTGCCTCTCCCCTTGCCCGTTCCTTATTGATATCAACAAGTACAAGCTCATCGCAGATATTTTGATTCAAAAGCGAATAGGCATAGCTCATACCCACCATACCCACGCCGATTATAACAACCTTTTTATTATCCTTAAACATAAAATCACCCGAAAGTATTATTGCCATACTTTCGGGTAATCATTCTTTTATCAGTGAAATAGAAATATATAAAATAAAACCATTTGACTTTTTGAGTTCCGTTTGCTATAATGACATTATGGAACTCAAGAAAAGAGGTGATGAAGTGAGTCCCAGAACGGGAAGACCAAAGATTGATAATCCTAAATGCATTGATATCAAAGTGCGTATTGATAAAGAACTTAACACGCAATTATTGTCATATTGTAAAAATAAAGGAATTACGCGCGCGGAGGCTGTCAGACAAGGAATTATTAACATTTTGGAAAAATAAAACTGTGATGAATATACTAGAAGGACGTAATTATAAATAGAGATAAATGAGCCCAAGTTCTCTTGGGCTCATTTATCTATTTAAAGAACAGCGGAAGTTTTTCAAGAAAAACAATGTCTTTTCTGTCAGCGGCGTCTCCCTCAGCAAGAGGTGCGCAGGAGGCAACGATCTTGCCGCCGAACGCCTCAACAAGTCCGGTGACAGCGTGCAGGCTTTCGCCCGTAGAAATCACATCGTCAACGATCAGAACCTTTTTATCTTTCAGCAGATCACCGTCCTCGTGTCCGAGGTAGAGGGTCTGGGTCTTCTGCGTTGTAATGCTTCTGACCGTATATTCAACAGGATCGTCCATATATACCTTGATTCCTTTACGGGCAACAATGTACTTTTTTCCGCTGCGTCTACTCATTTCATAAGCAAGGGGAATCGACTTTGCCTCCGGCGTGACGATATAGTCAAAGTCGGGGCATTTTTCCAGCAGAGCCTTGGCGCAGGCTTCGGTAAGCTCAACATCGCCGAAAAGAATAAAGGCGGCAATATCCAAACTGTCCGAAACCGAAAACATCTTCAGCTTTCTTTCAAGGCCTGCGATTTTTAACGTGTAGTATTCATCACTCATACAATTTTTTCTCCCAGTTTCGTACCGCCAACAATATGGAAATGAAGATGCTTTACAGTCTGTCCCGCGTCCTCACCGCAGTTATTTATGATGCGGTACGAGTCAATGCCCTGAGATTTCGCAATCTCAGGAATTTTCTCAAAAATATCAGATACATACTTACTGTTATCAGCGGTAATATCATTGGCGCTCTCAATATGAACCTTGGGAACAACGATGATATGAACCGGCGCAACGGGATTGATATCCTTAAACGCCAGAATATTGTCATCCTCATAAACTTTTGTTGACGGAATATTACCGGCAATGATTTCACAAAACAAACACATTCTGCACACCTCTTTATCTTATCATTGAGCGGACTGTTTTTTCAGCAGCTGCCATAGCGCTGTCAAGCTTTGAAACATCTTTCGCGCCCGCCATAGCGGAATCCGGACGTCCGCCGCCTCCGCCGCCGGCAAGTTTGGCGATCTCACGTACCAGGTCGCCCGCCTTAACGCCCTTAGCAATAGCGTTTTTGCCGCAAACGGCAACAATGTTCGCCTTTTCTCCGTTTACGCCGGCGATCACAGCCACAACATTATCACCCTTTGCCTTGATATCGTCGCCCATGGAGCGAAGCGCGTCGGGCGTAGTGGAATCAATTTTCGCGGCATAGAGCTCAAGACCGTCTACATCAACATATTTTGAAAACATCTGCGCGCTCTTAAGCTTTGTAAGCTCAGCGTTGAGCTGATGAATTTCCTTATCCTTTTCCTTTATTTCGGACACCATAGCGGACACTCTGTCATTGATCTCGTTATCGCTCGTTCTCAGCGTAGAGGCGATAAACTTGACAAGCGCTTCGTTATGATTCAGATAATTAAGAAGATTAACGCCTGTAAGCGCAGTAATTCTGCGGACACCGGCAGCGACCGATGACTCGGAAATAATCTTGAACAAGCCCAGCTCACCGCTGTTGGAAACATGCGTTCCTCCGCACAATTCCGTTGAGAAATCGCCTGCTTTCACCACGCGGACAACATCGCCGTACTTTTCACCGAAGAGCATCATGGCGCCCATTTTCTTTGCCTCTTCAATCGGCATTTCCTTGACTGTAACGGGCTGCACCTGCATAATAAACTGATTTACGAGCATCTCCACCTTGAGAATTTCGTCAGCCGTCATCGGGTTGAAATGGGTGAAGTCAAAGCGAACTTCCCTTTCATTCACAAGCTGACCTGCCTGCTCAACATGACTGCCCAGCACCTGACGAAGCGCTGCCTGAAGCAAGTGGGCGGCTGTATGATTTTTCATGATGGATCTGCGCCGCATTTCATTCAGGCTTGCGTTTACGCTGTCGCCCACACTGATAACGCCTTTTGAAACGCTGCCGTTATGAAGATAGACGCCATCGGCATTTTTGGAGGTATCGGCAACAAGAAACACATTACCGTCGCCGGCCTTAATAACGCCGCTGTCGCCCACTTGTCCGCCGGACTCCGCGTAAAACGGGGTTTTATCAAGAACTAACGTGCCTTTATCCTCTGTTCCGAGCATATCGACTAATTCCCCGGCGGAATTTATGATGGCAATAACCTTTGCGTCACATTCAAATTCGGTATATCCGACAAACTCTGTCTTGCCAGCCTCAATTTTAATTGAGTTGCCTTTCCAGGCATCTGCGCCGGCATCCTTGCGGGCTGCACGCGCCGTGGACTTCTGATTTGCCAAAAGCGCGTTGAACTTGTCCTCATCCACTGTGATTCCCTTTTCCTCAAGGATATCCTTTGTCAGATCAAGTGGGAAGCCGTACGTGTCGTTAAGCTTGAACGCATCTTCACCTGAGAAGACATTGCCTTCCATATTGGTAATATATTCATCAAGAATAGCGAGGCCGGCGTCAATGGTCTTGCCGAAAGACTCTTCCTCTGCCTTAATAACTTTGGTGATAAGCTCTTCCTTGTCGGCAAGCTCGGGATATGCCTTTTCGTTCTCCTTAATAACGGTTTTGCAGACTTTGTAAAGAAACGGCTCGTCGATACCAAGAAGTCTTCCGTGGCGGCAGGCACGGCGTATAAGACGCCTTAAAACATATCCCCTGCCGTTATTGGACGGAATTACGCCGTCGCCGATCATAAAGGTTGCGGAGCGGACATGGTCTGTAATTACACGCAGGGAAATATCCTTTTTTTCATCCTCATGATACTTAACGCCCGCAATCTCAGATATTTTTTTCATAATATTCTGAATGGTGTCGACCTCAAAAATATTGTCCACATTCTGCATAATGCAGGCAAGCCTTTCCAGTCCCATACCCGTATCAATATTCGGGTGATCAAGAGGGGTATAATGATTGTTTCCGTCGTTGTCAAACTGGGTGAAAACATTGTTCCAGAATTCAGTATATCGGTCACATTCGCAGCCCGGTCCGCAGTCGGGACGTCCGCAGCCGTATTTCTCGCCGCGGTCAAAATAAATTTCAGAGCAGGGACCACAGGGACCTGAGCCGTGCTCCCAGAAATTGTCCTCCTTGCCCAGCCTGACTATATGGTCGGGCGCCACGCCGTTTTGCTTGGTCCAGATTTCGTAAGCCTCGTCGTCATTTTCATAAATCGTGACATAGAGCTTGTCAACCGGCATTTCCAGCGCCTTGGTGCAAAATTCCCATGCCCAGGCGGTAGCCTCCTTTTTGAAATAATCACCGAAGGAAAAGTTGCCGAGCATCTCAAAAAAGGTGCCGTGACGATCCGTCTTGCCGACGCATTCAATGTCAGGCGTGCGTATACACTTCTGGCAGGTCGTAACACGCTTTCTCGGCGGAGTAACCTCACCGGTAAAATACTTTTTCATGGGAGCCATACCGGAGTTAATAAGCAAAAGGCTCTTATCTCCGCTTGGTACCAGTGAAAAGCTGGGAAGTCTCAAATGTCCCTTGCTTTCAAAAAAGGATAAATATTTTTCTCTTAAATCGTTTAATGATGTCCATTCCATAATCTATACCTCAAACCCGTCCGAAAATCAAGACGGAGTATTACGCTTTAATAAAAATTTCAAGGGCAACAATATAGAAAATACTGTCACCCTTGTCTCTCAGAGCTTTTCAACAATCTTAGTAAGTTCCTTAACTTCGTCCGTTGTAAAAGTAAGGCCCTTACTCATTTTTGAGTGGTCAGGCGACCAGTCCCTGACGTCAATCTTCGGCTCACGTCCGTTCCAGGAAATCATATTGACTTCTCTCGTCCAGCCCCTGGCAGTTTCGGAAATAACGCCGAGATGCTCCGTGATCTCATACTTAATTTCAGGCATTTTTACTCCTCCTTCTTTGTAAATTTAAAATAAGTTAATATATCTTTATAGGATAAGAATGAATTAACGGTGCTTTAAATCGTTTACGATCTCCGCAGTATCGCGGGCAATCTCAAGCTCCTCGTTGGTGGCGAGGATAAACACCCTTACCTTGTCAGATGGAGTCGTAAGTTCTGCCTCCGCGCCCTTTTGGGTGTTCTGATTGACAGCCTCATTGATATACACACCCATATAGCCGAGATAGGAACAAACCTTTGAACGCAGCCACACGCCGTTTTCTCCGATTCCGCCGGTGAAAACAATGGCGTTGACGCCGTTCATCGCCGCAATATATGAGCCGATATATTTCGCGATTTCATACGCCTGCATCTCATGCGCGAGGATAGCTCTCTCATTTCCCTGATTCTGAGCGGCAACAATATCACGGTCGTCAGAGGAAACGCCGGAAATCGCGTTTACGCCGGATTCCTTGTTCAATATCCTGTCCATCTCGTCAGGCGTCAGATCAAGCTTTTTCATAATGAATGTAACAACGGAAGGGTCCACACCGCCGGAACGGGTACCCATCATAAAGCCGTCCAGAGGAGTAAAGCCCATAGAGGTGTCAACCACCTTGCCGTGATTAATGGCGGCAATGGATGAGCCGTTGCCCAGATGACAGGTAATGATCTTCAGCTTTCTGATATCCTTGCCCATTCTGTCCGCAACCCTCTGGGATACAAACTTATGGGAAGTACCGTGGAAGCCATAGCGGCGCACACCGTATTTTTTATAGTATTCATAGGGCACAGCGTACATATATGCCTTAGGCGGCATAGTGCTGTGAAAAGCCGTATCAAAGACGGCAACCTGCGGAACATCAGGGCCCACAACATCCAGACAGGCAAGATAGCCCTGTAAATTGGCGGGATTGTGCAGCGGAGCAAGGGGAGAAAGCTCCTCAATATCCTTGGCTACCTTATTGTCGATAAGAACACTATGGGTATATCTGTCGCCGCCCTGCACTACTCTGTGTCCGATAGCGTCGATTTCGTTAAAGGAATTGATCACCTTGTGCTCGCCCTCGGAAAGAATGTATTTCACCTCATTAAAGGCATCCGTATGGGTGAGAAGTTCCTTATCACAAGTATATTTTCCGCTCTTGACGTTAATGATAACATTTTCCTCGCCGCCGCTGATTTTCATACCGATTCTCTCGATAGCGCCTTTGCAGAGAACGGATTCATCAGACATGTCGATCAGCTGAAATTTCAGCGACGAACTGCCGCAGTTGATAACAAGTATTTTCAAAATATTTCCTCCAACTATTGAAATCGTTATATTTATTTAGTAATATAATAATATATAATATATAATAATGTCAAGGACTTTATAAGGAAAATTTATGATAACGGGAATAATTTGCGAATTCAATCCGTTTCACAGCGGACACAAATATCTTATCGACACCTTAAGACAAAATTCTGACGGTATCGTATGCGTTATGAGCGGAAATCTGGTGCAACGCGGGGAATTTGCTGTTTATGACAAATTCACGCGGGCTAAAGCCGCCCTTGAGAACGGCGCGGATCTGATCATAGAACTCCCCTGCGCTTATTCTGTTTTATCCGCCGGTGGCTTCGCAAAATATGCCGTACAGATACTGGAAGCGTCCGGGGTGATTGATGAAATCGCCTTCGGAGCCGAATGTGACAATATAAATAAATTAAAGGAAACCGCCGATAAAATTCAAGAATGTAACAGCCTGATAAAAGAAAAACTCGCCGCCGGTCTTTCCTACCCCGCCGCGCGGAAAGCGGCTGTAAACAGCGACATACTCGACACGCCGAATAATATTTTAGCCGTTGAATATATCCGTCAGACAAAGCTGCCCTGCCGCGCGGTAAAAAGAATAGGAAAAGGGCATGACACCGATGACGCCGAGTACAGCGCCTCGGCAATCAGAAACGACCTGAGCCTTGAAAACATATGCTCTTTAAAAAACTGTGAAAGGGCGGTGCTTGCCAAGCTGAGGACCATGCGCTGTGAAGATTTTCTGAAATTCGACGACGTAAGTGAGGGACTGGAAAACAGGATCGTTGACGCGGTCAGAACCTCCGTCTCCCTTGAGGAGATATATGATAAAATAAAGACCAAACGGTACACCCATTCCAGAATCCGCAGGATCATACTTAGGGCATATTTGGATATCACTAAGGATTTTACCTCTGACGTACCGTATATACGTATTCTTGGCTTCAACAGGAAAGGACAGGATATTGCCGCACTTATGAAAAAGCACGCAAATCTGCCGATCATAAGCAGATATTCCGATGTTAAGGAACTTTCGGAAAAGGGCAGAAGACTGTTTGATTTGGAATGCAAATGCACGGATCTATATAACCTGGGATACAAAAAGCCGCTGCCCTGCGGAACGGAACAGCGGTCAAAAATGATTATATTATAAGACAAGCCATTGCTGACAATCAAAGTCACAATGGCTTATTTTTTCTCTTTTCCATAACATAATTGGTCAGGAGGATTTCTTTTCTTTCAACCTCCTGCTTTTTTATCGTCCTGTAACCTCTCTTTTCAAAAAAAGGCTTTGCCGTAATGGACGAATGTGTGATGGTCCTATCTGTTCCAACTGCGCTTTCAAGGCAATCACATATCGCGGTTGCAATCCCCCTGCCCTGATAGTCCTTATGGACATAAAGCCTGTCAAGATACCCTGTTTCATCCACATCGCCGAAGCCTATAATCCTTTCCCTCTCAACAGCTACAACAGTAAAATGAGCCAGAAAAGACGCGTGCCATTTGCTTAAATCGAAATCAGCAGGCGCCCAGGCGTCAAGCTGCGGGGGCGTATAATCCTTGGCGTTGACCGAATGCACCGTGTCATAAAATAAGCGCACCATATGCACGCAGTCAGACGGTTTGTATTCTCTGAGTTTCATTTCTCTGCTCCAATTATAATCTTATCCAGTTCAATTAGCAGTTTCATTTTCATCTGCTTGAGTTCATCATCCGACGGCAGATACTTAGCGTTCCACATTTCTTCCTTAGAGAGCCACCACACCGGACCGTTGCTTTCTATATCGCCCCTGACACGCGGAAACAAATGCCAGTGAAGATGAGCGTCACCATTTCCGAGGCATTCATAATTCATTTTATCCGCATCAAAGGCATTGTAAACCGCTTGAGCCGTAAGTATCATCTCATCCATAAATTTCTTTCTGAAATTCTCATCAAGCTCAAACAGCTCCCTTTTATGCTCCTTGCAAAGGAACAATGTATATCCCCTAAAATACTGATAATCGCCTAATACCACATATCCGGTCTCAAGCTCTTTTACAAAATGAGGATTTGTGCCGTCTTTTATTTTATTTATTCTGTTGCAAATCTCACACATAAACATCACCGTTAAAGATTTCATGGCGGGCGATGAATCATCGCCCCTACGATGTGCGCAAACCATATATACGGGCGATTGTAATCGTCCTTACGAGTATAGCAGACACGTTTACTGCATGCGCGTCAGCGCAAACCACATTTTTAGCATATTTAATACATCAAATTACAATTCATGACATAATTTTATAAATCTCTCCCTAGTCATTGAGGAATTGATATAGGACAGCAGGGAATTCGTTGACAAAAATTCAGGAAGATCAAGGGATTGAAGCAGTTTCTTTCTGTTTTCTTTGGCGTCAGGCGTACCGGAAAAGCCCATTTCAAACAGGTCATACTTTGTCACAGGGTCGTCTGCCGTAACTTTCTGTGATGAAACGCCGGCATTTTCAAACAGCCTCAAAAGCAGTTCCTCGCTCATACCCTCAACGCCCAGCTTCCCCTCTTTTGAAGGATTGTTTTTTCGCTTTTCTTTTCCGTAAATATCCGGAATATAAATATGTTTTATTTTCTCTTTCGGTATTCCCGAGGCAATATAATTTCTAATCTGGAAGCCGCTGTGGTCGGAATCCGTCAGGATTATGATTCCTCTTTCCTTGGCAAGTTTACGAATAAATTTCAGTTTCTCTTTATCCTTATATATGCCGAAGCCATTTGTTTCAATAATCAGTGTGTCAAGAAAATTGGACAGTTTCAGCTTGTCATATCTGCCCTCGACAATAACCGCCTGGCTGATCTTAAGCATAGTGTACCTCTTTCGCAATCAAAATCAGCTTTACGATAAGTTCTTCTAAAAGAAGCCTTTTGTCCGCGGCGGTGCTTTTCAGTTTCAGGTCGGTATTCATAATCTCGTCAAGGGAGCTCCTCAGCTGGTTTTCAGACAATTCGGCGCAGTCTCGGGATGCGTTTCTCAAAGCAAACTCCCTGCCGCGGTAATTATAATGCTTCGCCACATCGTCGTATGAAAAGCCGGCGGTTTTGGCGCATTTGACTCTGTACATATCCACATATACACCGCCGATAACGGCAAGAATCAAAATGGGGTCCTCCTTCATACCGAACAGCGTGTCCAGTACGCTGTAAGCCTTATCCGTGTCCCCTGCCACAACAGCCTTGGATATATCATAGACCCGTGCCTGCAGGCTTTTGGTTGCCATATTGTCAATAATATCTTTGGTTATCTCGCCGCCCTTGGCGAAATAGGACAGCTTGTCAAGCTCGTTAAGAAGGTTTTTCATATCGTTTCCGGATACAGAAATAAGATACTTAGCATTATTTATATCCAGCACGGCGCCTCTTTTTTTCGCGCCGCTTACAAGAAGCTTAGCCACATCGGACTCGGTTCTTTTTTCCAGATTTACAACAGCGCCGGCACTGTCAAAGGCTGAAATCACTTTCTTAAATCCGGCGCTTTTCAAATCAGGCTCCGCCGCGTCATACACGAGGATAAACACGGTGCTTTCGGGAACATCGCATAAAAATTCATCAAGCAGCTTTATATCCGCCTTTGATTTCTCCACCGGATAGTCACGGACAAGAACCAGATTATATTCGCTCATCATCGGCAGCATCTGGGCATCCTTGAGTATATCGTCCAGTGAAGTATCCTTACCGTCAAACTGATGGAGGTTAAAGGATTCAAAAGCAGGATCGATCAACTTCTTTTTAAACTGAGCGATGTAATACTCCTTAAGATAGCTTTCCTCACCGTAAATCAGGTAAGCGTTGAAAAAATGATTGCTTTTTATATGCTCTCTGAGATCAGCTTCTTTAAATTTTGCCATTGTCAGCCCTTCCTTATCTGCATCTGCGCGTCAGAAGTAATGATAAAAGTAACGTTATCCTTCTCGGAAAATCGGTCATAAATATTCCTATACGTTTTGTACCCGTTTATTGTAACATAATCCCCGTCAATTTTAAAGACATTATTATGTATACTGACCGACAGAACGCCGCCGACGTAATCCATGCCGATATGCGCGCACAAATCTGTCGTCGCATCGTCATAGGATATAAACTCCGCATCGGGGAACACGCCGGTTATCGCCTTCCTGCAGCCTGATGAATTGACCGCGGTCACTTTCTCAAAGCCTGAAGAGCCAACCGTATTTTCCAGAGCGTAGCAATCGCTGTTGTCGTCAAAATCAATGAGCAAAGCGGCGTCCCTGTCATAAACCATAATACCTCCGCTTGACAGCACGGTGAGATAAGCGTTTCTGGTGTAATCATAAAACGAAAACGCGGCGCAAACCATAAACGCAATCGCTGTAAATAACGAAATCAGCTTCATGCTGATTTTCCTGTTTATCAGGAGAGATACAGCCGCCAAAAGAAGGATTCCCGATATAGCCACACCGAACAGACTGTCCGAAATATTGACATACAGGAACTTGAAACGCTCCGCGAAAAAGGCAGCGATCTCAATAAGTGCTCCGGTGAAAAAAGAGGAAAAGAAACACAAAGCATCCGCGAAAAACGGAACACCGGAAAACAGGCAAAGCAGCAATATAAAAACAAGAGCAGCTTCCATAACCGGCACGCATAGAATATTGGCAAAAAGGGATATCAAACTGACTTTACCAAAAAACAGCCATATGGCAGGTATAGTGGTAATCATTACGGATATTCCGGCGAACAGTCCGTCGTAAAGATATTTCAAGACGCTGTTTTTCGGTCTGAGCCATTTGTCATATTCGGGTTTGACTACTGACAGTCCGATAACTGCGGTAACGGTCAGAACGGCGCTGGGATCGGTAACGGAAAAAGGATTAAGGCAAATTAAAAACACGGAAAATCCCAGGGAGTTCATTGTGTCCGCCTTGTTGTTGATAAGCCTTGCAATGAGCATAACCGATATCATGATCGCCGATCTGAGAACGGATTTTGAATACCCTGATACCCCGGAATACAGGAACACCGCCAAAAGCGTAACTGCGGTCGACGGCAGCCTGCCAATCTTAATTAAGCGGAGCAGATAATAAATGCAAAAGCAGATCACCGACATATTCATTCCCGACACGGCAACCAGATGAGATAAGCCGCATGTCGTAAAGGATTCGTTAATGCGGTCGCTGAGCATTCTCCTGTCGCCTGTCAGTATAGAAAGGGCAAGCCCCGCCTTTTCTTCATCCAAATTTTCAGTAAGTATATCCTTTATTTTCAGCCTAATCTGTAGGATATAATAATTTAACGGTTTACTGTTATCCTCTGTCGGCTCATAGCCGATAAGAGAGGCTCTGACGAAAACGTTATTTCCGTAATCGCCGTAGGAGTCAAAGGCGCTGTCCGTATAGCTGTAAAATGCCAGCACACCGGATATCTCCTCATAATAATCCGCATTTATCTTAGTCTTTGAGCGAAGTTTCAGCTTTATATCCTGCGGTGAGCCCGAAACATCAATAAACTTGGTCTTTACGGTATAAAGCCAGCCGTCTTCATCTTCTGTTTCCACATCAACGATTTCAAAAACCGCTGTGGCAGTTTCCCCGTCCAAAGTCTTTTGAGGCAGAACGGAGGACTGCATACATATAATAAAAACAAGACAGGAAAAGAGCACCGCACCCAGAGTAACAGGCACAACCTTTTCCTGTCTTAATTTTTTAACCAGCATAGACACGGCAAACGCCAATGCCGCTGCTATAAGAATATATTTTGCGAAAGAGTACGCAACCGTATTGAGCACTATGAGAGTAATTGCCATGGAAAATCCGATAAAAGCAAATACTCTCTTCATAGTGAATATACGTCAGAGAAAGAGAAATTTCTTATTTTTCTTCCTCCACAGGCTCCATAATAAATGAATATGCCTGTTTTACTCCTTTTTTCATAATATAAGGTTCACGCACAAACGCCTGGGCCGGCATATCGCCGCCTACGCCGCAGAGCATATGGTCAATATTAAGGGTAGTAATATCCTCATACGGTATGTCGTTGATGTGCGTAGCTTTCTCAAGGCCGTCCGTCGTGTAGTGATACGCGGAAAAGTTAAGCGGGTCATCGTAATATGCGGTAAACTTAAGCCCCCTGCCCTTCTTGTCCGTAATGGTCATATAACGCATATCCGTTCTGTTGGAGGATTCCTGCGGACGCATATATCGGTATTCCAGATCGGTAACGGTTGAAGAATATTTGTCAGTCTTGGCTCCCGTTTTTCTGTCGCAGTAAGTAGGAACAGGACCTCTGCCGTACCAGGTCACATATTCCATATCCTTCGGCAAAGTCATCTGATAACCGAATTTAAGCATATTTGAAGAGGGAACAGCCGAGTGATAAACATAAAGCATACCGTTGGGATATATCCTGTATGTCGCCACAGAATTTTTAAGCCCGGGCGTATTGAAAGCGATACGGACCTCAACCGTATTGTCATCGCCGCCTTTGGCAACGGTCTTTACCGCCTTTGTATGCTTGGTAGCTCTCTGCCAGTGATAGAACGGATGGA
>JAGHJI010000042.1 GCA_017886765.1 Eubacterium sp.
CAGATATAATCTAATTGATACTTAAAATTAGTGTAATTTGATAAATACGCTGCTGGAATAATATAGCTATCATTATATTCGTAAATATAATTACCGTCAAACTTCTTTAAATATGCAAATAGTTTATTACTATTCATTTTTTTATAAAGTTTCCATTCTAAAATACAATCATTGATTCCACGATGTACATTTTTAACATTTTCAATTCCATAAATTTTACATAAATTATCTTTTGTAATTTTCCCTTCAGAAAAACACGATGAAATAATATCTCTTTTAAAATTATAAAACTTCATCTTTTCAAAACCAATTAATTTTTTACGTTTAAAATAGTATTTAATAAACTTTTCATCAATATTTCCATAAGTAAGAATAGTTCGTTTATCTAATTCAAATTCTGTCATTAAATAGTTAACATCAGCTTGACTTAATGGTTTCGCTCCTATTAATGTTTCCTTAGTTATTCCATTAATTTTGGTTATATCTCTACTTATATATTTTGTTACTTCTAATGGAAGAAATCTATCATATTCTTTTTTATCGTCAGGTTTATATATTGATATTGATAACAAATCACAATTACGTGCAGATAAACCATTAGTTTCCACATCTAAAACAACATATTTCTTCTCATCAATTATATTATTCATATTCTTGTCACCACAAATATTTCAAAATAGTATAATACTTTATCTTAATAATACTACATCAAATAATCTATAACAGCACAATACGAATCTATTATTAAACTTAAATAATATAAACGGGGGTTCATTTATAATTCTATATAATAAGGACAGATATTTGCGTAACTGCCGTCTTTCAGCCTGAAGCCGTTTTTTATCGTCCCCAACTGATGAAAGCCTATACGTTCATAAAGATGACGCGCATGGATATTCGTTTCCACCACGGCGTTGAACTGAAGAATACGAAAGCCCAGTTCTCTGCCTTTTTTCATACAGTCAAGCACCAGCTTTTCACCGATATGCCGTCCTCTGCACCGTGAGGCTACGGCATAGCTGGCGTTGCAGATATGTCCGCACCTGCCGATATTATTCGGATGAAGAATATAAAGTCCGAGAATCTCACCGTTCTCTTGAGCAACAGCCATATAGCTCTGTGAGGAAAAGAAATCATTTCCCTTTTTCTCATCCAGGAACTCCTCCTGAGGAAAAGCGTTACCGTCCTCCACGACCGCATTCCATATGGCGATCATTTGCGGAATATCCTGTTTTTGAAATTCTCTGATCAGCATAAAACTTCACCTGAAAACGCAATACATAAGCAAGCGGAATTTTGTCAGTAACGCAGTCTAACCGAACAAGACATCATTAACAGCTATCTTTCTTCTCTGAAATAGGATAACCCCAGCGCCGCCGGGCCTGTATTCTCCTTCTTATTACGCATGGAACTGATGATCAGCACGATAATCGTTACAACATACGGCAGCATCTTGATTAGCTCCTGGGTACGCAGCGCCAGACCGGGAATGTAAAGATAAATAATATACAGTCCGCCGAACAAGATGGAGCCGGGTATGCTCATATCAGGCTTCCAAATAGCGAAAATAACCAGAGCGATGGCCAGCCATCCACGGTCGCCGAAACCTTCGTTTGACCATACGCCGCAGGCGTAGTCCATTACATAATAAAGACCGCCCAGACCCGCTATTACACTGCCGATACAGGTTGCAAGATATTTAGACCTTTCAACATTGATACCCGCCGCGTCAGCCGTAGCGGGATTTTCACCGACCGCTCTGAGATGCAGTCCGCCCCGTGTACGTTTGAGAAATACTGCGCATACAATCGCGATGATAATCGCCAGATAGGTCATAAATCCGTAGGAAAGAAAAATATCCCCGAACCATCCGGTATCGTCCGCTATCGGCAAAGTCTTTCTGAAAAAGTTGCTTGTTGCCGTAAGGGCAACGGAAGGAACCTCGCTGTCCGTCAGTTTCACAAGGGAACCGCCGAAAAAGTTACCGAATCCAACGCCGAAAGTGGTTATGGCAAGACCTGTTACATTCTGATTTGCGCGCAGGCTGACGGTAAGGAAACAATAGATAAGTCCCATAATCAGAGAGCCGAATATACTGCACAAAATCGGTATAAGGACAGCCAAAACAGGATTGATGGAAGCGGTGGATTCCAGTGACTGTTCATAAAGAAATGAGCCTATAACTCCGCTGATTCCGCCGACATACATAATACCCGGGATACCGAGATTAAGGTTCCCCGATTTTTCAGTCAGTATCTCACCGGTGGAACCGTATAACAGCGGTATACCCTGAACAACCGCACGCTGAAGAAAAGTAATTATTGTTTCTGTAACCATTTACTTTACCTCCTTGTGTGAATGACGGAATCTTACGCTGTAATTTATAAAAAATTCACTGCCGATTATAAAGAACAGAATAATGCCCGTTATAATATCGGAAAAGGACTGATTCAAATTAAACACAGTGGATATCTCATTTGCGCCGCGCTGAAGGAACACAATCAGAAGTGAAGTCAGCACCATGTAAAGGGGATTGAACTTCGCCAGCCAGGACACCATGATAGCGGTAAATCCGCGGTTATCAGCGGTAGTGGTGGTAATGGTGTGGTTTGTTCCGCCCACAAGGAGCAGACCGGCGATACCGCAGACTGCTCCGGAAAGCAGCATCGTTCTGATAATAACCTTCTTCACATTGATACCGATATATCTTGCGGTATTCTGACTCTCACCGACAACGGAGATCTCATAACCGTGCTTGCTGTATTTCAGATACACATACATAAAGATCGTAATCAGAAATACGATGATGATATTCAGCAGATATTCATAATCCCCTATGACCGGCAGCCAGCCTTCATGATTCTGCTGATTGATGATGCCGATCTTTCCCGAGCCCTTGGGGGATTCCCAGAGCATTACGAAATAGGATACAAGCTGTATACCCACATAGTTCATCATAAGTGTAAACAGCGTTTCATTGGTATTGAACTTGGCCTTGAATATCGCCGGTATAAGCGCCCATACAGCGCCGGCAAGCATACTTGAAACGATCATCACAAGGATAAGCAGGGCATTGGGTATCTTACCGCCCAGACAAATCATACACGCGGCCGTAGCCAGACCTCCGATAAGGACCTGTCCCTCCGCGCCGATATTCCAGAACCTCATTTTAAACGCCGGCGTTACAGCCAGGGAAACGCACAGCAGCATCGCAAGGCTCTGCAGGAGATTCCATACTCTGCGCGATGTACCGAAAGCGCCCTCAAACATAGTGGCATAAACGCTGATAGGGTTTTCATGAGTCAAAAACATAGTCAGCAATGCGCTGACGACCAGGGCGATTAAAATCGCTCCGATTCTGATTCCCCATGACTTGTACCAGGGAAGAGCGTCACGCTTAACGATATGAAAAAGCGGCTCGCGTTTCGTTTGCTTTTCAGTCATTTACTGCTCCTCCTTTTCGGTATTTTTTGTCATAAGCAATCCGATCTCATCCTTGGCGGCGGTCTTTCCGTCCACGATTCCCGTAATTCTGCCGGAATTGATAACCATAATTCTGTCGCACAATTCAATGAGAACGTCCAAATCCTCACCGACAAAGATGATTGCCACACCTTTTGCTTTCTGCTCATTGAGCAGATTATAAATCGTGTATGAGGAATTGATGTCAAGACCGCGAACCGGATACGCCACCATAAGCACTTTGGGATGAGAGGAGATCTCGCGTCCTACAAGGACCTTCTGCACATTTCCGCCGGAAAGTCTGCGGACAGGCGTTGTGGCATCGGGCGTTACGACCTCCAGCTTGTCAATGATATTATCCGCCAGCTTTTTAGGCTTTTTCCGGTCAAGGAAAACCGAATGACCCGCCTTATAGCTCCTGAGCATCATATTGTCTATAATGTCCATATTACCCACAAGACCCATACCGAGCCGGTCCTCAGGCACAAAGGAAAGCGCGATACCCATTCTGCGTATATCTCTGGGGGACTTGCCCACAAGCTGTTCGGGTTCTTTTTCGTCATCAGGCGTATAAAGAATACTTGAGCCGGAAACGGTTTTCTGCAGTCCCGCAATGGACTCAAGCAGCTCTTTCTGACCGCAGCCGGAAATACCGGCGATACCCAGTATCTCACCGCCGAACAGATTAAAATTCACGTCGTCAAGGGCAAGCTTACCGTCTGCGCCCTTTACGGAAAGATTCTTTACAACCAATCTTTCCTTGGGGTTTTTAGGCTCTTTTCTCGTGATATTCAAATCAACCTTTTCACCCATCATCATTTCTGTCAGTGACTGCTCAGTAGCGTCGGCCGTATTGACGGTATCCACATACTCGCCTTTACGGAGTATCGTCACCCTGTCGGAAATCTCCAGCACCTCATGCAGTTTATGGGTAATGATGATGATGGACTTACCATCCTCGCGCATACGGCGGAGAATATCGAATAATTTTTTCGTCTCCTGCGGCGTAAGCACAGCGGTAGGCTCGTCCAGAATCAATATGTCGGCGCCCCTGTAAAGAACTTTGATGATTTCAACCGTCTGTTTTTCAGAAACGGACATTTCATAAATCTTTTTATTGGGGTCGATGATAAATCCGTATTTCTCACTGATTTCCCTGACCCTTTTCTGCGCCTCTTTCAGATTGAACTTTTTATCGTCTTTAATACCGAGAATTATATTTTCAGTAGCGGTGAATATGTCAACCAGTTTAAAATGCTGGTGAATCATTCCGATTTTATATTGAAAGGCATCCTTGGGGGATTTGATGACAACTTCTTCTCCGTTGACAAAGATCTGTCCCTCATCGGGATAATAAATACCCGAAACCATATTCATCAGCGTCGTTTTTCCGCTGCCGTTTTCACCAAGAATGGCAAGAATTTCACCCTTGCGCACTTTCAGATCAACGTCTTTGTTGGCAACAACGCTGCCGAATGTTTTGGTTATGCCCTTTAGCTCCATAGCCAGCGTTTCTTTCATCGCTTACCTCCGCAAATTTCAAACCGGAAATCCGGCTTATTTAAAAGCCGCGTGACCGTGTAAAATGCACGGTCACGCATGATCATGAGATAAATCTCTGAATATATTTAGAATGCAGTGTCAAGAAGGCTGATACCGTCGATCTGAATATCGAAGTAAGGAGCGGAACGGTATTCAGATTCATGGAAATAGCCGTCCGCAACAGCCTCTGTATCAGCAGTATAATCAGCATCCGTATCTACATCAGCCATATAAGATGTAAGGGTGCCGTTTTCATCAACAGTCGCGTTTACATTTGTGTCATCTGTAACGGTTACAGTGAATGTTGAGGTGTCAAATACATGGAGCGTACCTGCGTTCATTTCCGCAATAGCGGCGTCGATAGCCTCCTGCGTGCCCTCAGCAGCTGCTGTTTCGTTCACATCTGTAAGAAGAACCGCCTCGTTTGAGATATCGCCCGTCCAGTCCGCGTCGATTGCTGTACCGTCTATAACAGACTGAATGGCATACTCATAATAAGGAGCCCAGTTGATTCTTGAGGAAACGATAAACGTATTCGGACAAGCGTCGATCGTGCTGCCGTTATAGGAAACGTTCGGAACGCCTGCTGCCTCACAAGCAGTAGGAGCACCCATTGAGTCAGCGTGCTGGCTAATCAGCTTGCAGCCGTTGGCGATAAGCTTGTTGGCGCCTTCCTTCTCCTTAGCCTCGTCATACCAAGAACCTGTAAAGGTTACTTCCATAGTAGCTGTCGGGCAAACGGAACGCGCACCGAGGAAGAAAGATGTATAACCGGAAATAACCTCAGCGTATGTGTAAGCGCCTACATAACCGATCTTAGCCTGATCCGCAGTAAATTCACCGGCCTCAATCATTTCGTTAAGCTTCATACCGGCAGCGATACCGGCAAGGTAACGTCCCTCATAAATGGAAGCGAAAGCATTGTGGTAGTTGGAAAGTCCCTCTGTATGCGCTTTTGTTCCGGTTGAGTGGCAGAACTGAACGTCGGGATTGTTCTTTGCCGCCTCGATCATATAATCCTCGTGGCCGAAGCTGTCCGCAAAAATAATCGAGCAGCCTGAATCAACAAGGTCGATGGCAGCGTCGTAGCACTCTTGACCCTCAGGTACGTTTGTCTTGAAGATCTTGTTTTCATCACTGATACCGAGCGCTTCGCAAGCCTCGTTTGCCGCATTGATGAAGTTAAGGTCATAGGTTGAATTCTCGTCATGCAGGAATATAAATCCTACCTTGATGTCCGTAGTACCAGCAGCGTTGTCTTCGCTTTCAGATGTGCCTGTACCGCCAGAGCAGCCCGCGAAACAGCCGATTACAAACAAGGCTGAAAGAAAGACTGCAAGAATTTTCTTTGAGAGTTTCATTTTTCTTCCTCCGTAAATAATAAAATTTATTATAAGGCATTATGCCGAATAACCACCCATCATTCTCTGAAAAAGACTTGTCCGGTTTCGTGGTCCATACGTTCCACAATCGCCAGGGACTGAACATTTATCCCCTGCTCACGCAGCTTGTCACCGCCGTGCTGGAAACCTTTTTCAATCACTACGCCGCAGCCGGCAAGGGAAGCTCCGCTGCTTCTCACCAAATCAATGAGCCCGTTAAGCGCATTTCCGATAGCGAGAAAATCATCCACGATAAGCACTCTGTCCTTTTCGTCAAGGAAGCGCTTGGAAACAATAATATCATAGGTTGTTCCGTGTGTAAACGACTCCACCTTGGAGGTATAAACATCGCCGGCAATATTCTTTGTCTTTGTCTTTTTGGCAAATACCAGCGGGCATTCAAACTCCTGAGCGACCATGGCGCCGATAGCGATACCGGACGCTTCAATCGTCAGAATCTTGTTTATCTGCTCGTCCCTGAACAGCCTGTGAAATTCTTTTCCCACCTGACGCATAAAAGGGATATCTATACGATGATTTAAAAAACCGTCTACTTTAAGGATATTTCCCTCGTAAACCTCACCCTCGTTAAGTATCTTCTGTTTCAGTAAATCCATAAATTGTACCAACCGCAATAATTTGTGTATATCTTATTACTTATTTTCCTATTTTGCAATATTTTTTAGAATATTGACACCAAATTTTAATAATTATACATGTCCCCGCAAACTGTAAAGTGAATCGGCTTTACATGGTAATGTAGACATCTGCCTCGGGATGTGATAGAATACTTCCGGGTGATTCTTTTGAACAATAAAAAAGCCGCTGTGACAGTCATTATCTTTGTGATCCTATTTCTGGCGATAGCATGTATTCTCGGCATTGCCGGGCATATACCGTTTTTGGGAAAAGCACTCTCCCTTGTCATCGCCGTGATTCTGATTGCCGTGGTACTTGGGTTTTTCATAATCATAATCAGGAGGAAAAAGTGATGAAAATACTTGTAAGCGCCTGCCTACTGGGTGAAAACTGCAAATACAGCGGCGGCAACAATAAAAATGAAAAAGTGATTGCGCTGGGTGAAAAGCACACCCTTATTCCCATATGTCCGGAATGTTTCGCGCAGCTTCCCATACCCAGACCGCCGGCTGAAATAAAGGACGGCAGAGTTTTCAATAAGCTGGGAGAGGACATCACGGAACAGTTCAGAGACGGAGCGGAAAAAGCGCTGTACATCGCTGAGGAAAGCGGATGCCGCATTGCCGTGCTGAAAGAGCGCAGCCCCTCCTGCGGTTTCGGCACGATCTATGACGGCAGCTTTACAGGCCGCACCATACGGGGAAACGGAATTACAGCCCAGCTCTTGTATGACAACGGAATCATCATTCTGGGAGAAAGCCAGACGGATAAAATAGAAGATTACGAATCAGAATAAAAACACACCGCTGTGGGCATTTGCTTACGGCGGTGTATCATATTTCTTTGAAAATCAGACAATACCCTTATAAATACTCCGTTTCGGTTGACATTGCGTTTCAAATAAGGTATGTTCAAATGGAAAGGAATATCGGGGGTATTTTTATGATAAGCAGAACAAAAGTCGCTTTAAGCGAAGAAACCATTCAGTCCATCTTTAAAAATGCGGGGATTGAGGGCGTGCGCCGCATTTCCCCTCTGGGTGAAGGAGAGTATAATGCCGTGTACGGCGTAACGGCGGATAAAGACTATGTTCTGAAGATCGCGCCTGCGCCTGAGACGCCTGTACTCACATATGAAAAAAATATGATGGAAGCGGAAATCTACTGGTATGATATCATACGTGAAAATACCGGCATCCGCGTTCCGCAGGTATATTACAAGGACTTTTCCGGAAAGCAGATATCCAGCGATTATTTCATTATGGAAAAGCTTCAAGGCAGACAGCGCAATGAAATCACTGCCGACAAATCGGTCATTGCTGAAAAAACAGCTAAAATGGTGGCGCAGATCCACAAAATCCATAATGACCGATTCGGATATATTCAAAATGAATTATACGCCAACTGGTACGAAGCGCTCTGCTCTATGATTCAAAATCTGAACGAGGACGCGCGCAAAGCGGGAAAAAGGTCGAAAAAAGGCGAACGGCTTTTAAACTATGCCCACAGGTATAAAAGCATACTGGCCGACGTTCCATGCTGTATGGTGAATTACGATTTGTGGGACGCCAATGTTTTATGCACACGGGATAAAAACGGAGAAATTGCGTTTTCCTGGATCGACCCGGAACGCAGCTTCTGGGGTGACAGAATATTCGACTTTATCTGCCTTGAAAATCCTTTTGCTCCCCTCAGAGAGAAAAAGGATTCGCTGAAAGCATACAATGCAGCGGCTGAGATCAAGGTAACTCCCGACAGGGAGACCGAGATCCGATACGCCTTTGCCCAGGGACTTATGGGACTGATTCAGGAGGTTGAAAAGTATTACCGTTACACGCCCCGCCATTTCGGCTGGTGGAGGAATGTGCTGTCCGGTAATCTTATGTACAAGCGCAGCTTCGGTGTTTTAAAAAATGGATAACAATATTGCAAAAACCAGGCAGATGGAAAGCGAAAATATCTTCCGTCTGATTATGAGATTTTCCTCCACGTCATTCTGCTCGCTTTTGTTTGACGCGCTGTATAACATTGTGGATACCCTGTTTGTGGGAAGGGGCGTCGGCAACGACGCAATGGGCGGCGTATCCATCATTATGCCGTTCATGCTCATCCAGTCGGCAATCGCGCAGATGGTGGGCGGCGGCGCGGCGTCCATCGTGTCCAGACTGCTGGGCAAAGGCGAATATGAAAAAGCCGGCAGTATGACCGCAAACGCCATGGCGTTCTTTTATATTACCGCGGTAATGGTAAGCGTAACCGGATTTGCGTTTATGTCCCCTATCCTGCGGCTGCTGGGCGCTACAGACGATATCCTGCCATACGCGAAAGAATACTTTACCGTGATGCTCATCGGAAACGTATTTTCCACCGGCTTTTCCTCCATCATACGAGCGGAGGGCAGAGTGCGCTATTCCCTGCTGATCTGGCTGATACCGACACTGGTGAACATCGTGCTGGACGCGGTATTTATTTACGGCTTGGATATGGGCGTCACCGGCGCCGCCCTGGCAACAGTGACCTGCTATTTCACCAGCTTTACCATGATGGTGATATTTTTTAAAAAATACAGTTGTCAGAAATTCACCCGAATAAAAATAAGCCTGAAAACCTGCGGGCGCATCCTAACCCTCGGCATACCCACACTGCTGCAAATCGGCGGAATTTCCGTCCTATTCCTGATTATAAACAACCTGATCTCAAAAACGGACGGCACCAACGGCATTAATACCTTTGCTTATCTAAGCAGAATCATCACCTTTGCCATTGTTCCTTTTAACGCTATTTCCCAGGCAATATCACCCATTATCAGCTACAATTGGGGTGCGGGAAATGACAGCAGAGTAAAAAGCGCGGTAAAAATAAGCATGATCCTATGCGAAATATACGCAATCCTCGCCATGATACTTGGGATATATGAATCCCATCTGTTCATAAAGCTATTCACCGATGACGCAAACATCCTTTCAGCCGGAAGCAGCGCAGTAAAAATCATTTCCGCGGCGCTGCCCTTTGTGCCCTTAACGGTGATCACCGGCTCCTATTTTCAGGCAGTGGGAAAGCGGGCGGCGTCCATCAGCGCTTACCTCTCCATCCTGGTATTTTTGATTTTATTCGCAATGATTTTATCCAACCGGTACGGCTTAAACGGCGTGTGGATATCTATTCCCCTCGCCTGTGCTTTGTCCGCAATGGCAGCCGTTATCCTGCTGACCGTCCATAAGAAAAAACAGAATAAACTGTCCTAAATAAAAAAACAGCATAGTGATTGAACAAGTCCGTAAAAAGTGGACAATAGAAAAAAGAACCCTCTTGATGTAAAATAAACATCAGGAGGGATTTTTTAATGGCTAGAAGTTATCGACATATAAGGGAATATGAAAAAGAGATACTGGAATTAAAGAGAAAAGGAATGACATTACGAGAAATAGGAAAGAAATATGGATTTAGTTATGAACAAGTTCACAACTTCATTTCAAGATATAATGAAAAGCAAAGAAAGATAGAAGCAGGAAAAGCATTGAAAGCAAAAGGGAGACCGCCGAAAGATTATGCAATCACAGAAGGAATGAAAATCAATGAAATGAAATATATCATAGCCCGTAAAGATTCAAAAATAAAAAGATTGGAGATGGAAAACGAGTTAATGAGGGATTTTCTCTCGCGCACAGAAAGGAAGTGAAGGCATTAGTAAAATATCAAGTAATTTTTAAGTACAAGGAAAAATACAGCATAAGTGAAATGTGCAGATTTTTTAATGTATCTCGCAGCGGATATTATGCGTATCTGAAAAGAAAAGATATACCGGACAGAGATTTACAGCTAGCAGAGAAGATAAGAGAATGCCAGGAAGAAAGTTACAGAACCTACGGTTATCGCAGAGTACATATATGGCTTGAAAGACAAGGAATATACAGAAATCCAAAGACTGTATTGCGTGTAATGCAGAAGTACAACTTGCTATCAGTTGTACGCAGAAAAAGGTTTCACTATTGCAGCCAATATTTGCACAGATACCCAAATTCACTTAATCGTGAATTCTCTGCGGACAGACCAAATCAAAAATGGGTAACAGATATATCATATATCAAAACAGGACAAGGATTTCTTTATCTTTCAATTATCAGGGATTTGTATGATAACAGTATTGTTGCATACAAAACAGATAAAGAACAATCCATAAAGCTTGTATTAGATACAATCAGAGAAGCAAAGAAAAAAGAAAAAATCACTGCGGAGTTGCAGCTCCACAGTGATCAAGGCTTTCAATACACTTCCGAACCGTATTATCGCCTGATTAAAGAATACGGCATTTCGCCTTCAATGTCAAGACGGGGAAATCCATATGACAATGCTTTAGCAGAAAATTTCTTTTCCATTCTCAAAACAGAATGCATCCACAGAGTTAAACTCGCCACCCATGAGGAGGCTAGCCTCCTCATAGGTGAATATATCAACTATTACAACAATTACCGTATTCAAACTAAAACAAAACTGACTCCGCTTGAAAAACGAAATCAGTTTGTTGCCTAATTTTAATATTTACATCAAGTCGTTTTTTTGTACTGTCTGCACAATCTGGGGCAGTTCA
>JAGHJI010000005.1 GCA_017886765.1 Eubacterium sp.
GTTCATAGCCGTTGCCGTCGATAATTCCTATAAAACGATTGGAAATATAGCTGTTGCCCTGTGGTTCAACTCCTGAGAAATCAAGGTTTGCTTCAATCCTGTAATAAGCGCCTTCCTTTTCACTCGCCAGGCGGATCAGTTCCTGCGCCGATGTAATGGGAATCACATCTGAAATACCGTAAATGCCTCCGCTTGTGAAATCTCCGGTTGCCCTTTTTACAATACCATAAAGCAAGCGTTTTACAGCTATGCTTTCACTTCTTGTGCCGTTTTGAGCGTCTTTTTCAAATGCTTCTTTAAACTGTTCTATAACGCTTTCGGTATCAAAATAAGGTATACGGTGCAGATTATCCTCGACAGACTGAAAACGGCTGAGTTTGTATTTTTCCCATGTAATATCGGGGTCACCGGTTATCTTGCGCAGCGCGTCCAGATCACTTTCACTTAATGCGGACATATAGATCATATATCCGTCCTCATAACCTCCTATGCCCAGCATTTCCATGCCAAGGCGCTTGAAAGAGTGAGTGTCAGGCGAGCCGCTGTCATTATGTGACTGATACCAGTTCATATTGTAAAAGGACTCAAAGCCGTAGCTGCCGTCTGTGGCAGTATTTACTTTTTCAGTATTACCTTTTTTAATATTTCTTATAGATATTTTGTTATCCCACAGATCCTTAATCTCCTGAAGATCCATTTCTTCAATCTGCTCAGCGCTTATGTCGGTGTACTGTGTAGTGAACGATGACGTGCCCCCTCAGTGTGGGTTGCCTGAACCGCAACCGCTGCCTGCTGCTGCGGCGTTAAATCGAGAAACGCCTGTGCCGCCAAATAATCAAGAACATAACCTGTTTCAAACATCTCACTGTAGTAACTTTTGATTTTATCGGGCGAGTCTATCCTTTCATAGCTGAAGTTGTTTGTCATTTCCATTCCGATATCATTTATCTTGGATATATTGAAAACCATACAGCCGTCACGCATCTCTTGTGCAATATTGCCGTCTGCATCCGCTTCTCCGCCCGTTCCTTTACGCCGTCCGGCACCGGCATAAAAATATCTGCCGTCCTGATTATGCGCTGTCTCGTGACTGAAAGTAAAGAAGGAGTAATCACTGGTCCCTAATGCGGCATCCAACATCCAATAGACATTCGTTCCGTCAGCGGAAGCCGCGCTGCCGTTTTTAGCGCTGATCGTGTTATTTGCCTCATACACCCATTTCATTACAGGATCTCTCGTTTTGTCCTTATCCTGATCACCCGCATCAGCAGCGTCACTCTGGGGGAAGTTCAGTCTTGTATCATACTGAATATTCACAAAGCCATTAAGAAGCTCCGCGGAATTTTCAATCCAGGCAGAGGAAACGCCGTAAAAAACGCCCATTTTTTCAGCATAAATATCAATTATATTCTGCATGCGCTCACGTTCATTGCCGTCCTTAATCAAATAGGTATTATACCGATTCATACTACCGATAAAAAGCTGAGACGGCAGCGAGATCAGATACATATCCTCCTGCGGAGCGGTAAGAATAGGCAGAACGATACTTTTTCTGCCGTCATCAATTCCTGATAAAATATCCCAAATTCGGTACTTTATCCCCTGAACCGGTCCGTATGATTTCTGCTCCTTAAGAATGCCGTCAAAGTTATCGGCGAACCAATCGCTGGGATCGTCGTATCCTGCAACGGTGTACGACAAATCCCCAAGGAAATCCATTAATGGCTTTTCTGTATAATCCTGTAAAACGGAATTATAGAATGTGACCGTACGGTAGGTTTCTCTCATATTCGAGGATGCAGCCAACAGTTTTTCAGAAAGCATGGAAGCATTCATGCCAGGGGAAAACATATTGCCGTGGAAGAAAATCAAGTTGCTTAAAGAAACACCCCGGTAATCAATGCGATACCATTTATCAAAATAATTGTAAGCATATATCAGCTTTTTCCACCTGGTTTCATCACGGAGTCGTTCCAAAGCGAGCTCGCGGACAGAATCGTTACTACAATACAGCGGATATTCCTGCTGCGAATACATCAGATTCATTACAAACTCTCTGATATCCTTTTTTACAGTATCGTTATAATAATCCGTATACAATCTGCTTTCCGTTTCATCGGTAACAGAAGCTATATCCTGGGTGTAATCCAGGCTTTCCGCAAGGCTTACCGCAAGCTGCGTCAGCGCCTCGTCATATACTGAAATATAGGCCGACGGCTGATACATAAACGGCTTACCGTCAACAGTGAAAACCGCTATAATACCGCCCATTGTTTTATTGAATGTAACAGCATATTCCTGCATTTTATCATCATTAAAGACGACACGTATTCTTTTTATCTCACTGACCAAGTCACTGTGAACCGCCGTAACCAAATTCCCCTGGGCGTCTAAAGGCAAAACAAACTTAATATCACTCAAAACCAGCCGGTCGCTGTCGGACAAGCCGTTTGCGTAATCAATCCACATACGAATATCGGAATAAGGCATAAGCTTAGCCATATTCGCATAAGCCTGTTCCCTCTCCGGTTTATAGCTTGCATTTTTAATAAGCAGTGAATACGCCGGAATGTTATAATTATTATCTATCTCGGGAGCAGACTGCAGATAAGGCCGTTTTCCGTAAACGAGCAGGTCAAGCGACCATTTATCCTCACTGAATCCCAGTTCATCAGTGTAAAAGCTCTTATCAAAAATACGGTCGGTCGATTTTATCTGATTGTCAACGGTTATATTGCTTATACTTGAAGAGCCTGCATATTCATAAACATTTACCGCGTTTTCAAGAACGTCAAAACCTGCAATACGGAATCCCGCACCACTGCTGATACTTAAAGAATTTTCAATGACAGGACTGCCGTTATTCGGCCCTCCGATAAGGCCTCCGTTTCCCTTATCAGCCGGAGCGATAATCTGCACCTGAGTAAAACAGTAGTTGATTTTGCCTCCGCCGTGCCAACCGGCAATTCCTCCGGCACGGGAGCCAAGCGTCGGATGGTTGTAAGTTCCCTGCACTTTTCCGGTAACATAGCAGTTTTCAATGACTGATCCGCTATTAGTTTTGCCCACAATTCCGCCAACGGCTACAAGCCCTTTAATAGATATATTAACAGAAGCGCTCTGCCTGATTGAAGAATTGGTCAGATTACCTGCAGAGGCGCCAAGCTCATCTACTCCGTTGGAAATGGAGGAATTTGTAATAAACACTTTTTCAATAACCGAGTTATTCTGAATCACATTGGCAAGAATACCGCTGCGGCTTGACGTTATGTCCGCGCTGTCAATTATAAGATCATGAACGTTGGCGCCGCTTAACGTCTGAAAAAGTGACGTCTGAAGATTCAGTATTTTGTATCCGTTTCCGTCCAATTCTCCGGTAAATATTCCAGAAACTACCGGTGAATTTAAAGAAAGACCGGATGCGTCCAGATCCTCGGTCAGCCGGTAACTTTCCGCAGGCTTTTCAGACATCCGTTGAAACAACTCCTCAGCGCTTTTGATCAGCGGATGGTTACCTTTATCATCTGTATACGCCACTGCAAAAACATATTCGTTTTCAGTTGTACCGTCTTCTTTGTAGGAAATAATGTTATCCTGTAAGAGCACTGCGCTAACTCTGCCCGCATCTTTATCATAACGGAATTCCTTTATTCCCGAATAAAAATCAGGCATATTTTCCATCTCAATTACGGCGTAGTAATTCTCCGTGTTTTCCGGAACACCGCCGGTTATGTCAAGAAACTCAATTTCACTAACACTGCCGCCATCATTATGGAAAAGTCTGTTTTTTGTAACATCCTTGAAAAGGATTGCGTCACGTGAAACGGTTACCGTAGTTGAGAAGAACTCCTCATCTTCAAAATAATTTGAATAATTGTCTAAAGCGTTGGTGTCACGGTCAAAATCAGCCGTTACCTTAACAACATATCGTTCATTTTGTGTCAGCTTGGTTACAGATTCATTTTCTCCGGAGTAAATCTCCTTTTCTAAAAGTACCTTTCCGTTTTCTTCCGATATCTGAAGATAAGCACCTGCCAGCGCTTTATCCGTATCGCTCAGTTCAAATTTTACCTTTAATTCCTCATTTGACGTTTTCTCCGACGAAAAATCCCTAACCGCAGGAACAGATTTTAACACTTCCGTTGTAACATAACTATCGCTCAGAACATCCAACACTTTACCGTTTTCCATGACAATTTTTTCAATATGCAGTTTCTGAACACTATGCCGGGATGCGGCGCTTGCAGTAAATTCATAATAATCATCCGCAAGAGCGGTCAGTTCATACGCATCTCCATTCATCTGCACACTGTGGGCTGACAGGCTTGTCAAAGTCTTGGCACGGAATCTGATTTTCATTATGCTGTCAGGTTCAAAATATACGGTGCTTATGTCATGATCAAAGGCTGTTATATCCGAAATATTCAGTCCGTAATCGCGTACCATATAAACAGACTTTTCAAATATAACATCATTTATATTCTGCAAGCTTGCATCCTCGTTTTTTCTCCAAGTCAGTAAAACCCGCAGAGTATATTCCGTTTTTTCCTCAACATCAAATATAAATTCCAAAGCTCCGGTCATGCTGATCTCTTTTTCATCTGCAACAGTTCCGTCCTTTTCGACAAGCTGTATTTTACCTGACAAAAATGAATGATCCTCGTCACGGAGGAAGAAACTGAATCTCACTTGCTCCTGTTCTATCATATCTTCAGCCCGATAATCTATAACGGCTGGCGCGGATTTCAAAACCTCAACGGAAGTACTGCAGTCTGTATTTATGGCCGTATTGTCGCCAAACACAAGCTGGTTAAGTTTTAAAACATAAATGCCTGATTTTTCTGAAACCGTGATATTTGCTTTCCAGACATTTTCCTTTACATATTCCGCATCAACTTCCGAGTTATTCACAACAAGCTTTTTCAGTTCAGACTGAACATTGTGAGAAATTTCATAAAAAAGCTCAATGTTCTGCCCTTTCTCCGCGAAATACTCCCCTGCGCTGTCTCCGGAAACAACCGCCTTAGGTTTAGCGTTTAACTTTTTCTCCGCCAAAACCATTCCGGTTTCTTTTTCAGAACCGTTGTCCGAAAGGTCACAGTCGCCAATGATCTGTACCGTGTATGAAGAAGTAAGACCGATCTCGTCAAGCGTTATGATTTCCTGAAAAAGTCCATTGTATAATTCATCCGTATCAAACACGCGTGTACTTACAACTTCTCCATCAGCATTTTTTATAAGAATCTTTTTCTGAGATAAAGTATCATCCGGATCTGATAAAGCAAATGAAATATAAAACTGTGGCTTTGCGGCGTCCTCAACTGCTGAAAATTCCGTAACAGTCGGCTTAGCTTTGAGAATCGTAAGACGAATCGTATTATCCGTTTCAAGATAAAATGTCTTTCCGTTTTCCAACACAACCTGCTCGACTGTTAAATCCACTGTGCCTATACTCTGAAAGCCGTCAACCATTGCAAAATATCCGCTGTCCGATTTTTCTATCTGATAGAACCTGCCGTCTATCAGAATACGCTCCGGCTCAAATTTTGTACTGTTTGAGCTTTCAAACTGTAACTTGACTGGCTGGTTTCTGCTGAATTTCTGAGTAATCACTCCGTCTTCCGTTGCCGTATTCAAATTGCTGAAAGAAAAGCGATAATCAATATTAAGCCGCATTTCCTTTAGAACGGCAAAACTTCCGCTGATATCCTCCTGTGTCTCAAGCTTATCTGATGAACGGTTGTACTCAACGGAGATATGTGCCGTGTAAAGCTCATCCTCCTCCAAATCAAGAACAAACTCGTTTAAACCTGCAACAACATCCTTATATTCAACGGTAATGAATTCTCCGTCTGAATTTTTTAGTAATTCAAGGCTGGAGGAAGTAACCGCCGAATCATCATCCTTTAGAATAAAGGACACGCTCATCTGCGCCGTGTCTTCCGTTTCTTCCGCGAGGAAGGATTCAACGCTTGGAATAGCTTTAAGCACCTCAATCTTCTGCGTATACTTAGTATTTACTTCCTGACCGCCCTTCAACTTCACCTTTGTTAGTTTCAGTTGCTGAATACCCGGTGTATTACCGGTTTTTAAGGCGGCGGTATATTCATTGGTCCCGTCGGTTTTGACAACATCATATTCCCTGCCGTTTACGGTTATACTTTCAATTTCAGCGTCATAGGTAACCCGGGCGTAAAATTTAAATTCAAAATTCTCCTGCTTATCAAAATGGAATTTCTCCATAGCCGGAGTAATCGTTACCTCATAATCAACAGTTTTTTCAATCTTTCTTATCAATAGTGACAAATCGGTTATTGTCAGCTTTCTGTCGGAATTCATATCGGCTGAATTGCTTTTACCTGATTCAAGATATGAAACGGAAACCAAATGCTTTTGAAGTATGTTCACATCCGTATAATTGACAATGCCGTCACCGTTCAGATCACCCTTTCCGCCAAGAGCGTAAGCACTTCCGGCAGTCAGCACAACCGAGGATGCAATACAAAACAGAATCAGTATTTTTATAGAATTAGTATTTCTTTTTTTCCATAAAAAAAGCGCAAGGCTAACGGTTATGAGAAACGCCGCTACAGCGCAAAAAATAATAGCGTCAATTCCGGAACTGATTTCATCCGGTAATTCCGATGATTCGATAACAGCTTCTTCTGATGCCGGCACTTCTTCAATATATACCGAGTCATTAACCGGCGTCTGTTCCCGATCCTTATCAACGGAATCTATGAACTGTTGCGTATTTTTATCATTTTCATGCTGCTCTGTAACTGCGGATGGCTGTTCGGCAATCGCGCTCAATACAGCCTGAGCGTTGTTCGGAAAAATATCTTTTTTCCCTTGTGAAACGCTCAGATTCCTAACGGTGACGTATGTATCCTTCGCCTGCAAATTCTCCTTAGCGGTCAGCCTTATCTTCAGCACATCGCCGCCCTTTATACCGCCATAGCGCCTGTAAAGCACAAATTCACCGGTCTGCGCATTAAAATAAACGCTCTCCCATACATCTAAAGGGATGAAATTCTCCCGGGAAGGCGTTGCAAAAATATCAGTATCGTAAATTAAAGTACCTTTAACCGCGTTAATGCCTAATTTAACATTTTCATATCCTCCAAGGGAAAATACGAAATCAACCTCCTGTCCCTTACGTACAGTAGTCAGTCCGGCTGTGAGGGATGACTCTCTGACTTCAGCCCCTAAAGCTACAGTACTTGTGAATAAAAATCCGCATATAAAAATTGCGGCCGCCAAAAATGCTTTTAACCTTGCCATATTATATTCCTGCCCTTCCCAATTAAAATGTTTACCCAACAGATTATACTTGCTGTATCATATTAAAACAATATGAGATTACTGGCAGTAATGGCTTATTTTGTATTTTAAATGATGGATTAGGTTAAAATTCAGTACCCCGTTAAATAACGGTTAGAAATCCGTTAGAAAAACGGCTGAAAACGGTTAGAAAGACCGTTTTGAAAAAACAAAAAAGTCTTAAAACCCGCTTGGTTAAGCGAAATTTTAAGACTTTATCTGGCAGGGGCAGAAAACAGACAATGCCCTCTTGCGGTGACCCGAAAAAATCGGCGGGCTTGCGCTTTTCCTTGATTTTTCCGACCGCTGCGCCAACAAACGCTCTCTTCATCTGCCACCGACAGCGGTCGCGTGTGTTGCCCGGCACGCGGTTTTGGAGTCGGGCCAGATGTTTTTCAGGTGGTATTTTTAAGTGTTTTTATGTGTTTTTTAGTTTATTTTGCACAAGTAATACTACTTGAATTTGTTATTTATTAACAAATGAAAAATAACGCTTTGCATTTTTCGTGCAAAAATGTTAGAAAATCGGTTAGAAAAAAATTTGAATTTGGTTAGAAAGATCAGTCATCTGTTTTTCTCAAAATTATGTAATGCAAAAAGCATAATTTTACCCTGCCTTGAAATTCAAGACAGGGTTATTTTTTTGCTTGTTCAGCTTTGCTCTATACCAAGAGCGGAAAAGATGAAATCGCTGTCGAACCACAGAAAATCATTTAGTTCGGTTTCTGAACAGCCGTTCGGGAAAATGTCTTCAAGAATGAACATAAATTCATCCTGCTTGTGATTTTCGATGATCGCGTTTCGGGTTGCCACCGCTCCGCTCCATGCTCTGAACTCATCAATGTTTTCAATTTCGTATGTCACTTTCATATCTAACACTCCTTTAAATAATATTTGCTACTCTTACGAGTGCAGACACGAAGCACCGACATCAAAAGGATTTGTCAAGCAATGAAAAAAGTTTTTGAAACAGGAACATAACAAAAAGTTTTTTCGGCAGTCGTAATTTCTGAAAGAAATTTGATAAATGCTTTTGTGTTGGTACAATGGGAGCACCAAGGATAGAGATCAACAAATAAATGAGCAAAAAAATAAGCCTGCTTGAATGAGCAGGCATTTAAATTAAACCTCATCAGGTCTTACATATTCAAGAATATCAGATACAGGGCAATCCAGAATAAAACACAGTTCGTCAAGTGTTTTGGTCGTTATCGCTTCGCCGTGTTTCATACGGTGCAGCGTATTCGCCGGAATGCCGTGTTTGAAGATTAGTGCATATTCCGTGATCTGTTTTTTGCGCAGCGTTTCATAAAAAGGTTTGTAAGATATCATAATGCTATTTTCCCCCTTAAGAAAAAATAACATACTTTATATCTTGACTATGCTAAACATATTGAGTATACTTAAATTTAAGGGCACATACGGATTGTTTATTGACGAAAACAATTCAGAGTGATATACTTTAAGTGCCAAATAATTCAACTAAATATTATTGTCAAAGCAATGCATGGTTTTTTATCTTCTGATAAAAATGCATGCTCTGTTTATCATGCTTTGTTTTGGCAATGTGTGTTGAATTGTTTGGCGACAGTTGGAGCTATGCGTTTTTTATGCGCGGCTTCGGCTGCGCATTTTTTGTTTTCTGAGGAGGATAAAACATCATGAAAAAAAGCATTGCCGTCATTCTTTCCGTGGTACTGATTGTTACTATGTTTATCGCGTGCAGCAAAGACGAAACGGTATCAGAAATCGTTACGGACGAAAACGGAGAACCCGTGACCGAGGTCGTGACCGATGAAAACGGCGAAACCGTCACCGAAGTCGTTACAGACGCCAGCGGTGAGACCGTTACAGAAGTCGTCACAGAACAGGTCACAAATGAAGACGGTACAGTCGAAACCGTAACCAAGACGGTTCCCGTTACACAGGCTGTAACACAACAGTCTACGACAAAACGAACCACCACAACTACTAAGAAAAATACATCTCCCGGCGGTTCGTCCGGCAGTACGTCAAAAGAGACTACAACTAAGAAATCTACAACGACTGCCAAACCTACAACGACCACGCGTCCGTCGACCACTAAGCCTCAGACAACCAAACCAACGACCACAAAGCCCACTACTACTGCGCATACACATAACTGGGTAGCGCAGACTAAAACAGAAACAACATATAAGTGGGAAAATCACGCGATATGCAACGGTTGTGGAATGGACTTAACAGAAGAAGCAACCAAACTCGGAATGAACTATGCAATGTTTCACGTCAAACATTTAACAGGAAACGGTGCACCTGCCTGTTCCCAAACGCTGGGGGATGGAGGAACATACCACTACGAACAGGTTAAAGTTGCTACAGGCACCACAACTGTCGTTACAGGCTACAAATGTTCTACCTGCGGAGCAACAAAAGACGCATAGCACGAAATGCCACTCAAAAGGAGTGGCATTTAATGTTTCACGTGAGGTTTCACGTCAAACCGAATTTAAAACATCAGACTGCTTGCTGCAAATAAATCCTGCAAACAGTTAATATCAATGTCCCGAAAGCAAGAAACGCACATTGCTTTTGGAGCTGATTTTTCGTCAAATTGCACAAATGGACAAAATGTCAAGCAAAAACAGGCAAAAATTTTTTTCTGCTCATTTATCAGCATATTTTTATTTTCCGATTTTTAAGAATGCTCATAAATGAGCAGATTTTTTTTGGTCAATTTTTGACCAAAAAGGGGCAAAAAATAATGTTGCATAAAGATAATCCCAGCTTATTGAAATTTTCAAAAATTTGGCTTAACATGGACTTGTAACCGAGGTAATGTGCGCACAAACACTCGGCAAAATAATGATTTAAGGAGTGTTTTAAAATGTATAATCAAGAGCGGGAGCAAAGGTCTTTAAACGCGATAAAGACCATTGCGGACGCATACAGAAAAGGCAGTATAAAAGTTACTGCCGGTAATGAGGATTTTGATGAAAAGACCCATACATATGACATCAGCGTCATTATGGGTATGATTCAAAATTATGCTTATGAGGGATTAGGACTTCCTATCCCGAAAACTGAAATGAAAGGAGTGAATATCCATGAAATTCTTGAATCAATTCAATAACTTTAATATTGAAGCATTTCTTGACGGAAAGAGAATTATCGCTACCGGTCTTTCCGAGTGGACAGACCGTGAATCCGGCAAGCACCTCGGAACGGTTGTGGAGGGCGTTATCTACACGGATAACACCGTATACAAGCAGAAAGAGGGCGAGCACCTGAGCAATCGATTTGAAAAGCTCAAGTTTAAAGTCAACAAGGACATTACCGTCCCTATGGACGCAGTTATCGTCCCTGTAAATCCGGTTGCTACCGTATATGGTGAATATCGGAACAACCTGAGTATCAAATGCGATGACATTAAGGTGCTGCAGCCTAAGAGGGCTTAATGCGGTACTTTAATAAAAATGCAACGGCGTTTCGGTTTGCAATGCCCGATACAAAAATTACCGTGTCGGGCATATGCGCCCTGTTCTTTGCAGGCTGCGCATATACATTGCATGCAGTATTCGGCGCAATATCCTTTGCACAGCGGCTTGCAGGACTGTTTCAGGCAATCAGCATTACTTTACTTGTCCTTGCTTTGCTTGCTGTTCTTTCAGCCGTTGCGGCGCATTTTACAATGCCTGACAGGGTAAAGATAAAATACATGGTAAGAAAGGGGCTGTACTGCTTTTCATACGGCAACCCCCTGCGCCTGAAAGACGGTGAACGGCTGCCGGAGATCAAATGCTGTGACAAAGGATCCGGCGTGTTTGAACTGACGATCAAAGCCGTTTCCTGCACCGTTGAGGATATACAGAACATATCGTCCAGCATATCTTCCAGCCTGAACAGAAAAGGGTTTAACCGCTATGCCGTTGTGCAGACAAATACCGATATCGCGTTTAACGATGTAACATTCAGAATTGAAGATGTAACCGTTGACAGAAGCCTGACCTTTGATGATGTAAATGAGATGAAGCCGAAAGAATGTACAAAGCTGATCGTGCAGAAAGATACATCTATCGACCTGACCACAAGCGGAAGCATACTGACTGCCGGAAAAACACGCAGCGGCAAGACCACGGGGATCATCAGCCTGCTTTTACAGGCGCTGCTTTGGGGCAGAGATGATTTTGAAAGCGAGATAACCATAATCGACCCGAAGCAAGCCGAGCTGAGCAGACTGCCGTATGTGGTCACACTTGACGAGAACGGCGAAGCGACAGAAATACTTGCGGCGATGAAACGCTTTGCCGAAACAATCGTAAAGCGGCAAAAGATACTCAACGACTTATCGGAGCAGAGCGGTGACGCTGTGAAATGGTGGAACGCCGGCATGCATGTATCTTTCCTTTTCATTGACGAATATGTTGCCTGCCGCACGATGTTTCCCAAGAAACCGGGCAAGGACAAGCCGGAATACTGCCTTGCGGCATTTGACGGTCTGCTCCGGCGTATTGTAACAATGGGCGCGAGCGCAGGCTGTTACGCAATCATCAGCATTGCGGAAGCCAGTGTGGACGATTCGGGCGGCGGTCTGCCGGCAATGCTCCGCAGCGCAATGACGACGAAAATACTTTTTAAGCCGACGCTTAACGAGGGCAGGCTCATTTGGGACAGCGACAAGCTGAAAGATTTTAACACCGAGCGCGTATACAACGCAGGCGACGCCTGGTTTTCCAGCACGGACGGCGTACACGACAATGTATCCTATGTTCATTTTCCGCAGATGAAATTCAAAGTGTACGCAGAACTCGGACGGCTTTTGAAAGCGTATTACGATAAAGAATGATCTGCCGCTGTGCGCTGCGCAGCAAAAGCACAGCGGTGTCAGGTGTTATTATATATTAAAATCCCTTAATTCGAGGGGGTACGGGCTTGTTATACCCCCTCGACACTTAAAGTGTCAGGTGTCAAAACCCTGAAAATCCACGCATAAATGAACACATTTCAGAAAGGAGCTGACACCGTTTTGAGCAATACCAGACCGCTTCGTGCCAAGAATATGATGTACGAGCAACAGCTGCAATATCTGCCTGCGCAAACTGTGGACAAGCTCATTGACCTGATCCAGAACAAGCTGAAGCCGAAAAAGTATGCCGTTATCCTGCACGAAAAGGACACGGACGACAACGGCAAGCCCAAAGCGCCGCATGTGCACGCAATGATGAGTTTTGACAACGCACGCTCGATTGCCAGCGTTGCAAAGCTGCTGGGAGACAAGCCGCAATATGTTGAAGTATGGGCAGGCAACAGCCATAACGGCTATGCCTATCTTACCCACAGAACAGACAAGGCAAAAGGAAAGTACCAATACAATCCCGAAGATGTCATAGCGAATTTTGATTATCCACAAGAACTTATTAAAATCGCGCAGGAAGTGACGAGCAAAAAGCAAAGCGCCAACATCAAGATACTGCTTGACGCATTACTGGACGGCTCTATTACAAAAGCAGAACTGGAAAAACAGCTTACCGGTTCGCAATACGGCAGATACGCAAATCAGATAGAAAAAGTATGGGCAAAGCGGCTTGAGATACAGGCTGAACAATGGCGCAGGCAAATGCAAGAACAGGGAAAGCAGATCAGGGTGATATGGATATATGGATCGTCCGGCACAGGCAAGACATCGCTTGCCAAGGCATACGCCGAAAAGGAAGACCGACCTTACTACATAACCGGCTCCAGCCGTGATATCTTTCAGAACTACACAGGCGAGCACACGCTGATCATGGACGAGTTAAGACCGAACATGATACCCTATGCCGATCTGCTCAGAATCCTTGACCCGTTTGAAAACAACAAAATGCTTCCGTCAAGATACCAGGACAAAGCCTTAGCCTGCGACCTGATCATAATCACCACGCCTTTTGATCCGCTTGCGTTTTACAGACAAATATTCGGCTATGATTCGGCTTTGCCTTGTCCTCTGCGCAGAAGCAATACCGACAGTTTCGGTCAGCTTCTCAGGCGCATAACCTTGATGATTGAGATGAACGAGTATTGGATAACCCCTATGGAATATGACGGCAATAACGATACTTTCAATCCCATACAGTCCGCAAGCCGCAAAAATCCCTATTCTTCACTGAACAGACCGCAGCAAACACCTTTAAACAAACTGGATTTGTTTAATTCTATGTTTGATTAAATATGCAAAAATCTATAAAAGGATATGAAAAAGATGTTTAACGATTATCCCGATGTGGTAACAGTTGACGATTTACGGCAAATGTTGCACATAGGCAGGTCTGCCGCCTATTCCCTGCTGAAAAGCGGCAGAATTAAAACGCTTAAATTCGGCAAAAAATATATCATACCGAAATCAAGCGTTATTGATTTTCTGAATACGGATTAAGGGGATCAAATAAAAATACCTTGAAACAGCCGTCTGCTGCATGCTACAATGCAATAAACAGATGACTGTGACAAGAGAAAGGAGAAAAGAATGGTCACAGGCAGTGTGCAAGCAAAAAACGGCAAATATTATGCCGTTTTAAACTACAAAGATGATTTCGGAAAAAGAAGACAAAAGTGGATATGTACAGGCTACACCATAAGGGGCAACAAGAAAAAAGCCGAAAGGTTTTTGGAAGAACAATTAGCCGCTTGGAATGAAAAAGATATCCGATACTGTGATTTAACAGTTGACAAATATTTTGAAAACTGGTTAGAAGAAATCAGATATGAAGTTAAGCCTAATACATATCGCGGCTACTGCGGAAACATGAAAAATCATATTATCCCCTATTTCAAAGCCAAAAAACTTTTGATACAGGAATTAAAGCCATATCATCTTGAAGAATACTACAGATACAAATTAAAGCCAAACAGCAAATTAAACAATCAGGAAGCGTTGTCACACGCAACGATTAAACATCATCATCAGAATATCAGCAAAGCCCTTGCAGACGCAGTCAGAAAAGGTATTATCCATTACAATCCTGCTGCAAGTGCAAGAACGCCGAAAGCAGAATCTTTTAAAGGCAACTTTTTAAATCCTGCTCAGATAAACGATCTGCTTATCCTATTTAAAGGTTCTGCTATTGAATTGCCGGTAACATTAGCCGCCGTCTACGGATTCAGGCGCAGTGAAGTGCTGGGGCTTAAATGGTCGCACATTGATTTTGTCAACAAGACAATAACCATTTGTGAAACATTGCAGCAAGGCACAAACGGGAATTATACCGACACACCGAAAACCGAAAGCAGTTACAGAACGCTGCCTATGACAGATGATGTTTACAAGCTGCTTGAAAATCACCGGGAAATGCAAGCTCAAAAAAGAAAATTGTTGGGAAATTACTATAATGTGAATGATTATGTATGCACTTTAGATAACGGACAGGTCATCTCCCCTAACTATCTTTCAAGAACATTTCACAGTGCGATTTCAAAAAGCAGTTTGCCTTTAATACGATTTCACGATTTAAGGCACAGTGTGGCAAGCAACCTTTTAAACAAAGGTTTCAGCGTGGTACAGGTGGCGGAATGGTTAGGTCATTCCTCATCATCAACAACACTGAAATTTTACGCACACAATGATAAAACATCTAAGCTCAGCATAGCAAATTCGCTGGAAAATATGATTGCTGTTTAGGGTAAAATGCAGTGTCCCGTTAGAAAACGGTTAGAAATCGGTTAGAAAAACGGCTGAAAACGGTTAGAAAGACCGTTTTGAAAAAATAAAAAAGTCTTAAAACCCGCTTGGTTAAGCGAAATTTTAAGACTTCATCTGGCAGGGGCAGAAGGACTTGAACCCTCGGCACGCGGTTTTGGAGTGTGGGACGCGGTCTTTAGAAGCGCGTGTCGGTTTTTCCCCATTTTTACGGCTTTCTTTAAATACACAAAAAGCATCAATCTCACGATTGATGCTTTATTGATGCTCTTTAAATTTATTTACTTATAGAAAGTTTTCGATGATATTTGATGCTTATCAAAAATTAATTGTTATCTAAGAAATCTAAAACTCTTTTCTGCCCGTTA
>JAGHJI010000043.1 GCA_017886765.1 Eubacterium sp.
CAAATGATATGGAACTTACTATTGACGCGGATGTATGCGACGTGGCGTATGAGGCGCTGGAGGGGTACAAAGCCGGCTGTGTAGGTGTTGTGAACTATAAAACCGGCGATATCGTATGTATGGTATCTACTCCAAGCTATGATGTGCAGAATGAGCCGTCGGATCTGGACAGTGATCCGGATTATGAGGGCGTATATATCAATCGCCTGCTTACAGGACTTTATACGCCCGGCTCTACGTTTAAGATCGTTACCGCGATCTGCGCCATTGAAAATATTCCCGATATTTATGACAGAACATTTACCTGCACGGGAGAGTACGACCCGGGAAGCGGAACACCTATAGAATGTAACGCGTATCACGGAGAGATCGACTTTGAAGACGCCCTTGCAAAATCCTGCAATGCAACATTTGCCCAGATCGCCATTGAACTGGGACCTGAGAAACTGGCGGAAACTGCGAAGCAACTGGGACTGACCTCAAGTGTTACGGCCAGCGGTGATATCACCTCGTCCACCGGAAGATTCTTCCTTGAGGACGGCGACGCCGATGATTATGTGGGCTGGACCGGTATCGGGCAGGGCGACACGCTTGTTTCACCTGTTGCGATGCTCAGACTGGTAGGCGCCATTGCCAACGACGGAAACGCCGTTTCATATAACATTGTCAATTCCTTTGCAAACAAGGCCGGAAAGGCGCTTGATTTTAATTTTACAAGGCGTGAAACGCCGCTGCTCAGCACGGAAACCGCAAGTCAGATCAAATCTATGCTCAGGTACAATGTTGAGGAGCAGTACGGGGATTATAATTATGAGGGTCTGAATCTGTGCGCAAAATCCGGAACCGCACAGATCGACAGTGTGGATGCGCACAATACGGCGTGGTTTGTCGGTTTTATGGATGACGAGGAAAATCCGTACGCTTTTGTTGTACTGGTTGAATACGGTAATTCAGGCTCCCAGACCGCCGGACCCATTGCCAACAGGGTGCTGCAGGCACTTGTGAACAAATAATTTTGAGTGATGTTATGTCTTTTGATTTTATAAATGATGACAAAAAGGAAAAGGCTTTGCTGATTGCCGTTGATACCGGAGACTATGACGCGCAGACCTCCATGAATGAACTCTGCGAACTGGCGGCTACCGCTGGCGCGCAAGTGGAGGGACAGATGATACAAAAGCGCGATACCGTTGACGGCGCCACTTTTGTAGGCAAAGGCAGGTTAAAGGAAATATCCGAGTTTTGCAAGAACAACGAGATTGACCTTATCCTTGCGGACAGCGAGCTTTCTCCGGTGCAGGTGCGCAATATAGAGGACGCGGCGGATACCAGAGTCGTTGACAGGACGACACTCATACTGGATATTTTCGCGTCAAGGGCGCAGTCCAAGGAGGGTAAGCTTCAGGTGGAGCTTGCCCAGCTTAAGTATTCGCTTCCCAGACTGACTGGCAAGGGTACCAGCCTTTCGCGTCTCGGCGGCGGAATCGGAACGAGAGGACCGGGTGAGACCAAGCTTGAAACGGACAGACGCCATATCAGAAGACGTATCCAGTATATAAAAAATGAGCTTGACAATGTGGAACGCAGACGGGATATGCAGCATAAAAGAAGAAAGAAAAACGGTGTGCGTGTGGCGGCGATTGTAGGATATACCAACGCCGGAAAATCAACGCTTATGAACAGACTGACGGACGCCGGCGTGCTGCAGGAGGACAAATTGTTCGCTACCCTTGACCCTACGGCAAGAAAGCTGTATCTGCCGGACGGTCAGCAGATCATGATCGTTGATACCGTTGGCTTTATCAGCAGGCTGCCCCATCAGCTTGTTGACGCCTTCCGCTCCACACTGGAGGAGGCGACTTACGCCGACGTTATTTTAAATGTCTGCGACGCATCCAGTCCCGAGTGTCATAATCACATAAAAACCACAAAGGATATACTTACCTCTCTTTTTGAGGGAGGCATCGTGGATGTACCCGTTATCAATGTGTTTAACAAGTGCGATATTGCTGCTGATGTGGAGGATATAACTTATCCATACGGCAGGGATAACTGTGTTAAAATCAGCGCAAAAACGGGCTTCGGAATTGATGATCTGCTGCGCGCGATTACCGACGCCCTGCCGCAGACAAGGAAAAGGGTCAACCTCCTGCTTCCGTTTGACAAGGCTGGAATTGCGGCGAAGATCAGAAAGGACGGCATCGTTCACAGCGAGGAATATATGCAGCAGGGATTATTTTTGGACTGCACCGCCGAAATTTCTTTTTTAGATACAATTAAAGATTATATTGTGTAAAGTCAAATCATAAAATTACATAGGTGATTTTATGAAAATGCTTACTTTGAAACTTAAACCGAAAATGATTTTCGGCATTATACTGGCTGTTACCGGCGTAGTGGTCATCGTTCTTACTTTTGTATCCAATCATCTTACGCAGAGCGAGAGCGTAGCGGCTGTAATCAGCGCTTCCACCGATGAGGAGAGAAGAAATTATCTTGCCACATTCGGATGGGAAACCGCGGAGGAAGTGGAGGAGAAGGAACTGACCATTCCGCAGAGCTGGAACCAGGTATATTCCGATTATAATGAGGTGCAGATCAATCAGGGATTTGACCTGACAGAATACAAAGGCAAAAAGGTTAAGCTTTACACCTATACAATCAGCAATTACGAAGGCTCGGCTGAAGGCATTGTTGCGGATATGCTGGTATATAACGGTATGCTTATCGGCGGCGATTTATGCAATACCTCGGCAGAGAATGGTTTTTTGGTAGGCTTTAGCGGTGAATAATGGAAAGAATAGATAAGATTATAGCCACTGCCCTGAACGTGTCCCGTAACGACGCGCGGGCGTTTATAAAAAAGGGACTCGTCACTGTCAACGGCTCAGTGGTACGCGATATCGGTACAAGAGTTGATGAGGACAGCGACGAGCTTTTTTGTGACGGCAAAAAAATAAAGTACAGTAAATATGTCTATATTATGATGAACAAGCCCAAGGGGGTCATTTCCGCATCTGAAGGCAGAAATGAAAAAACAGTAATCGACATTCTGCCCCCTGAAATGAAAAGGAAAAATCTTTTCCCTGCGGGCAGGCTTGATAAGGATACCACAGGATTCATGCTTATCACAGACGACGGGGATTTTGCCCACAGAATATTAAGTCCCAAAAATCATATACCGAAAACATATATCGCAAAACTGGACAAGCCCTTTGATGAAAAGGTTGTGCGCGCTTTTGCAGATGGAATCGATCTGGGTCGGGACAAATGTATGCCGGCAAGTCTTGCGGCGCTGGATGAGGATCCTCTCTGCGCGCAGGTAATCATAAAACAGGGGATGTATCACCAGATAAAAAGAATGTTTTCAAAATACGGAATTACCGTTAAAGAACTGAAAAGAATAAAAATGGGCGCCCTTGAGTTGGACCCTTTGCTTGAGGAGGGCGATGCCAGGTATCTGACCCCAAGCGAGCTTATGCGGATAGAAAGCGACAGATTACTATAAATATGGAATAAAAACCGCCAAATTACTACATATTGTGTATGGAGCAAAACATTTATGCAACTCTAACAAAAAAATATATATTTTTTTGTTAAAATAGTTGCAATATGGTGAATTCTCTTGTATAATATGAACAAGCGAAGCGGTTTCTTTTTGTGCAACTTTCCTTAAGAAACGCTCGCCCTAATAAGAGAGGTGGGTAAAATGCCAAACAGATTATTCCAGAGTGTAATAAACCAGATGCGTGAAGCGGTGGACCGCACAATCGGCGTGGTCGACGAAACGGGTACGGTTATAGCATGCAGTGATCTCGGCATAATAGGAGAAGTACGTAAGGGCGTTGTCGCCGCGGGTGTATTCAGCGGTAATCAGACTTGTGTCGATAATTCTACTTATACGACGTTTGACGTTTTGATTCGTCCGGAGTACGCTGTGTTTGTTGACGGCGTTGACGAACTTAGCCGCAAATATTCCCAGATCATCGCCGTTGCGCTGGATCAGATCAAACAGACCAACGATGAAAAATTCGACAGGGCGAATTTTGTCAAAAATGTTATTCTGGACAATATTCTGCCCGGGGATATTTATATAAAATCAAGAGAGCTTCATTTCAATAACGACGCCACAAGGGTCATATTTTTGATACGCACCACGCAGGAGACGGAGGTGTCTGTTTTTGATATTATACAGAACTTCTTTCCGGATAAGACCAAGGATTTTGTAATCAATGTTAATGAAAACGATATCGCTCTTGTAAAAGAAGTAAGACCGAACGTAGACAGCAAGGATTTGGAAAAGCTTGCCCGTTCCATCAACGATACGCTCCTTTCCGAATTTTATTTTAATGCGGTTATCGGTATCGGCACCTGCGTTACGGGTATTAAAGAACTTGCCCATTCGTTTAAGGAAGCGCAGGTGGCTCTTGAGGTCGGCAAAGTGTTCGATACGGAAAAAACCATTATCAGCTATGAAAATCTCGGAATAGCCAGACTGATTTATCAGCTTCCCACAACGCTTTGCGATATGTTCCTTAAGGAAGTATTCAAGCGCGGCTCCATTGAGTCTCTGGATCAGGAAACCTTGTTCACGATTCAGAAATTCTTTGAAAATAATCTCAACGTTTCCGAAACGTCGCGTAAGCTTTTCGTACACAGGAACACGCTGGTATACAGGCTTGAAAAAATCAAAAAGCTTACCGGCCTTGACCTCAGGGAATTTGACGACGCCATTGTGTTTAAAGTAGCTCTTATGGTCAACAAATATTTGGCGTCAAGCCCTGTTAAATATTGATATTATTTTACTGCACCGGTCCTTTCCGGTGCGGTTTTTTGTTGTGCCAGCTGCTTTTGTTTACAAAAGTGTAACAAAAAGGTCTTGATTTATTATATAAGTTGATATATTATATAAAGGTAGTATGTAAAGTCGCAAAATATATCTGTTTGTATTTTTGCAAATTTTGTGTAACTTAAGAGGTAAAAAGCGTGATTGAATTCAGAAACGTATCAAAAGTTTATGACAGTAACGGAACGCATGCTCTTTCAAATGTGAATATAAAAATTGAAGACGGCGAATTCGTTTTTGTTGTGGGCGCTTCCGGTGCGGGTAAAAGTACATTTTTAAAGCTGATTATGCACGAGGAAAAGCCTACCGAGGGTGAGATTATTTTTAACGAATATTCCTCCGCCACTCTGAAAAAAAGAAAAGTACCTTATTACAGACGTGATATGGGCATTGTTTTCCAGGATTTCCGACTGATTCCGAAGATGACGGTATATGACAACGTGGCATTTGCCATGCGTGTTATCGGAGCGAAAGAAAAGGAAATCAGAAAAAGAGTGCCTTATATCCTTCAGCTTGTAGGCCTTTCGCAGAAAGCCAGGTCCATGCCCAACGAGCTTTCCGGCGGTGAGCAGCAGAGAGTATCGCTGGCAAGGGCGCTTGTCAACAATCCGAAAGTCATTATTGCGGACGAGCCTACCGGTAACGTGGACCCTGAAATGAGCCATGAAATCGTTGATCTGCTTACGAAAATCAACAACGCCGGAACTACAGTCATAATGGTAACCCATGAGCATGACCTTGTCCGCTCTTTCCAGAGAAGAGTTATTGTTATAAAAAACGGAGAAGTCGTGTCTGACACGCCTGATCCCACTCATGCTCAGTTTGAAAGCACAACGCCGAAAGAGGACACCGATATGTTCTTTTTTGATGAAAACGTGTCCATCAACAAGGCGGAGATAGACGATATCTTTGATAATCTGGAAGATGTTGTTTCAGCCGACAGTAAGCCGGAGGAGACAAAGAACGCGGGAGGTGAGGAATAATGACTGCTTCAAGCTTAAGATACCTCACCAAAGAGGGATTCAGAAACGTATGGACAAACAGGATGATGTCACTGGCTTCTATCTGCGTTCTTATGAGCTGTCTTGTTCTTATCGGTTCCGCCACTATGGTATTCCTCAACATTGACTCTCTGCTTGCCAGAATAGAAGAGGAAAATGTTGTTATGGTTTATGTGCAGGATGAAACGACCGATGAACAGCTTGCGCAAATGAAGGATCAGATCAACGCCATTGATAATGTTAAAGAAGTTGAATTTGTTTCAAAGGAATCCGCCTGGGAAGAACAGCTTTCCACGATGGGAGAGGCTGAAGCGGAATTCTTTACGGAAGTAAGCTCCGACATACCCCTTCCCGACGCTTATAAAGTTACCGTTGACAATCTTGATTATTTTGACCAGACGGTCGATGAGCTCAATGAGCTTGATCATGTTGACATTATAAGGCAGAACAAGGATCTGGCTCAGCGGCTTGTGGCGATCCGTCATGGTATCACCATAATCGCGGTGGTTATTGTAATCGTCCTCCTGCTTATTTCACTTTTCATCATCTCAAATACGATCAGGCTTACAGTTTACAGCAGACGTCTGGAGATCAGTATTATGAAATCCGTGGGCGCTACGAACAATTTTGTCAGATTCCCGTTTGTCATAGAGGGCATTATTCTGGGTGTCCTTTCCGGAACGGTGGCGTTAGGCCTTGTCTGGGGAATTTATCAGCTTGCCATTACGCAGTTCGGCGATTTGCTTTCCTCTCTGAACCTGACGGCAATTAATTTCACCGATTATGCGCTTCCGATGTTCGGAATATTTATTCTTATCGGCGTACTGTGCGGCGTGGGCGGCTCGGTTGTAACGATGAGCAAATATCTTAATAAAGAAGGCAGTGAGATCAGTAATGTTTAAATCAAATCATAAACTTATATCCTTGCTTATGTGTCTTGTGCTTGTTGTTACTTCGTTTTCCTTTGCGACTACGGCGCAGGCGGCAAGCACATCGGAGCTGAGGGATAGGCAGGAAAAAATACAAAGCAAAATCGACGACGCGCAGAGTAAACTGGATGAACTTTCCGCTGAAAAAAGCGAAACGGAGGAATACTTAAGCGCGTTAAGGTCAAAAATAAATTTGCTGCAGGACAAACTGGATACCCTGGAGGATGAACGTGACGCGCTTCAGGCGGAAATCGACGCCGTTCAGGAAAAAATAGCAACAACTGAAAAGGAAATTGTTACAGCCCAGGCGGAAATTGACCAGAAACAGGCTGAATTTGACGAAAGCTATGAGCTGTATTGCCAAAGGCTCAGAGCTATGTATGTGTCCGGCTCTGCTTCGACTCTGGAGGTTTTACTTACCTGTCCTGATATGAGCTCTATGCTTACCCGTTCTCAGATGATAAGGTCCGTGTCCGAACAGGACAGCACTATCCTGGACGATCTTATGAAAAAAATGGAAGAGATTGAGAAACAGAAACAGGAGCTTGAGCAAAAGAGAAACGAGCTGAATGAGGACAAGCAGAATCTCGAAACGGATAAGCAGTCACTTCAGGAAAACATTAATGAAATCGATGCTTCAAAACAGGAGCTTGATGCGGAAGTAGCTGAATGTAATGCGCTGATGCAGGAACTTTCAAGCCAGTCTTCGGAATACATGGAAATGATTGAAACCAATGAGGAACAGCTCAGAGCGGTTGAAAACGAGATTCGCGCCGCCATTGCCGCGGCGTCCAGCGGCAGCGGTTCAATCGGCGGGTCTGTCGGCTCAGGCTCAGGTCAGCTGGGTTATCCTACTGATTCACGTACCATTTCCGCCGGCTTTCCGAACTATTCGTCGGGCGGCTATCACGGCGGTATTGATTTCCCTGTATCAACGGGTTCAAATATTTATGCCGCTGCAAGCGGTACGGTTATACTTGTAAAGTACTTAAATTACAGCTACGGCTATTATGTTATGATCGACCACGGTGACGGCCTTTCAACGCTTTATGCCCATAACAGTCAGATACTTGTAAGCGTAGGCCAGAGCGTTTCCGCAGGTCAGGTTATAGCCCTCAGCGGTTCAACAGGTAATTCCACGGGACCCCATTGCCACTTTGAGGTCCGCGTAAACGGTAATCAGGTCAATCCCCTGAGTTATCTGTAATACTTAGGTTTAAAATATTATAATAATACTAATAGGAGTGAAGTCAATGAAACAGTCAAAGATCATTTTCAGTCTGATGTCGGTTTTGTTGGCTTTCTGCCTTTTTATAGGTTCGTCTGTTCCTCAGGCGGTGCTGACGGCTGACGCCGCCGAATATTCGCAGGAATATGAGAGCCTTTCAAATGAAGAAAAACAGGCTTATCTTGAACAGCAGCTGAAAGAGGTCAATAAAAAACTTGACGAGCTGGCTTCTCAGTCCAGGGATACGGAGGAATATATTACTGCCCTTGATGAAAAGATCCGGTATATGAATAATCAGCTTACTCTTGCGGAAGAGGAAATTGAAAATTCAAAAAACGAAATCGTTTCATTGCAGAGGCAGTATGAAGAAAATGAAAAGGAAATTGCCTCTCTGCAGGTGGATATTAAAGAGCTTTCAAAACAGAGCGAGGTATTGCAGGAAAAGTTCAATTCTTCCCTTGAGCAGTATTACCAACGGGCGAGAGCGATGTATGTCAGCGGTAATATGACGGTTTTGGAAACGCTGCTTACAAGTAGCGATGTTTCCACTCTCCTTACAAGGCTGGAAATGATACGCCGCGTTTCACGGAATGACAAACAGCTTCTGGAAACACTCCAGACTCAGGGAAAAGAACTGACGAATACAAAAAAAGAATTGAGCGATAAAGAAACAAGCCTCTCAAATAATCAGAAAACGCTTGTGACCACGCAGAATACACTGAACAGTACCATTGACAGCCTGGAAAAGCAGCAGGTGACGTATGAGGACCAGCAGGCGGACTATGAAAGTGAAAAGAGCGAGGCGGATTCATTGCTCCTCCAGCTTCAGCAAGATACGAAGAATTACAGTGAATTCAGACATCAGGATCAGGAAGAGCTGGACGAGATCAACAGACAGATCGAGGAAGCTGCTGAAAAATATCTGCAACAGCAGCAGACAACGACTACGACCACTACAACGACCCAGGCGGACAACGATGATTCTTCGGATTCCGGCGGCTCAAAGCCAAACACGACCAAACCGACCACGACCCAGCCTTCTTCAAACAGGCTGAGCATGACGTATCCCGTTCCGAGTCAGACCAGAATAACGACTGCTTACGGAAGCGCAGGATATGTGGGGCATACGGGCGTTGACTTTGCGTGCTCATCAGGGTCAAAGGTGGTTGCGGCTGAGTCCGGTACGGTTATTATTTCAACAGATCTGAAAAACAGCGACGGCTCTTACAGAAGCTATGGCCGGTATATCGTTATCGCCCATGACAAGAAGGATTCCGCCGGTAATAATGTATATACGCTGTACGCGCACAATTCCTCAAGAGTTGTGTCCGAGGGGCAGTATGTAAAGAAAGGGCAGTTGATTGCCTACAGCGGTTCAACGGGAAATTCCAGCGGTCCGCATTGTCACTTTGAGGTCAGGACGCCTACCGCAAGTTATAATGACTGCGTAAATCCAACCTACTATCTTCCTTGATTTTTTATTTCACTTTTCTTAAGTGAATGGAACAATTTTTCAGCGAAAGGGGTTTTGAAAATTGAAGATTAAATTTCTTTCGCTGATCATGGCGGCCGTGCTTGTTTTATGCAGTTTCGGGCACAGTTTTGCATTCGCAGAAGAAAATAATAATGAAAGCGATGCCAAGGCGGCTTCCGCCACAACGACAACATCTGCCAGGCAAAGCACAACCGCCGGCGGCCAAGAGGAAGATGATGATACAATAACCAAGGAGGAGGCGCAGAAAACCCTGGAAGAACAGCAGGCGGAGCTTCAGAAAAATCTGGAAGAAGCGGAGAAAAAGCTTGCTGAGCTGGAAAAGGATTCCAAGGGTACTGCTGAGTACATAGATACGCTGGATCAGAAAATCGGTTATATGAACGAGCAGCTGACCCTTCTTGAAAATCAAAATATTGAAATTCAGGCGGAGATCGACGAGCTGTTACCCTCCATTGAAAAAAATGAAAAGGAGCTTGAAAAGCTTTCTGAAGAAGTTGACAAGACCAAGGATGAGCTTGAAAAACTGGAGGAAAAATTCCAGAGTGTTTATGAGGCGTATTGCATCAGACTGAGGGTTATGTACATAAGCGGTGATTTTAATATACTTTCCGCCCTGATGACCTGCAAGGATATTTCAAGCTTGCTGACCCGGTATGAAATGATAAAATCCGTTTCAAAAAGCGACACGGAGCTCTTGAAAGAAGTGCAGGCGCAAACGAAGGAAATCATAACAAAGCAGGACGGTCTGGATGAACAGGTAGCAAAGTACGAGGCTGCCAAGGCTACTCTTGACGAACAGAAAAAGGCGCTTGAAGGCAAGCAGAAAACCATTGAAAGCAACAGTGAGCAGATTGCCGCCAAAAAGGCTGTTCTTGCCACTGACAGAGCGGAAAGCGACAGAATGTTTGCCGAGCTTACCGCGCAGAACAAGCAGTATACCGAATTCAGAAATGAAGACAGCGAGCTTATAGAAGCGGTTGAAAATGAAATTCAGGCGCTGATTTCCGGACTTAAATCTCCTGAGGAGGTTACTACTGCCGTTGCGTCTGACAGACCAAGCAGCAGCGGTCCGATCATAACCGATTCTGAGGTTTACTCAAAATCAAATGCCGTGCTGAATATGGTATATCCTGTGCCCGGGCATAAAAGCATTTCAGCCGGATACCCGAATTACTCGTCCGGTCAATTCCACGGAGGAATTGATTTCCCGTGTCCTACAGGCTCAAAGGTTGTAGCGGCGCAAAAAGGTATTGTCATTACTGTAAAACGGCTGGACTACAGCTATGGCTACTATGTGATGATTTATCACGGTACAGACGCGAAAGGACGTTCGGTGGTTACGCTTTACGGCCACAATTCGTCCATACTCGTGTCGACAGGCCAGAGCGTGGAAAAGGGAGAGCAGATTGCCAAAAGCGGTTCGACCGGCAACTCCACGGGACCCCATTGCCATTTTGAGATCCGTTTTGACGGCGTTCGCGCAAATCCGAAAAACTATTTAAGCTGACGAGTTCGTGTGTTTATGAATAAAGTAAATTATCAAAAATTGCTTGATGAAATAATTATGAAAAATGAAAGAGAGGACATTATGCCCTCTCTTTTACTGCATAGCTGTTGCGCGCCCTGCTCCAGCTATACAATAGAATATCTGTCCCAATATTTCAGTATTACCGTACTATATTATAATCCGAATATATCCGAGCAGGCTGAATATGAAAAAAGAAAAGCCGAGCAGATCAGACTGATCAACAGCATGCCGGTAAAAAACAAGGTGGATTTTCTTGATTGCAGATATGACAGCGGTGAATTTTTTGATATAGCAAAGGGATATGAGGACTGCCATGAGGGCGGCGAACGCTGCTTTCGCTGTTACCGCCTGCGACTGGAAAAGACCGCACAGATTGCTAAAAACAACGGATTTGATTATTTCTGCACCACCCTTTCCATCAGTCCGCTGAAAAACGCGCAGAAAATAAACCAAATCGGCTATGAAACCGAAAAAAAGTACGGTGTGGCATGGCTCCCGTCGGACTTTAAAAAACGTGAGGGATACAAGCGTTCCATCGAACTTTCAAAGGTGTTTGACCTGTACCGCCAGAATTACTGCGGATGCATATATTCAAAGAGAGAAAGACAAATAGCTGAGGAGAAAAGCAATGAATAAACCGCTTGCGGATTTAATACGGCCCAAAACTCTTGACGAGGTGGTAGGGCAGAAGCATTTGCTTGCAGAGGGCAAGGCGCTTTACAATCTGATTATGTCGGGAGAAATTCCCAATCTGATATTTTACGGACCCAGCGGCGTGGGCAAAACTACCGTTGCTTCCATTATTGCCGGTGCCACCAACAGAAGCCTGCGTAAGCTCAACGGCACTACGGCCTCGACACAGGATATAAAGGATATTGTTGCGGAAATAGATACTTTTACGGCGCCAAACGGCATACTGCTTTATCTTGACGAGATTCAGTATTTCAACAAGCGCCAGCAGCAGAGCCTTCTGGAGTTTATTGAAAACGGTAAGATAACCCTAATCGCCTCAACTACGGAGAATCCGTATTTTTATATCTATCCCGCCATACTTTCCCGTTCAACGGTTTTTGAGTTTAAGTCCATAGAGAGTGACGAGATCGTACCGGCAGTCAAAAGGGGATTTGACTATTTGTCAAATGAATATCAGGTGAAACTCAGCATAGAAGACGGCGTGTGTGAAAAAATCGCCAGAGGCTGCGGCGGCGACGTCAGAAAAGCGCTCAACTGTGTGGAAAACTGCTTTTTCGCCTCCGTGACGGAGAACGGAGAAAAAAACATCTCACTTCAGACGGCGCAGGAACTCATACAGAAAAGCTCCGTACGCTATGACCGTGAGGGCGACGAGCATTACGACATTATCTCCGCCTATCAGAAAAGTATGCGCGGTTCAGACCCGGACGCAGCGCTTCATTACCTGGCAAGACTGCTTGAGGCCGGGGACCTGCCGTCCGCGTGCCGCCGTCTGGTTGTGTGCGCCTGTGAGGATGTGGGGCTTGCTTATCCACAGATCATACCAATCGTCAAGTCGGCTGTGGATATCGCGCTGATGGTGGGCCTGCCGGAGGCGCGCATACCCCTCGCTGACGCAGTGGTGCTTGTGGCAACCGCGCCTAAGAGCAATTCAGGCTGCATGGCGATCGACTCGGCGATCGCTGACGTGAAAGGTGGCAAGTACGGACCGATTCCGCGCCAGCTTCAGAATAAACATTACGACGGAGAGGATGCGGAAGTAAAGGGGCAGTTTTATCTTTATCCCCATGATTTTGAGAACCACTGGACTGCCCAGCAGTATCTGCCGGATATACTTAAGGATAAAAAATATTATACTTACGGACCGAATAAAAATGAACAGGCCTTTAAAGCCTACTGGGAAAAGGTGAAAGGAAAACGCAATGACTAAAAAGGAAAGAGTATTAAAAGCTATTGAAATCCTTAAGGCGCTTTATCCCGACGCGCTGTGCTCTCTGAACGCCTCAAATCCCTTTGAGCTTCTGGTGGCGGTGAGGCTGTCCGCCCAGTGTACGGACGCTAGGGTAAATATGGTCACCCCGGCGCTTTTTGAAAAATATAAAACGCTGGACGATTATTGCAATGCCGATATAAAGGATATTGAAAATTTGATACATAGCTGCGGCTTTTATAAAAGCAAGGCGGAATCCATCATCGGTATGGCGCAGCTGATAAGGGATAAATTCGGCGGCAGAGTGCCGGATAATATAGACGATTTGATTACCCTCCCGGGCGTGGGCAGAAAAACAGCAAATCTGATTGTCGGGGATGTTTACGGCAAAGAGAGTATTGTGGTTGATACGCATATGATAAGAATCTCCAACCGTTTGGGTCTGGTGAATAATAAAGACCCGAAAAAGATTGAATTTGCGCTGAAGAAAATCGTACCCGCCGACGAAGGCGCCGATTTCTGCCACAGGATCGTTCTGTTCGGCAGGGATACCTGTTCGGCAAGAAAGCCCCTTTGCGACCAGTGCAAACTGTCTGAAATATGCAAAAAGACCGGAGTGAAACAGTGAGATCGAATGTTATATTAATCGGAATGCCCGGCAGCGGGAAATCGACCTGCGGCGTTGTGGCCGCGAAACTGCTGCTTAAAAATTTTTTTGATACGGACCTGCTTATCCAGAATCTGGAGGGCGTCAGTCTTCAGGATATTATAGATTCCAAGGGTATTGAATACTTTGAAAAGGCTGAGGAAAAAGCCATACTCAGCCTGGATATTCAGGGAACGGTTATCGCTACGGGCGGCTCTGTGGTTTATTCCCAAAAGGCGATGGAGCACTTGAAAAGCCTTGGAAAAATCATCTTCCTTAATATTGATTACGAGCATATGCGCGGCAGAATAAGTAATCTTTCAACCCGCGGTGTGCTGATAAAAAACGGTGAGACTTTAAGGGATATGTTCGATGAACGGCTGCCGCTTTATAAAAAGTGGGCGGACGAAGTCATAGACTGTAACAACAATACGGTTCAGCAGACGGCGGAAGCCATTGCCCGTAAAGTGAAAAATTAATGCAATAAATACTTGAACACGGATATAAAAAGTGGTATTATAGTAAAAATATATTTGAAAATACTATATATTTAATAATGAAAACGGAGGCGGATTTATGAGCGAATACGGTGCTAAGTTTGTAAAAGAGGGACTGACCTTTGACGACGTTCTTCTTATCCCTGCCGAGTCTGACGTTACACCCGACAAGGTGCAGCTTCAGACAAAGCTGACAAAGGATATTACCCTGAATATCCCGCTTATGACAGCGGCGATGGATACTGTTACGGAATCACGTATGGCGATTGCCATTGCGCGTGAGGGCGGTATCGGCGTTATTCATAAGAATATGCCGATAGAAGACCAGGCTACCGAGGTAGACAAGGTAAAGAGATCTGAAAACGGTGTCATTACAAATCCGTTTTTCCTTTCTCCGGACCATCTTGCGTCGGATGCTGAGGAGCTTATGAACAAGTATCATATCAGCGGCGTACCGATCTGTGAGGATGATGGGACTTTAGTGGGTATACTTACAAACCGTGATATGAGATTTATGACGGATTACAGCGTTAAAATCTCAACGGTAATGACGCCTAAAGACCAATTGGTTACAGCCAAAAAAGGCACCACCCTTGAGGATGCGAAAAAAATCCTTATGGCTTCCAAGGTCGAAAAGCTGCCCCTTATTGATGAAGACGGAAAGCTTACCGGTCTTGTAACGATTAAGGATATCGAAAAGAGTGTTAAATATCCAAATACGGCAAGGGATAAGGAAGGCAGACTTCTCTGCGCCGCCGCTCTGGGCGTGACCGACGACGTTCTTGTCCGTGCCAAAGCGCTGGTAGATGCGGGAGTTGACGCCTTTGTCCTGGACTCCGCTCACGGACACAGCATGAATATTATGAAGTCCATTGAAAAGATAAAAAATGCTTTCCCTGAAATTTCGCTCATCGCCGGTAATGTGGCCACTGCCGACGCCACGGAAGCCCTAATCAAAGCAGGCGCTGACGCGGTTAAAGTGGGTATAGGTCCCGGCTCCATATGCACCACGCGTGTCGTTGCCGGTATCGGTGTGCCGCAGATCACGGCAATATATGATTCCGCTGAAAGAGCCGATAAGTACGGCATTCCGGTTATCGCGGACGGCGGTATAAAATACAGCGGTGAAATTGTCAAGGCAATTGCGGCCGGCGGCTCGGTAGTCATGGTCGGTTCGCTTGTAGCGGGCTGTGAGGAGTCACCGGGAGGTACAGAAATCTATCAGGGACGCCAGTTTAAGGTGTACCGCGGTATGGGCTCTCTGGGAGCAATGAGTCAGGGCAGCGCGGACAGATATTTCCAGAAGGGCTCCAAAAAATTTGTTCCCGAAGGTGTTGAAGGCCGTGTTCCTTATAAGGGCGTTCTGGCTGACACCGTTTATCAGATGATGGGCGGCCTGCGTTCAGGTATGGGCTATTGCGGCTGTCACACGATTGAGGAACTGCGTACCAAAGCAAAGTTTATTAAAATTACAGGCGCGGGCTTGGTAGAGAGCCATCCTCACGATGTTTCAATTACTAAGGAAGCTCCGAACTACTCCGGCAGCGTTTCTCAGGATTAAAACTGGTTTTTACTTAAAGGGGCAATGACATCCAAAGGAAGGTTGCCATTGCCCTTTATAATGATTTTAGGTGTGGATATGATATGGCTGAAAAAATGTCAAAATGGGTTAAGTTTAAAAAATTCCTGAAAAGGAATATGACGCCTACTTGGTTTAAGCATATATCATATCAGATATTCGCTTTTGTTGTTTCCGTAGTTATGGTTATCGGCGTTGCCGACTATGCCGTGACAAAATCATATGATGAAAGGGAGCTGAGCTTTGTGGATAATTTTACCATAACGGCACACACCGGAGCGTATAATACCCAGATGAACACGGTGGAGTCCGTGCAGGCTGCTATTGATAACCATGCGCAGATCGTTGAGCTTGATATCCGTCAGCGTCCGGACCAGACCGTTGTTATGAGCCATGATATCGTTGTGACCAATAATGACGGTACGGAGCTGGAAGATGCGCTGATCCTTCTTAAAGATACGGATATCATGATCAATCTGGATATTAAGGAAACACGGGTGCTGAACAATCTCTATCGTCTTCTTATAGAATATAATCTTGTTGAGCGGTCTTTTCTGACGGGTATAGAAACAATGAATGTGGATGCGGTCAGGGAATCTGATTGCGCAAATATGGATTATTACCTGAATTGTATGCCCTCAAGAACCAAAATTTTCTTCGATGATTACAGAACAAAGCTGATTGACATCCTTGAGGAAACCGGTGCCGTGGGAATAAACTGCAATTATAAATACGCCAGCGCCCAGCTTTCAAACCTGCTTCACAAAAAGGGTTATAAACTCTCCGTATGGACCATCGATACACAGAGAAGGGCAAAAAAAATGCTCGCCATCAAACCGGATAATATCACCACAAAAGATCCGGGTATGATAGCGGACGTAATAAGCAATTGGGGCAAATAATTTGAAAAAAATACTTGACTAAGTATTTAACTTATGATATAGTATTAAAGCATTGAATATGCGCTGGTGTAGCTCAGTTGGTAGAGCAGCTGATTTGTAATCAGCAGGTCAGGGGTTCGAGTCCGTTCACCAGCTCCAACAGCTGCCGCGTTAGTAGATGCGTCAGCTTGAATACGGAGGAGTTCCCGAGCGGCCAAAGGGAACAGACTGTAAATCTGTCGTCAGTGACTTCGGTGGTTCGAATCCACCCTCCTCCACCAGATTAGCGAGTATCCTAACGGGTGCTCGCTAATGACTATCGAGGTGTAACTCAGTTTGGCTAGAGTGCCTGCTTTGGGAGCAGGATGCCGCAGGTTCAAGTCCTGTCACCTCGACCATAAAATAAAGGCGTTTGGAATTTTCCGAACGTCTTTAAAAATATCACAAATACCGTTGTTAAGGCAAAAATTAAGCACCGTTGAAATTTTCAGCGATGCTTTTTGTGATTTAAAATGCTTTTTTACTGCAGTCATTGTTGCAGTCAACTGCAGTACCAAGTATATTGAATTGCTGCTGGCTTTTCTCAATCTTAGAAAACTGCTCTTTTTTGAACTGGCCTATAACATCACAGTATGTATTCAGTGTTATACTTATATCAGAATGTCCGAGAATCTCTGATAAAGTTTTATAATCAACGCCGTTTTCAATACATCTTGTGGCGAATGTATGACGGAGCATATGCTGATTATATTCTTTATCCGCCAAGATTGCTTTATAATAATAATTTCCGAAATTCGTTTCCCAGTCCTTCGGTGCATCCTTCGGCAATGCCTTATAGCCGTCCGGGGTTATTTTATAATAAGAATATTTCTTATAAGCAATCTTTTTTCTTCGCTTTTCAGACAACGGTCTGAATTCCGTATATGTGGGAATAATGCCGTATTTCACAATCAGTCTTTTAAAATTTGAATTGACCTGATTTGTGGATATGTAACAATGCTGTTCATCATAGAATAAAAGCTGTTCTTTATTGTCGACATATTTTGTATTGATATATTCCTGCAGCAGGCTGTACACCGTACTTGTCATTTCAATAAGTCGCATACCGGCATCGGTCTTTGTCTGTTCTCCGAGTATAGGACGGTCCTTTTCGTCCTTTGATATTGTTTTGTTTATATTTATTGTTTTGAATGTGAAATTGATATCTTTTAAGGTTAAAGCGTTGATTTCACCCATTCTCATTCCGGTGCAGAGCATAATCAGATATTGATATCTGTATCTGTTGTTAATTTCCTGATTGTTCAGCACATCAATAAATTTCTTTTGCTCATCAATGGTCAGGGAAGAAATCTTTTTATCGCTTTTGTCTGAATTAGGTCTGATGATGTCGTCAAACGGATTTTCGGCAATCAATTTCTTTTTGACAGCATAAGTACAGCATTTTTTTACAGCGTTATAAACTTTCCTGATGCAAGAATTTGAATATATGGTTATTGATTGAAAAAACTTTTTAAGTGTTGTTTCGTTCAGCTTCTGAATTCTGACAGCTCCCAGACCGTAATTATCAATTATATTAAGCGTATCATTTCTTCTTGTGTATGAATTTGCGTTAATAAGATTTGACTTGAAATCATCATCGATTTTCATTTTAATGATGTCATGTACGGTTATTTTTGATGATTCAATGCATACACCGTTTTTATATTCCAGTTCATATTTTGCGATTTTTTCCTGGCATTGTTTTTTTGTCTTGCCGTAACGAGTAACGCGGTTAGGCTTTCCGTCTGCTTTAGTACCAAATACCTTTTGACCTATCCAGCACTTCCGCTTTTCGTTGTAATAATACGATCCTTCGCCGTTACCTCTTTTTTTAGTCTTTCCCATTTTACACACTCCTAAAAAAGGGCATAAAAAACCCTGCTTGATTTTTGAAGCAGAGTGTGATACAATACCTATTGTTCGGTAGGGTTGTACATCACAACACTGCTATTTATAGCCCCTTGGCTGCTCCAACAGCCGAGGGGTTTATTTTTATGCAATAAATAAAATTAATTTTCGCTTGCTATTTGATTCTGAACATAATCATCTCTGCCAATAGCTTTTATTTCAAGAATCGGTCCTTGCGTTCCGTTAGAAAGTATAAATTCAGCATTTCCGATTGTGGTACTGGTTTCTTCTCCGATATGATTATTAACCCAACTTTGAGCCTCTGTTCCGCTATTCGCATCGCAAGGAAACGACGCGCAAAATCCTAAAAATCCATTATCTTCGCTTAAAACCATAAATCTTCCGTAACTGATTTGATATTCTGTGTCAGTTTCAATGGTATAACTGTAGTCTGCATCAACAGAAGAGAACGAGTAACCGTCCGTTGTAGATGTACGTTCAGCTTCGGGCATACCGTTTTGCTCAAGGCTCTCCGTGAAGTCATAAGCGTTAGAGCCAGATATGATTGGCATATCGGACGTAAGAACGCTTGACGTTTCACCGGTATCAGGTACGGTGTCGGATACGCTTTGCGATTCGGTCTCTGTTAACGATTCCTGCACTCCCTCAGAATTTGAAACAAGAGCATAAACAACCGCAAATACCATTATTAGTGCAACAATAGCAACGACGGTTAAAACCACTTTCTTTTTCATAATGACTCTCCTTTAATATGTGTTATTAAACAAAATCTTTATAAGATTTTATATCCGAATTTTTAAATAATATATGTCTGCTTTCAAAATTTAAGTTATGTAAAATGCAACAAGTAACAAAATATATTTATCCCAACTTATATTCTCGCTTGCAGCAGGGAGAATATTAACGGTGATATGATTGAAAATTATATATAAACTTTATGAAATTAGAACAGAAAGAAAGTTAACAATCAGACAGTTGGAGGAGCTGACCGGTATCGGAAAAGCAACAATAAACAGAATCGAAAACGGTATTGCTAATCCTTCAATAAAAACAATATGCCGACTGGCCGTTGCCCTGGAATGCTCTCCGTATGACCTGTTTTATATGGAAATATAGAGCTTTGTTCCATATATGGAACAAATATGTTACTTCCGGAAATTTTTGTTACTGTATTTATGAAAGCGAAAATCTTGTCAAGAAAAAAATATAATTTCTTGATAGAGTCCAAAATTTTGGACTCAATTAAGAAAAGCAGGTGACAAGGAATTGTTTTTGTGCTATAACATAAACATAGAACAAAAGTTCGAGGAGGTTTACATAATGAAAAAGGCAAATGAGACTTCACACGAAAAACTCGATTATTTTATAGAGGTAATTAGTCATTTAACTGATAAACAGTTAAATGAATTACTTGAAGAAGCAATTAAATTAAAAATTGAGGAATTAGAAAATATTAATTAGATTTATTATATAATTCGGCTAATTCAATTAATTTATTTTTATTCTCATCACTGAGTTGATTAAAAAGCTCTATTAATTTGTTTAATTTTTCGTCTTTTTCTTCAATACCATTAATTAAATATCCCGGACTAACATCAAGAGCATCGGCAATAGCTTGTATTTTGTCTTGGTATAAGTTTTGTTCTCCTCTTTCAATGTGGGAGATAACACTTTTATCTTTATATCCTATTGCCTTAGCAAGATCTGTTTGTGTTAGTCCTTTTTCTTTTCTTAACTTTTTTATTCGTTCAAATATTGTCATAATATCCTCACCAAAAATACAATATCATAAAGTGGCGTAATTGTCAATTTTTTAGAAAAAATTTTTAAAAAGTTGTTGACAAGACAACAAAACAGTGATATTGTATTAATGAAAGTTGTGTGACATACAACATATAAGGAGTTGATTTAATGACTAATGTCAATCTTTTAAAAGCTAAAATTGTTGAATGCGGATATACTCAATCCGATGTAGCTAAAATGCTTGGAATCTCTTTATCTTCGCTAAATGATAAGGTATGTGGTCGGAGAGGATTTAAACAAGATGAAATTGAGAAAATATCTCGAATTCTGAACATTCAAGAAAAAATTAATAAATATTTTTTTGACTAAAAAGTTGTGTAATAAACAACTTAAAGGATGTTAATGTAAATTAAAAGGAGGCAACATGACAGAAGAGGAATATGACAAAATCATTTCTGAGCAGAAAAAGATGATATCTGAGCTTGAGCGACAGATTAAGGAAAATGAACAAATGAAAAGATATTCAAAAGATTCCGACAAGATGGAAATGGCATTTAATTTGTTAACCAGTATAACGATGGCTTTAGTAGCGATTGCTTTAATAGTAATCGTTATAAAGATTTTATAAATGTGATTATCGCAATAGCTAAAGAAATTGCGCTGATTGCATTTGCAATAATACTTTGTCTATAAGCCTTTTTTGATTCTTTTTGTGAACTTAAAGCATTTTGCTCAGCCAAAGCAATTTGTTTGGATAACTGATCTATTATTTTCGTTTGATTTGCGATTATATCATCTTGTTTGTTTATTTTTTCATTAATTGAAGTTAACAACTCTGAAGGACTTTCTCCTTCATCATATATTGACGGATAATTGTCTTCATCAGCAATCATATTAAAACCACCTTTCACAAAAAGTATAACAGTGAAAAATGTAAAAGTCAAAACCCACCAGCCCTTAACTAAGCAGCAGGGGAAAAGTGTACGGACAACCTTACCGAACAAACTTGCGAGTACACAGCTGCGCCTATCCGAACTCAATTCCGCAGCGCCTCTGCTGTTTAACTAAGGGTTGGTATAAAAAGAAAGAAGGTGAGAACATGGCTATACAAATGAATCAGATGCCCGGCTTTCAGACCGCTATAGATGAAGAAATCAGCAAAGTACAGCAGTTGCTTAATTTGCTCCACGAGCTTAAAGAATGTGACGACGCGCAAATGTACCTGACGTCCGATGAGGTTTCAGAACTTTTGAAATGCTCATTAAAGGAAGCTCAGAACTATATGAACAGACCTGATTTTCCAAAGCTGGAAGTAGGCAAAGGCGCTAAGGTCAATAAATTAGCTTTTCTGATGTATAACATGGAAAGAAGAACAAAATAGAGCGGAGGTGAAAGAATGAAAGTAATCGGAAGAATATGCGTAGTGCTGGGGTTTCTCTGCTGCGTTGCAGGAGCCGGATTGCAGTCTGTGGAATTCTGGATCGTGCCGCCGATGATCTTCCTTGCAGGGGTAGCGGGCACATTTCTTGGAATGACACTCATTGATCTGCAGGAACAGAGACGGCTGAACAGAAAAAGAAAACGCCTGCGGCATATGGACGACGCGGACAAGCAGCAGACAGCGGACGATATGAGAAATACATATCAGGACTTAATAATCAAGGAAATTATGAAATAAAAAAAGCAGCCGGCGAAAGCACCGACTGCAAAGCTATCTGTACGATAACCTAAACGCAAATTTATTGTATCGTACAGATTTGCTTTTGTCAAGTAAAGGAGCAGAAAAAATGGAAATGTTTAACGATTTATGCGCTACTTGTCAGAGCAAAGGCATGGATAAATGTGATACGGATTTTGACAAAATCCAACTGGACGACATTACCAGGAATGTTGTTGCGTGTGACAACTATAAGGAAAAGCCTAAGCATCACCTTAAGATTACATATGAGTGCGATGACAAAATAGCCGTTGTTGAAGAGGATGTTTATGAACTGCCCAAAGTAAAGTGGAAAAAGGAAAAGCAGGGCATAGGCGAATTCAAAAATGTGTTTATTGCGCCGGAGGATCTGGAAAAGCTGAAAAGCAAATATCCGAGAGAGTATTCAGACGCCATAGAGGCGCTGAGCAGATATATAGAAATCGAGCCCAAAAAGGCAAAACGCTACAAAAACCATTATGCCGTTGTATGTCAATGGATCACACGTGAGCTCAAAAGGAAGAAAGCGCGTGAAAAAGAGATCCGCGAGCGTGAGGAGCGCAGAGAAAGCGCACGCAAAGGCAAGTTACAGAGCAAGCCTTCATACGATTTGAAAAAAGTTATGGCCGATGCCATGGACAATACGGATATATGCTGAGGTGCGATATGAACAACAGAACAGAAACGAGCGAGCAGCAGGCGGTCATAGAATGGAGTTTATGGAATAGGGGAAGGTACCCGGAACTTGAAACGCTGCACCATACCGTAAATGAGGGAAAACGGAGTGTTTCAAACGGCGCCATGCTCAAGAGTATCGGTATGTCAAAGGGCTTTCCGGACCTAAGCCTGAACTGCGCGAAAGGCGCCTATCATTCCTTACATATTGAAATGAAAAGGGACCGCCGGAGCAGAGCCGGTAAGGAGCAGAAGGACTGGATCGCCAGGCTGAATAAATGGGGGAATTGCGCTGTAATATGCTATTCAGCAGATGAGGCAATCAGCGTATTAGAGCAGTACCTCAATCTTAAACCGGGGGAGAGAATGAAACAATGACCAGAGACGAAGCGGAGATCCTTTTCAAATTCCGTTTACCGTGTGTTTTCACCGGCTCTCATGACAGTGATATGGATTCTCTGATCGGTAAAGAGTTTAAGCTGGTTCAAATTACGGATTTCTATAATTCGCAAATGCGCCGGTTTGAGACTTCGGTAACGCTTCAGATGAATGAGCGCAGTGTAATATCCACCGGTTTATACAATGTCAAATGTGTGGAGCAGTACGCCGGCTTTATTCATTCCCAGCTGAAAAAGGAGAAAAAGGCAAAGCTGATGGAACTGCTTGCTCCGGTCTATGAAAATCTGAAAACAAAAAAGGCAGTGTATGCCTTTATCGGAAAACTGATCGACGAAATAAAGGAGAAAAGCAATGACAAAAAAAATACAACAGGCAATACATAAGATTGATGAAGAGGCGGAAAAACTCAATGATACCAACGCCAGGATCATTGTATCGCACATTATTGATACATATCTGAATACGGATGAAAACGCCCAAAAGGTTCTTGATGATAAGAAAACATTAAAAGCCTGCCTTGAAAGTATAAAGTCGAAGGCAAAGAAGCAGGCGTCAAACGGCGTTGCCATGATCGCCGACGATACGGTCTACGGCTGGGCGAAAGAATATTACGGTTTTGCAGTCGACTGCAAGGAAAATAAGATCATCGATCTGCTTGATTTTATTTAAGGCGGTGGGAATATGAAGAAAAAGAATATTCTCACAACAAAAGAAGCCGAAACAATCTATAAAAGAATAAAGAAAAAGGCGACGCCTTCAAAGAGGCTGAAAAAATATGTTCATGACGTACTGTTAAAGAACGCGCATATTCTTTTTCAGTATAAGGTAGGCAGAAAGCGCTTTGGCTACTGTACGTACTGTCAAAAAGATTTTCCGCTGGAGATAGAAGACAAAAGAACCTATACGGATAATGATGTGGATGTCCTTTATGCCAAGTATAACGAAAAGGTAATATGCCCATGCTGCGGCAGAAAGGTGACGAAGAGATACGCCGGGATATCCAGACCGGTCACACATGCCGATGTTGCAGAGTTTTCTGTGGATAAGGACGGCGCTTTGATCGTATATGTGTATTACTTTACGTATGATTATAAAAACGACATTCATGTAAAAGCGCCGCATTGGCACTGTTATCAGATCGGATATTTTGATATACACAGATACTTTCACATTATGCACAGTTACTTTAATGATTATGTCTATTTGGAAGACAGAAACACATCACAGCTTTGCTTTACAAATCAACAGACGGTGAAACATCCGAATGACCAACGCCAGGAGAAATACGAGGGTATCAAGTGCTTTGAGCTTGAAAAGGCGTTGCTGAAAAGCAATTTGAAATACAGCTGTCTTATGGAATATATGGCAGATTCGGATGCCGTGGATATGTACAGGTACCTGAAAATGTACTGTTCCTATCCCGAAATTACCGAAAAGCTGATGAAAGAAGGCTTTGAGGACATATTGAGAAGCTATTTGTACGGCGGCATGAGGGGCGTTTTAAATTTCAAAGCAACGACCGTATGCGGCGCTTTGCGCCTTGACAAGCAGCATATAAAGTATCTTAAATCTCTGAATATGATGCTTTGTAAATCCGATATTATGGCAATGCAGCTGATCATGAAAAACAAAATCAAGTTCAGCAGGGAAACTTTCTCGTTTCTTTCCAATCACTGGTGTGATTTAAAACTGATACAGATACTAATGCGTTTCATCGGCATACAAAAGCTGCGCACATATGTAAAAAAGCAGGGTGCCCTTTGTCAGTGCAGATACAGTTATGCAAGTGATGAATATATGTTTTTTGAAAATTACCGTGACTACATAGACCAGTGCAAACAGCTGGGCTATGACCTGGCGGATAAAAACATAGTGATGCCGGCAAATGTCTTTCAGGCGCATCAGGAGCTGACCGAGCTGCTGAACAGGAAAGCGGCAGAGGAAAAAGCCAGAGAGAATGCCCAAAAGCTAAAACGCTTTTCAAAAAGGCTTTCAAAACTCCAAAAGAAATACTCTTATACAGACGGCACTTTTCTTATCAGACCGGCAGAAGATTATGAGGATCTTTGCAAAGAGGGCACAACGCTTCATCACTGTGTGTATTCTAATTACGCCGACATGTATATCGGCGGAAAGACGGATATTCTTTTCATAAGAAAAGTATCGGAGCCGGACAAGCCGTTTTACACTGTGGAGTATAACAACGGTATGGTGATTCAGTGCAGAGGATTGAGGAATTGTTCAACAACTGCTGAGATCAGAGCATTTATCGAAAAATGGAAAGCATTTTTAAATACAAACAAAAATAAAAAGAAGAAAGAAGAGGCAGCATAATGGAAAATTATATTACCAAAAGAGAAGAAGCCTATGTCGTACATAACAGAATACTGGCAAACGGCAAGATCGTACAGACCGCCCTTATTGATATGTGCAAGGACCTTAAGGAAATGCGTGACCGTGCGCTGTATACAGAGCTGGGGTATGACACGTTCGAAGATTATTCCGAGCAGGCCTGCGGCATTAAACAGCGCCAGGCCTATTCCTACATAGCGGCGTATGAAAAGCTCGGTGAAAATTATATGGAGGAAAACGCGCATATCGGAATCACAAAGCTGGAGCTCATATCCCAGATATCTTCTTATGAAAGAGATGAATTTCTTGCGGAAAACGACGTGGAGGAAATGTCAACCAGGGAGCTTAAGAAACAGGTTGAGGAATACAAGAACCGGATCGAGCAGCTGAGCTTTGACCTTGAAAGCGCAAACAAGGAAAGCGAGGAACTGACGCAGCAAATCAAGGATATGCAGGACAGCATGGTGGATTCCACTCTGGAAGAGAGTGTGGACGCTGTTGCAACGGTTGAGCCTGATCCGGAAATGATAAAGGCCGCCGTTGATGAGGCGGTCAGACAATCAAAAGCGGAGGACGCGCAGACAATTGAAAAGTTAAAAGCCCAGGTAAAAGAACAGAAAGCCAAGGTCAAGGAAGTGACTGACAGCAAGGAAAAAGAGATCAAGGCGGCAAAAGAGAACGCGCTTGAGACAGCCAACAAAAAAATAGACCAGTTGATTAAAGAAAAACAGATCTCCGAGGAAAAATTACAGGAGGCGCTCAAATCCGCAAAAGCAGCAAACGCGGATGAAGATGTAACCGCTATTCGTTTTCTGTTTACGAGTTTGCAGTCGACTGCAAACGATATTAAGAAACACCTTGACAAGATCGCTTCCAAAGATGAGCAGCAGGCTGAAAAGCTTTCATCCGTAATGAAAAGCACATTGAATTCTATTATTGAAAGTATTTAAAAACAAAAAAGCAGCAGGTAATCACTGCTGCTCATGGAAAGCGTCTTCACCGCCAGAACCATATGTAGAAAAATTACCGGTTACGTACATAATCAACCATTTGTCCATATGATGAAAAAAGGTGACTATGGTCCCACATTCTACCTGAAGGATGAAAAATATTATAGTAAGAGTTACCATTTGAGTCTTCTCTAACTTTTGAAAATACCCATCCATTAACCGTATAAACAGAGTTCAAAAAATCACTTCCTTTTCTTTTTATTTATTTAATATATTATACCGGAAGAATGAAATGCAGATTGACGCTTAATGTTTAAATGTGCAAATTGAAAGGAGCTTGATGAAAACGTGTATGAGTTTAACCGATTCGGATATAAAATCTTCGATGAAGCTTATCACAGGATTATTAGATGAAACTCTCGATAAAATCTGATGGTTTAATTTTTCAAAATTATTGTGAAAAGCTAAATCATTACTCATAATAAGCTTTCATTCTTTTTATCAAAATAATTTTAACATATTGGAAAAATGTTGCAATTGGCACAATAAACAATATTATTTGCTGAATTTTGTGCGTTACCAAAGTTGTACAAATAGAATCATTAAATATTGTAAAGAATGCATAAAAACTAATTATCAAAGTGGATTTCTATTACAAGAAGGAGAGTGACAAAAATGTGCATGGGCTTAGCGAACGGATACAGAGAACCGGTGAAAAAATCTCTGTTGAAAGAAGACCCGACAGAGAAATTCAAGGAAAAGGTCTGCGATGAGATATGCAAGCATAAACAATTTGCTATCTATACTAAAGAAGCGATTGACGACGAATGCGAAAACTGCATTTTAAACCGTGTTAAGAAAGTAGAGCTGGAGGGATAAGCAATGAATTGTAAGGAACTTAAAAGATTGACAACTGATAATCCTAAAAGAAATTTTGAAAGACTGATGAATTATGCATACGCAAAGAATAACAGAGCACATCTTTCATATGCCGGCGGTAAAAATGATGTTGATTTATGCGAATATGTTTCTGATCTGGCTAAAGCAAAAGGTTATAATTTTTCACCGGAATTCATAATGGAAGACGGATTGTTTCATAATTGTGACGATGATTTTGCAATTCTGTATTATTGTGCAGTACAGGCTGCTGAATTAAGAGCAAGGTTGAAACTGTACGAAGATAAACTTGAAAACGGTACGCTTATTGAACTGCCCTGCAAGGTAGGGGATACGGTATATTATCTTGGTGGGCATTACGAAAGGCATAAAACAAAAGTATATGTTAATGAAGTAATAAAAGGTATCGTTGACCAGATAACAATAGGTCAAAAAGGCGTTCCACAAATTGATGTATGTAATAATGAAAATGCATGGACTACATTTGATGGTGTTGATGACTTTGGTAAAACCGTATTTCTTACCAAAGAAGAAGCAGAGAAAGCGTTGGAGGGATTGAAATGACATATCAAGATAAGATTTATAAATTATTGCTAAAATGCAATAGAAAACATTATGAGCCTGATATGCACAGCTTTAGGGCTGACATAAAAAACGGCGTTGCTTTTGTTGAATGCAGAGGACACGAAATTTTTATTGAAACAAGAAAATACGAAAATGGAAATGAAAATATAAGTCAATGGGCAGGCAGTTTGCTTGCTGCAACAAACAAATTAGAACTTTTACAAATTGACCTATTATCTGTTGAAATATAAAAAAAGGGGTAACAAACAAAACGACACTAACTGAATGTATTGAAAGCCACAAGAAACGGTTACGACGATGAGGGAAATTTAATTTATGACACTTGGATTTGCTCAAATTGCGGATGTAAAGATTATGAAGTCGATTATGATGATTTCGAACATTGCCCTAACTGCGGACAGGCTTTAGATAGGAGTGATGAAATATGAAAGCAGTAATGCTCAGTATAAAATCGAAACACTGTGAACTTATCGCAAGCGATAAGAAAAAAATTGAAGTCAGGAAAACAAGACCGAAGATTGAAACACCGTTTAAGTGTTTAATTTACGAGTGTAAAGGTAAGGAAGTATCTAAGATAATTGATATTCCAAAGGAACAGGGTGGCGGAGTTCTTGACTACTATGAGTATGAAGGATGCGGCAAAGTCATAGGAGAGTTTGTGTGTGATAAAATTTATCAATATACCACTTGCGATATTAAAGATGGCGTTGATATTTCTGACGAAGATATGACACGGCTGTCTTGCTTAACAAAAGGCGAAATAAAAGACTATGAACTTTCGCCAGGTAAGTTCGGTATATTTGGCTGGCACATATCAGACCTTGTTATTTACGATAAACCAAAAGAGCTGAGCGAGTTTTATAAACACGATAATACATATGATAATGTTTTTGGTTGGGTTTTTGAGGATAGACCAAAGAAAGTACCAATTAAAAGACCACCGCAATCTTGGTGCTATGTTGAGGAGGTATAAGCAATGACCATTAAGGAAGCAATTGAAATTCTCAAAGATTTAAGAATTTATGATGATGACTGTGAAACGGATGTAGAAGCGTTGACAATAGCTATTGATACGCTTGAAAAGCTCGAAGAGGGAAAGCTCATTGAACTGCCCTGCAAGGTAGGGGATACGGTTTATCAGGCAGATAGAATGCGAATCTATCAAAGCAGGATTAAAAACATCATCTTTGATACAGACGGTGTTGCTTTTGACAAAAACGCAATCGGCAAAACAGTCTTTCTCACCCGTGAAGAAGCGGAAAAGAAGTTGGAGGAGTTGAGAGAAAAATAATGGATTACAAAGAACTATCAAAGACTTTAAAAAGATTTGCCATAAACAATTTAGATATCGCTAAGCAAAATATTATGAACATGTATGATTCGGATGTTATTAAATTAGCATTTAATATTCCAGAAAATTCAACATGTTGCGTGGAATGTAAATATTGCGCGGGTAAAGAACTGAAAAATCCATATTGTAATCTCTTACATCGGAATGTATCTTTGATAGACTTTTGTTCTTTCGGAGACAAGGAGAAAAAGCAATGAAAAAAGAATACATATTTCCATTACCGCTCATAGCCTTGGACATCGGCGCCGGAATCGTGTACGCAGCAGCAGGCGATTACAAAAAGCTGATATACTGGCTGGCGGCAGCAGTATTGAACATAGCGGTTACATTCTGATCACTTATATATAATGTAATAAATATAAAAAACGAAGCCAGTGCAACGCTGGCTTACGGGCTTGTAATGTGCAGTAATAAATCAATGAATTAATAACAAGACAATAAGAGAGCATAAAGAGAGGTGTAAAAGGTGGCAAAGATAAGAAAGCAGGTAATGAGATGCGGAAAGATGCTTGAGGTCTCATATTTCCCAACTCATGAAAAGAGCGGATACAGAATTGCTGAAGCTCCGAAGTCTCAGAAATCGAAAGAAAAGATGAGAGAGGAGAACAGAGCAAAGTCGATTAAAAACTTTGTGAGAATGATCAATACCAATTTCGATGAAAAAGACTTTTATGCCACCTTTGATTATCAGCCGGAGTTTGCGCCTCTTACATACGAAAATGCGATGAAGGACATTGTCAACTACATAAACAGAGTCAAATATCACCGGAAAAAGAAAGGGCTGAGCAATACAAATTTCAGATACGCTTATTCAGTGGAGGAAAAGACATATAAAAGCGGATTGCTGAAAGGGCGCAAAAACTATCATTTCCATATGTTTATGACAAGCGACGGAATGACGGCGAGTGAGTTAAAAGCGTTGTGGAGCTACGGCACAAAGGGTAATATCACAAATTATGATCCGTACAGATTCGGACCGGAGGCGGCAGCAAGGTATCTGACCAAGTGCCATTCCGGAAAGAAAATGTATAAATGCTCAAAGAATATGAAAAAGCCTGTTATTGAAGAAAAGAAAGACGGCCAGATGAGCGAGCGCAAGCTCAGAGAGTTAGGAGAGCAGCGGGTAGATGACAGGGAGTACTGGGAAAAGAAATATCCGTCATATGACTTTGTTTCCTGCCGTCCGTTTTATAACGAGTATAACGGTCACTGGTATATTACGGTGATTATGTATAAAAAAGATACAA